>CAXDOZ010000109.1:0-7920 GCA_963991145.1 uncultured Chitinophagales bacterium | reverse complement strand
AGTAGATGCCACTATGAATGACTCCCGAATTCCTGCCGCTTTGATGAGTGCCCGGCTCATGCTCCTTTTCAATGACCAGCAGCCTGGCACCGGGTAGCATTTTCCTGATCTGATAGGCGGATGCCAGACCTACAATACCTGCTCCTATTACGATTACGTCGAATTCTTTCATCTACTGCGAGAACTTACAGCTGCTATTGTTGTTAGAATCGGATATTTGTGAAATCATCCATGGCAAAACTCGCCAAACCTTTAACATGGAGCTAAAAAACATATCCCGACCTCTATTCGACGTCGTTCTTGCGGTCATAGTCATCTTCATCGGCGTAAGCCTAAATAATTGGCTATCGTCTCAGAAAGAACCTCCTCAAAGGAATTTCAACTTTAATGCTTTGCGCTTTGTGAATGTACAAAGCGTTCAGTACAGCAATGTTCCATTCTTCATTGAAGGATCGGGAAGAGTGATCGCGGCAAATAACGTGAATATCTCATCTGAAGTAACTGGAGATGTTTTGGCGGGCTCAGTTCCTTTGAAAAAGGGATCTCAGTTTAGTTCAGGACAGTTGCTTTTCAGCATCGACAATCAGGAGGCGCAGTATTCACTTTACGCTCAAAAGAGCGAATTCTTAACTGCACTTGCCACCATTCTAGCCGATATCAAGATCGACTTTCCGGATTCTTATCAAATGTGGCTTGATTACTTCAACTCAATAGAGGTAGATATGGATATTCCTGAACTGCCGGAATCCAGCAACTCGGCGGAGAAAACATTCCTTGCTACAAAGGGAATCTTAAACCAATACTACAGCATCGTAAGTGCAGAGGAGCGACTAGCTAAATACAATATCTATGCTCCTTATAATGGCGTCATCAAGGAAGTTTATGTTGAGAGCGGCGGAACAGTTAATCCGGGAACAGCGATCATTAACATCAGCTCTTCAAATCAGATCGAAATTGAAATACCAGTTAAGAAGGTTGATCTTGATTATATCAATACCGGCGACTTGGCAATGGTTGGAATTCCCGGTCAGGATTCATTTGTAAATGGATCGGTTTCAAGAGTTTCAGAGATCATCGATGTAAGAACTCAATCATTTCTCGCCTTTGTAAAAGTTCCTGGATCTAGCCCTTTAAAAGAGGGAATGTACACTCAGGTGCAGATCGTTGGAGGCGAAATTGAAAACTCAATTTCAATCCCCCGTAAAGCAATCTTCGAAAAAGAATTCGTCTATGTGGTTCGCGACAGTTTACTCGCTGTGAGCAATGTTCAGGTTCTCAGAGAGGGAACCAAAGAGAATATTGTAAGCGGACTTCAGGAAGGTGATCAGGTCGTAGTAGACGCCTTAGTTAATGCCTACGATGGTATGCAGGTAGTTCCATTGACTCAAGAAAACATCGCCGAGTAAGATGGGCAAGCTGATAGAGTATTTTATTAAGTACCCCATCTGGGCCAATAGCTTCATCGTGCTTACGGTGATTATTGGGTTATTCTCTTATCACAGCCTGAATAAGTCCTACTTCCCGCTAACGCCAAATCGCGCCATCAATATTCAGGTAGTTCAACCGGGAACCTCGCCGGAGGAAATTGAATCAGGGATCACCACGAAAGTGGAAGAGGCGCTGATCGGTATTCAGGGAGTTGACAGGATCACTTCAACTTCAAGAGAGAACACAAGTACCGTATTGGTCGAGATCGTTGAAGGCTACGATCTTGATAAAGCTCTTACCGATGTCAAAAATGCGGTAGATGGGATCACGGGTTTACCGGTAGATGCGGAGAAGCCTCTGGTCTTTCTTCCAAAGAACACTCAGCTTTCGATCCAGATGGTCTTAAGTGGCGAAGTGCCCAAGACCACGCTGAAGGAAACCGGAGAGCGCATAGAAGACGACCTGATGGCAGAGGATTTCATTTCTCAGGTCAGTGTTACAGGCTTCCCTGAATTAGAGATTGCAATCAAGGTTAAAGAAGAAGCACTCTTGCGCTATTCCATGACCATGGATGAGATCGCAAATGCAGTTAGTCTGAATAACCGCGACATCTCCGGTGGGTCTATCAAATCTGAGGAAGAAGAGATCCTGATTCGCTCAAACCAAAAAATGTTTGAAGCTGATGAGATCGCCGAGATCGTCATCCGCGCAAGCGAAGATGGAAGTGTAATTCGATTGAAAGATGTGGCTGAAGTAGTAGAGCAATTTCAGGATGATCCTGTAAAAACGCTTTTCAATACAAAGCCTGCTGTTACGATCACGGTCAATAAGCTGATCGAAGAGGATGTAGAAAAGATAAACTCCTTCGTAAAGGCATATCGCGATTCATTTAACAAGCAGAATCCGGTTATGCAATTGACTGTAACCAGAGATGAGACTATTCGTCTTCAGCAGCGTATTGATCTCCTTGTGAAAAATGGGGGCATCGGACTTTTACTTGTTCTCGCTTCGCTCGGATTCTTCCTGAACCTACGCCTGTCATTTTGGGTAGCGGTTGGAATTCCGCTCTCATTTATGGGAATGTTCATCGCTGCAGCACTCGTTGGGATAACCATCAATATGATCTCCCTTTTCGGGATGATCCTGGTGATAGGTATCCTGGTGGATGATGGGATTGTGATCGCCGAGAATATTTATGCCCAATACGAGAAGGGAAAATCTGCCACGCGAGCTGCAATTGACGGAGCGGTAGAAGTTCTTCCGGCAGTTTTTGCATCGGTAACCACCACCATGCTCTTCTTCTCCCTGCTTTTCTTCATTCAGGGAAGAACAGGCGATATCATTAAGGAAATGGCAGTGGTTGTGATTGGCTGTTTGGGCTTTTCGCTCATAGAAGCTACTCTCGTTCTTCCTCCACACCTGGCTTTGTCAAAAGCCATGAGGGACAAAAAAGAAGAGGATAAGAATGCCTTTGATCGTTTTGGGAACAAGATTCGAAATGCCATCAACAAAGGATTGGACTTCGTCCGATATACCATTTACGGGAGCATTCTTAAACTCTCATTGAGATTCAAGTACGCTTCTGTTTCCCTGCTGCTTGTATTCTGTATGTCTGTGGTTGGAATGATGAGTGGTGGAATTATTCCATTTACATTCTTCCCGCCCATCGACGGTGATAATATCAATGTAAACCTTGTACTGCTTCCGGGTACGACGGAAAATATAACAGAAGACATCCTACGTGATATCGAGACTCAGATCTGGGAAGTGAATGAAGAACTGTCTGCCGGAAGAGAAGATGGCGAGAGTGTGGTCGTGAGCACAAAGATACAACTTGGTTCTGCCGAATCAGAGAGTGGAGGCCATTGCGGTACAATTGATATTCAATTGCTCGATGGCGAAACCAGGAACGTCTCCAGCTCTGTCATCGCAAACATGTTCAGAGAGGCAATTGGCACTGTGCCCGAGGCTCAGAAACTGACCTTTGGTGGTTTTGTGGGATTTGGTAAGCCAGTTTCAGTCAACATGACAAGTGGCAATGCTGAAGAGCTTGAGGCGGCGAAGGTTTGGTTGAAAGATCAACTAAGAACGCTTCCAACGCTAAAAGACATTACCGACAATGATATCATTGGAAAACGCGAACTGGAGATCGAGCTAAAGCCAAAAGCTTATATGCTTGGATTGGATCATTCAGAGATCAGCAATCAGATTCGCCAGGGATTCTTTGGTCAGGAGATTCAGCGTTTGCAAAAGGGATCAGACGAGGTAAAGATCTGGATAAGATTTCCTGAAGAGGATCGAAAAACCATTGGTCAGCTTGAGCAAATGCGTATCAAGACCATGGAAGGGGATGAATACCCACTCATGGAGTTGATCGATTATGAGATCGTGCGTGGAACGGTATTGATCAATCACTTCGATACCAAGCGTCAGATCCTGGTAGAAGCTTCGCTTCAGGATGAAAGTCTTCCGGCGCAGCCTATCCTTGAAGAGATACAGTCATCTCTGGTGCCGGAACTGCAAGCCAAGTTCCCGAGTGTTATGGTTTCATTTGAAGGACAAAGCCAGCAAAGTGCAAAATTTGCGGACTCGCTGATGAAGATGCTTCCACTGGTTCTGCTTGTAGCTATCATCCTGATCACGCTCGTATTTAGATCATGGGTTCAGGCAGTATTCCTCATCATTCTTCCATTGCTTCCAATGGGTGTGCTCTGCGGGATCTTTGGTCACTGGTTCCACGATAAGCCGCTTTCAATTCTGTCTAATTTCGGTTTGATCGCCCTATGTGGGATCATCATAAATGACGCGGTCGTATTCTTGAGCAAATTCAATAGCAATATCAAGGAAGGTATGAAAGTGAGAGATGCAGCTTATCAAGCCGGATTGGACCGTTTCCGTCCGATTATGCTTACTTCCATAACCACTGTGTTGGGTCTTTATCCATTGATTCTTGGAAAGAGCTTACAGGCACAGTTCCTAATTCCAATGGCGATCTCTGTTGCATACGGAGTTCTGTTCGGTACCCTGTTTATCATCATCTGCTACCCTGCATTGATACTTGTTGTGAATGATATTCGTCGCGCCTTGCAGTTCATTTACGATGGAGGGAAGTGGCCAAGCAGAGAAGAGGTGGAGCCTGCGATGGTAGAAGAAAAATCACTTGAAAAAAGAGACCTCGAATAGAATGAGAGCAGTATCAATCATCATACTCACATTGTTGTCTCTTGGACTATCTGCTCAGGAGAAAGTGAAAATCACCATGAGAGAAGCGGTGGAGTTAGGTCTAATACACAACTTCGATATAAAGATCGCTGAGGAGCAGGTTAATCTTGCGGAGAATAACAACAATCCCGGCAACGCCGGATTCACTCCTAATATCACAGGAGGCTTAAATAACCAGAATCAGTTCTCTAATAACCAGAACCCGGCCTCATTCCTTCAGGGGAAATTCAATTTGAATTCGGTAGCTCCATTTGTCCAGTTGGATTGGGTAATGTTCGATGGATTCAGAGCATGGACCGAGAGCAACAGGCTGCAATTATTGGAAGAGCAAAGTCTGGGGAATACCAGAGTGATTGTTGAGAGTACTGTTCAGGGAGTAATTCTGGCGTATAGCTTTGCTCTTGTTGAGCAGCGCAAGGTTGAGATACTTCAGGAAACACTCGAGCTGAGCCGTGCGCGATATCAATATGAAGAAGAGAAAAAGAGCCTTGGTGCGGCCACTACCTTTGATCTGATCCAGGCTAAAAATGCTTATCTATCCGATTCTTCAAACCTTCTGTTACAGGAACTGAATTTTCAGAATTCGCTGCAGGAGCTAAAGCTGATTCTTGGTATAGATGAGGATATAAGATTTTATGAGTTGGATGGAAACGTTGAGCCGGGCATTCGGGATTATGATCTGGAATTCCTTCGAATGGAAATGCTTGATAATAATGCCCAGATGATTAATCAGTATATCAATCAGGAAATACTGAAGAAGGAAGTGAAACTGGCCAGATCTGAACTATATCCGACCGTGAGTATGACCACAGGAGTGAACTACAACTGGAATAGATTCAATGTTGATGGTCAGCAACCGGTATCGGGCGGACAAACGGATTATTACATCAACTTCAGTTTGCAGTTTACTCTCTTTAAAGGGACTACCATTATCAATCAGATCAGGAATGCGAATGTCAACGAGCGCATTGGTGAGATCCAGATCGACCAGCTAACTCAGAGCCTGAACGTGCAGCTTGACAAGGCATATCAGACTTACGAGGCCAGGAGAAAGATCGTAAACGTGAATCAGGCCAATGTCGATAATGCCAGACTAAACCTGGAACTATCTACTGAGCGATTCAGAAATGGTACCATTAACTCTTTCAACTTCCGCGATGTACAGATCGAACTCTTAACTGCAGAGTCGAGACTGCTGGATAGTCTTTACCAGTTAATTGAATCTGAAGTGGAATTGAGTCGACTTTCGGGAGAGATACTAGGGAGAATAGCTGAGAGCAATTAAACTGCTGAGCCTTCCAATGCAAAGACTTTGCCCTTCGGGCGGAGGATCATTATCCTTTTGAATTCCGATGAAGTAACGGTCTCCAAAACCTTCTTCACCATTTTCTTATCTGCTCCTTTACGAATGATCAGAGGACGTGAATCGTCGAAGCTTAGGATGATCTTTTCAAAATCCGCTTCGCGGATATAGTTGATTGCTTTGCGCAATTCTGGATTTAATGAGCTTTCCGCCGCATCTTTTGCAGCAACCTGCTCTTCTTCATTTACTACCTGACGAATAATGGTCTGGAATGGAATTATCAGTGAAGGCATTGGGCTATCCGGGCGACTTAGAGAAACCTGAGTACTACCGTCTGATTCTACAATTAGGAGGTAATCTTCCTCTTCGCCAAGGCATGTCATGACGATCTCGTCGAACTCCGTCCAGGAGTTCTCCTTACTTGGCACAAAGAGGGATTCCTTGACGTGCTTTATGGATTGGAGGCTTAGTCCAAACTTTCGCATCTCGGCGATCATCCTTGCCCAGGTAAGTTCGAACCAGTTAAACCTTCTCCAGCCCTGAGGATTTAGTCTCGAGTCGCGAAGCAACTCGTGCTTATCCCAGTTATTGATGACGCGATATGGTTGTCCGGTTGCCTTAATGGAGAACTCAGTGTTCTCCAGTTTCCGGAACATCGCCCCATGAGATAACTTGCTGGTCTCCTTAGCCATAGGCATCAAATTTACACAGAAGCTTGAATGCTTAAAGCATTCCTTGCTTCTTTGGTTATTTTAGCGCCAAATTGTAAGATGGAACTACTCTACTGGAGTGCTATTTTTGCCGCTAGTTTATTCGTACTTCTTAAGTCGGCCGATTACTTTATCGAAGCCGCTGAGTCGATCGGAATTAAACTAAAGATCCCAACCTTTATCGTTGGAGCTACGATCGTGGCATTTGGTACTTCACTTCCTGAATTGGCAGCATCTGTAGCGGCCGTTTTTCACGGAGGAGAGAATTCCAGTTCTATTATCATTGGGAATGTAGTAGGGTCGAATATTTCCAACATCTTTCTTATTGCGGGGATCAGCATTTTGGTGAGTGCTTCTTTTGTTGTGGACATGAAGAAGCAGTTGAGGGAGTTTCTCATTTTGATCCTTTCTGCCATTCTAACTATTGGCTTCCTCTGGGATTTTGAGATCAATCTCTTCGAAGCCATCGTCATGACTTGCTGCCTGGTGGGCTACATTGTTTACATCCTGGTTTATCCTCATGATGAAGAAGAGGAAGAAGAAGCAGAGAACGATCTATTGGGAGCACCTAACTATGCCTTATTTCTGGTTTTCCTGGTCAGCGGAATTCTGATTGCTGCGGGTGCAAAGTACACCGTTGAGAGCATCATTAAGATCTCGGATATCATGGGTTATCCGCCGGAGGCGATCTCCCTAACAGCAGTTGCTCTTGGTACTTCCTTACCCGAGCTTGCAGTGAGCCTTTCAGCAGCAAGAAAAGGACTGTCAAACTTGATATTAGGAAACATCATCGGCTCCAACATCTTCAATAGTTTTTGCGTCCTTGGAATCCCGGGCATCATAGCTTACTCTCAGGGAGAAACGATTGTAGCGAGCGAGGCCATTAAGAATTTCAGCTTACCTATGATGGGCGTGGCGACACTCTTATTTGTTCTTTTAGGACTAAAGAAGAACACACCTAATTACGCCGGCCTGGTCTTTATCCTGCTCTATGTCTTCTTTATCGCAGGAGTATATGCAGGAGTTAATTTGCTTGATTTCTAGATCCGAACTCTCACTTAATGGGGTAATGGGATAATATGGAAATAGGATAATTTATGCCTGTGCTATATTGACGTGATTCCTTCTTTTTACATCATCTGGTTTCTTGTGGCTTCCTCGAAACCCGAAGTTTTAACGAAGGAGGAGGACATCGACCCCAGCGAGCCTGTCCCGACAGGCGAAGCATCGTCGGGAGGTCGAACCATGGTAGAATGA
>CAXDOZ010000108.1:0-7982 GCA_963991145.1 uncultured Chitinophagales bacterium | reverse complement strand
ATGCGATCTGCAGATGATATTCTGTCTTTCCTGGAAACTACCGATCTGGCGATTATTGCAAAGCCCACCTCAGCAATGAGTAATGAGGAGAAGCTTATTATTGATCAGTTTGTAATGTATGGGGGTAAGCTTTTATGGTTTGTAGAATTGGTAGATGCAGATATCAATGATGTAATTCGAAACCGCATCTCTACGGCTGTTCCAATTGATCTGGGAATTGATGACCTGCTCTTTACTTACGGGGTGCGTATTGAGCAAGACCTGATTCAGGATCTGGCCAGAAAGGAGCTAATATCTGTTCCCGAGTTTCTCGTGACGGGAGATACCAGTGGAATCGTGGATCTGAGTCAGGTGAAGTATGGGACCTATCCATTCCTTTTCTATCCTCTTCTTTCAGGAAACCCAAATCATGTTGTGACCAAAAATATTGACTATGTGTACGGTCGATTTGTGAACACCATCGATACAAGTATTCGAACTGAAGGAATTAAGAAAACAGTTCTCTTGAACAGTTCTGAGTTAAGCCGAAGCCTTCTGACTCCAACGAGATTATTCTTCGATAATCTTGAGATGGATCAGGATCCGGCTCGATTTACTCAAGGTCCGCTAGCCGCCGCAGTATTGCTTGAAGGGGTATTCACCTCCACCTATAAGTATCAATTAGAACTTCAGGATGATCCAGAAGGAATTTTAAAAGTTGAGAGTCCTGAGAACCGCATGATCATCGTAGCGGATGGTGATGTAATTTCAAATGATGTCTACATCGATGAGGATAATAATGAGCGCATCGCCCCACTAGGGGGAAGTAATGTTACCGGTGAGATCTATGATAATAAGAGTTTCATCCTCAATTCAATTGAGTTCCTATTAGACGATAGTGGGATTGTAGAGACCAAGAGAAAAGAGTTTAAGATCAGATTGCTAAACTGGTCAAAGGTCTTTCAGGAGAGATCAAAGTGGAGGATGATCAATGTTGTACTGCCAATTCTAATTGTAATTCTCTTCGGTCTGGCTTACAATGGTATTCGCTGGTATCGCTTTGGGCGTTCTTCCTGACAATTTTTTGAGATTTTCCAATTCAGCGATTCTTACTTTTGCCGAACTGTATGGATAAAAAGTTAATAAGACTGATATTGATTTTGGTAGTGCTGATCGGAGCCTCTGGAGTCATGTTGTGGCTCAAGAGTTCCCAAAAGAGCTTTGAAGGAAAGGATAATAACTTCGCTGTCCCAAACCCCGATCTAATAGACAGGATTCTTATCACAGACAGAGACGGTAACCAGGCAGATATGGTCTCTGTAGATCGATATTGGCTGGTAGCGGGAATGAAAGTCAATGCCCAGGCCAAAGCACTTATGCTTCGCTTTGCTCCAAAGTCATCCGTTTATCGCGGAGGATATTGGGTGGTCAATAATGAATTCCTGATCAGACCTGAAATGATAGGACTCCTTCTTGAAACAATGAAGAAGATCCAGGTCATGGAACCCCTGAGTGATATGGGTGCGGAGAATGCAAGAAAATCCATGATCCAGGACTCTAAAAAGGTGGAGATCTTTATGGGAGAGGATGAACCGGTTAAGATCTACCATATCGGAGATGGTGCCCCAAATACTTATGGGACATATACTGTTATGGAGAGTGATGGAGTTATGGCTGACCAGATCTATCTGACACACATCCCAAATTTTGCCGGATACCTTAAGGAGCGTTACATATCTGATATGATTGAGCTAAGAGATAGAGCGGTCTTCAGGTATTTGCCGGAAAATATCCAGAAGGTATCTGTCCGCTATCCAGAGCAGGTTGGAACTTCATTTGAGATCTCAAAAACCTCAGAAGGAAGTTTTGAAATAATCAATACAGACCGACCAGACCTTGGAGTCCAGGTGCTAGATCAATTGATCGCAACAAACTACTTCAGTAATTACTCCAGTATTTCCATTGAATCTTATTTGGACCATCTTATTGACAAAGACACGACCAATATCGGTCCTATGTTCGCTGTAATTTCAGTTACTGATAATACAGGTGAGGAGAGAAGTATTTCGCTGTTCCAAAAACCGGTTACTCAAAAGACGAAATCTCAGTTTGATGAGGCAGGTAATCCAATGCTTTACGACCCTGATAGATTCTATGGAGAGATGAACAATGGAGAGGATTTTATCGTGGCTCAATACTTTGTCTTTGGTAAGCTTCTGAAGTCCTACTATTTCTTTCTGCCAGAGCAAGCTGAAACGCCTATTTGATAAGGCTTTTGGCAAAATGTGGATAGCTTGCCAAAATGGGGGATAACCCAAATTCTGTTTTCTCTAAATACGTATATTTGAGAGCATCGTGAACCCGCCCAGGCGGCAAAAAATTAAGCTCCTCAAATGAAGTTTATTGTATCCACTTCCAATCTACTAAAGCAACTCCAGTTAATCAGTGGTGTGATTAGTTCAAATACTGTTCTCCCAATCCTGGAGGATTTCCTTTTTGTAGTAGAAGATAAGAAGCTGACGATCTTCTCAACTGACCTTGAGACTTCAATGTCGACAATGGTAGATGTAGAAGCAAAGGAATCCGGGAAGATCGCTATCCCGGCAAAGATTCTTATGGATACTTTGAAGACACTTCCTGAGCAACCACTTACGATCTCATTTGATGAGAAGACATTCGCAGTAGAAATTAGCTCTGAGAATGGTAAGTATAAACTGGCTGGTGAGAACCCGGAGGACTTTCCAAAAATCCCGGTTGCTGAAGATGTAACTGAGATCACGATGCCGGCAGAAGCGCTAAGCCTAACTATTGCAAGAACTCTTTTTGCGACCAGTAATGATGAGCTTAGACCAGCAATGACAGGTGTTTACTTTCAGCTTGAACCAGATGGTGTCACCTTCGTAGCAACCGATGCTCATAAGTTGGTCCGCTATAAAAGAACTGATATTAAAAGCGAGCAGCCTGCTTCATTCATCGTTCCCAAGAAAGCATTGAATCTTCTGAAGAATGCTCTTCCAGCTGATGATACAGCAGTAAATATCTCTTACAATCACAGCAATGCCTTCTTCAAATTTGGAGATGTGAATTTGATCTGTCGTTTGATCGATGCCAAGTATCCTGATTATAATGCGGTTATTCCTGTTGATAATCAAAATCTATTGACGATTGGCAGAGTAACGCTTCAGTCATCACTTCGAAGAATCTCAATCTTCTCAAATAAGACTACACATCAGGTAGTTCTTGGAATCGCCGGGTCAGAACTTAAGATTTCTGCCCAGGATCTGGATTTCTCAAATGAAGCAAACGAATCTCAATCCTGTACTTATGAAGGATCGGATATGGAGATCGGATTCAATGCGAGATTCCTGATCGAGATGCTAGGAGTTATTGATACAGATGAGGTTCAAATGGAGCTTTCTTCTCCAAACAGAGCAGGTATCCTACTTCCAGGTGATCAGGATGAGAATGAAGATCTTCTCATGCTAGTGATGCCGGTAATGCTTAATAACTAAGGACCAGCTTCAGATCCACATAAACTGGGAGGTGATCACTATATCCTCCGTTATATTTCATTCCTACATAGCTCCTGAATGGTTTTTCACCCAGGTAAGCTTCATCATTTTCTAGAATCCAGTCTGGAGAGAATGATCTAAGCATAGGGTAGACCAATTCAAGGCTCGAATGTCCATTGTAGAGAAATGAATCAACAATGATCTGATCGAGATAACCCCATTTGCCATGATGTTTATGCGAGCCCTGCCAGGATCCAGCGGCGGTTGATAGATTTATAAGAGATGAAGAATCTGTTGATGAAGCACCTAAAAATTCTTTAACAGATTCACTTTCAGGATAATCGTTCAGATCACCCATTACCAAAATCGATTCATTTGGATGTTTTAGTCGAATACTGTCAATATGATTACTAAGAATCGTGGCTACATGATTTCTCTTTTCAATTGTAGCAACCTCACCTCCGTATTTTGAAGGCCAATGACACACATAAAAGTGAATTGGACTTCCAAGAAGTAGTCCATGGACGTAGAGTATATCTCTTGTACTTGAGCTTGAAAAGGGGAAGTTTATCTCTATTGGATAAAACTCAAGCGGCTTGAACTTTTCAGGTAGGAAAACAAATGCAGTTTCTATTCCCCGCCTGTCGGGAGAAGGGAATTGTAGAATTCGATAATCGAATTTTGAGAGTATAGTGTTATTGAAAAGATCCTGAGTACATTTTTTATTTTCAATTTCGCAGAGTCCAATGATCTCAGGAGCTGACCAGCCACCAAGGCCAATAATAACCCGGGATAGATTATCAAGTTTGTTCAGATATCGATTGTAGTTCCAGCCTCTGATATTGCCCGGAATAAAGTCTTCATCGCTTTTCAAAGAATCGTCCCAGATGTCAAACAGATTCTCAACATTATAGAAAGCTACTCTCGCAATAGTGAAATCTCGAGGAAGAAAGTCTGTATTAAAAGTTGTTCCTTCTTCTTGTGAGTAGGAGCCTGAACTGACTGATAGAAATAATGAAATTAAAAAATAGCTAAGCCTAACTTTTTTCATTTTGGTTCTCCTGATTTTTATCATCAGAGAACTCAGTAACACCACCCGAAACGATAAACTTCATAGCATCTGCTGGAGACACATCATGGAGAATTTCCACCAGATCAGATTCTACCACATACATATTACCGGAGAAGTTATAGCTATGGGGAAGGTAAACCGCGATTCGTGTTTTCATCCCAATTTCCGACATATCCTCTTTGGTGATGAAGCCCATCTTATAAATTCCTGAACCGCGGATCATGCTAACAATTACAGGCTGATCAAATTTCTTCTTATCGCTGAAAATGGAAGAAAATAGGTCCTTTAGGCTTGAATAAACCACCTTGATCAGTGGAGTCCTATTTACCAGGTCATCTAAAACAGAAAAGAGTAAGCGGAAAATCAGGGTGGAACTCAGAAATCCTATCAGGGTGATGAGGAGGATGCCCACTAATAATCCAAGACCAAAGATCTTTCTACCGATAATCTCTTGCAGGTAGTCATTGATGCCGTTATCAACGGTGGTGACAAATAGATAGATGACATAAAGAGTAATGGAAATTGGGGCGATTACCAGTAGTCCCTGAAAGAAATATGATGCGATTTTCTTGAACACTGTGGGAAATTATAGAATATCGCGAATCTCTGTTCTTATTTTTACTTACTGAATGACCTTTAGATCCATTGTTCATATCATATTGCTCCTATTTCTTGTGACAGCTTCATCTCTTGATAGTAAGCTGCTAGCTCAGGAAAATGAGGCATATTCCCCTTTCCCATTCAGGAAGGCAAGCCTTGAGTTCAATGGATATTTTGGCTCTGTTTTCAAGCATACTAAAGAGTTTGATTCAAACATTGGCGGGCCTACCTACTCTTTTGAGCTGGGAATGGTCAAGAATTGTTTTGGAAACAAACCCTGGGAGAAAGCACTTAACTATCCCTCTATTGGGGCTTCATTCATTTTTACCCGATTCGGAAACAATCAAACTTTTGGCAATGCTTATGCGGCAATGCCGCACATCTCATTTTACGTTTATCGGTCAACTCGATTTACGGCTTATCTGCGATTCGGTTTGGGCTTTGCCTATTTAAGCAAGAAATATGATTACGTCGAGAATCCAGACAATAATGCGATTGGAAGTAAACTAAACGCAGTTGCTCAGTTCAAGCTTGGTATGGACTGGCGATTCTCTGATAGATTCCAGTTAAGCGCCGGCTTAGGACTAGTTCATTATTCAAATGCGAACGTCCAGAAGCCTAATCTTGGGCTGAACCTTCTATCTGCAAATATCGGTCTGAAATATGATCTGTTCGAATATGCAGATTTCGATCCAAAACGATCTCGTAAACTTGAAAAGCCTGATGAACGAAATGGGATCATGATCAAATTCTCTCTTGCGATCAGAGAGCTTCATACAACTGGTGGCCCCAAGTACCCTATTTATATCACCACTCTTCAATACTCATACCTAACCAGCAAGGTCAATAGAATCCTGGCAGGATTCATTTATTCGGTAGATCATGGGATTTGGGAAGAGCTAAAGGATCGTCAGATCGGAGAGGAGACTAATCAGAAAACTCAGGCGACTGAGTTTAGCCTCTATGTCGGCGATGAGATCCTTGTAGGCAAAGTAGGCCTTTACGGGCTACTCGGAGTTTACATGCTCAAGCCTAGATTCTCTTCAGCTCCAATCTTCACCAAATGGGGTGTGAACTACTATGTTTATTCGCTTCCAAGTAAAGACAGTATCAGCTTCTTCTTAGGATTAAGCGTTAAAACTCACTACTTCGTGGCACAGTATTTGGAAACTTCGGTTGGTGTCACTTTTTAGTTCTCTAATGTCAATGAACGATGCCTAAACTTAGTAATGAGGCAGTTTCCTTGAGCTTGAGAATTTGTAATCGCAAGACATCAACACAGAAAAGCCCGAAACCAATCTAGATTTGTAATTTTCCGCCATGAGAGCAAGCCTGATACTTATTTCCTTTTTGATCTTTACCTCTGTTTCTGCTCAAGACAACCGGGCAACTGAGTATTTCGCTCAGGGAATCAAGTCTTATTATGAAGGAGATATTGAGCGTGCCATTGGCTCTTATTCAAATGCCATTTACCTGGATCCCAACTTTATGATTGCCTATTTCAACCGAGGCAAGATCTATCTTGACCAGGGAGATGTTGAGCAAGGAATGCAGGACATTGAAATGGTACTTGAGCTTGATTCAAACTATGTTGATGCTCTGTATTTGAAAGCAAATTGGGCTCTGAATGAGAAGGACTATGATCAGGCATTTAGTCTGTCAAAACGCACTTTAGCGCTATCGCCCAATCATACAGGCTCGCTTGAGATCATTGGTGTGATCCACTTTTACAGACTTGAGTATAATCAGTCAATCATGGCCTATACTCAAGCCCTTCAATCGGATTCAACTAATCCATCGCTCTACTATAAAAGAGGATTAGTTTACTTCAATGCTGCTGATTACGATCAAACGATAAAGAATCTAACCAGTGCCATTGATTTCGAGCCAAAGTTTTCCCAAGCGCTTGAGCTCCGCGGCAGGGCCTATTTGAAATTGAGTAAGAAAGAATTGGCTTGTGCCGATTTTGCAAGATCAGTTGATCTTGGGTCAAACTCTGCTAAAGAACTCCGCCTGGAATACTGCAAGAGCTCATCAGAGGAATAAGCCTCGCACGTGAAATAGGGGTGGGGAATAGCGGCCAATCCTCCCCGGTTACCATTTAAGCTCCCAGCTTCAATTATTTCTCATCCTTGTTTATTGGCTTCAGTCCAGTTCGTATCTGAGGGAATTGAGTTCATATTCGAATAGGCTACATTTTCAATATATCATATCTTCAAAGCAAACAAATCCTGAAACATGCAACCACGTGTAAAAGCTATTGGAGGAGTATTTTTCAAAAGTGAAGATCCAGAGGCGATAAAATCCTGGTATAAGGAACATCTTGGTATCCAAACTGGCGAGTACGGTAGCACTTTTGGTTGGAGGCATTTCAATGATAAAGAACAAAAGGGCTATACAGCCTGGTGCCCTTTTAATGAGGATACCAAGTATTTCCAACCCTCAGAAAAGTCATTTATGATAAATTATCGTGTAGATGATCTGGAGGGATTGATCGAAAATTTGAGAGAATCAGGTGTCAAAATAGTAGGCGAGATCGAAAACTACGAATATGGGAAGTTCGCTCATATCATGGACCCCGAAGGAAACAAAATTGAACTCTGGGAATCAGATGATGAGGAGTTTGGAAAGATCTTGGGTGATGCTTTTACGGTTTAACTACCACTCAATATAGACTAGGCCGTTTGCTCCATTTCCTCCCGCATATCTGGTATTGCCACTCGGGCTATTATAAGTTCCCGCGCCACCGCCTGCTCCATAACCAGAACCTCCTTTACCACTAAAGCTCTGTGTTCCATCCTGAGCACTTGGTCCAGAAC
>CAXDOZ010000107.1:0-8013 GCA_963991145.1 uncultured Chitinophagales bacterium | reverse complement strand
CTACCGAATCGTTAAAGACCGCAAATCCGCCGTCACTTAGGAAGATCGTATCTCCGCTAATTGTAATCGTCTGGATCTCATTGGTGCTGTCATTATCGAGATTTGGAGACATCCCAGGAAGAATTGCAAAGCCGCCATCACTCAGGAAAATGGTATCATTCGAAATCGAGATCAGCTGAAGCTCATTCGTGCTATCAGCATCTGCATCATTCACATTATCAGTCAGGATCACAAAATTCCCATCTGCAATAAAGAGCGTATCCCCGCTTAAGCTCAAAGTTTGATCGTCTGTGTCAGTGAAACCGGGCAAAACCACAAAGCCCCCATTCTGAAGAAAGATTGTATCGTTTGAAATCGAGATCTGCTGATTATCAGAGTTGGCAAGGACCACAAAATTGCCATTGCTGATATACAGCGTATCATTACTCATAGTGAGATTCTGAAGCTCATTACCTGGATCATTATCCAAGGGGAATGGAATCCACTGAACCCCATCCCAGTAATAGAAGAGATCATCATCAGTATCGTAGACCAACATACCCTGATCTGCAAAGGCCAAAGCAGGCTGCAGAATTCCAGTCCGCTGAGCAGTTGTCAGTCGAGGTATTAATAAACCCTTATTGTTTGTTTGTATGTCGAGGATAGCATTGGGGTTTGGAGCCGTAGTTCCAATACCCACGTTATCCTGAGCGATACCCGGCAGGGAGCATAGCAGGATCGCCGCGACGGTTAAGGCGCGTAGAAATGTGGTCATATAGGTAGGTTTTTCGTTTCAAACTGGACGTTTCAATCCACAATTAAATTACGAAAAATCACCATTTTCAAAACCACTAAAACATGCGATTCACAGATTATTAGGCATTACGCTAAAGACAAATGGAATAGATTCTAACTATTAGAGGTCGTCCTCCCAGGATCCTTCACCCTGAGATTCGGAGAAACGCATTCTGGTCTCGTACTTTTCAAGCTGGCGCTCGATGAACATTCTGGCAATGATATTAGAAGCTTCATCAGAAGGAGATTCATCTAAAGCCTGACGTAATTTCTTCTCTGAAACATCCGAACGGTAGAGCAGATAAAGTAGCCGCTCGAAATCTGAATCGATCAACTCCTCAATCCTCAGTTTGATCGTGCTCAGTAGCTTTTCATAAGCATCATTCTCTTGAGGCTCAGGAAGCCACTGCTCCCCTATCTCCAGATCATTGGAGGCTACCTGAACCAGAAAGCTAATCGACTCTTGTGAAGACATAAACCGAAAAATTCAAAGCAATAAATTAAATATTAATCTTCTCCATCACTCCAATTCCGAACAAAGCAAAATCATACTTTACAGGATCCAGTGGATCTAAAGTTCGAAGGTTTTCACTGAGCTCTACAACTGTGCGCCAATCGGTTTGCTTTCTTTCAATCAATCCTAATTGACGGGCGATTCTGTCCACATGCACATCAAGCGGACACATCAAGGTCCCCTGATCTATCTTATCCCAAATTCCAAAATCAACGCCCTTATCATCCTTTCTTACCATCCACCTAAGGAACATATTCAACCGCTTGCAGGTGGATCCTCTGGCAGGTGTAGCTACGTGTTTTCGGGTTCTCTGTGGAGCAAATTCCGATTCGAAGAACAAGTTGTGAAAGTTGCTCAAGCGCTGCTCCCAATCGGCCGGAGGCCCAATTAAAAAGGCTTCTTCTAAGCTTTGGTGTTCCATGAAAAAGCTTTGCAAAAACTCAAGAAAGCAAAGCGTATCCTCAAAGTTGAAGGTTCGGTGTTTAAATTCTTTAAAGCGCTTTCTGTCGGCCTCCTGGTGATTTAAAATAAAATCGTGTGGAGCTCCATCCATCAGCTCGAAGAGCTCCTTTGATTTATTGATGATGGTAATGCGCTGGCCCCAGGAAAACATCGCTGTCCAGAAAGCGCTGATCTCTATATCCTGCCGAAGGCTGAAAGAATGAGGAATGGAGATTGGATCCCCATCGATGAACTCGGGATTATTGTACTCCTCGACCTTTTGATCGAGAAAACGCTTAAGCTTTTGAGTCTTTTCTGAATTAACTGACGAGGGCATTCTCAATATCCTCCAGAAGATCATGGGAGTCTTCAATGCCCACACTTAGCCTAATTAATGAGTCGGTGATCCCGGTCTTTTTGCGCTCTTCGAGCGGAATACTGGCATGGGTCATCGTGACGGGATGGCCGATCAATGATTCAACTCCACCCAGCGATTCGGCGAGGCTAAAGAAACGAGTAGATGAAAGTACCTTACGGGCAGCTTCAAGCGTATCCTCTTTTAAATTGAAAGAGATCATCCCTCCAAATCCTCGCATTTGTTTCCTCGCGATGTTGTGGTTTGGATGCTCGTTAAAACCTGGCCAAAAAACCTGCTTCACCAGTGGATTCAACTTCAGGTAATTCGCAATTGCAGCTGCATTTTCACAATGACGATCCATTCGCACGTGAAGGGTCTTGATACCTCTTAAAACCAGGAAACAATCCTGCGGACCAGGAACTGCGCCAGTGCTGTTTTGAATGAAAGCAAGCTTCTTTGCAAGCTCATCGTCATTGCACACAAGTGCACCAAGAACCACATCTGAATGCCCGCCAAGATATTTTGTAGCCGAGTGAAGAACGATATCTGCACCGAGGTCGATCGGATTTTGAAGGAACGGTGTCGCAAAAGTATTGTCTACACATACGATTGCGCCATGAGCATGAGCGATCTCGCAAACTGCCGCGATATCGATCACATTCATCATTGGATTGGTAGGAGTTTCAACCCAAACCAGTTTTGTCTTATCGGTAAAATGCTGCTCGATCTCAGAGGCATTTGCCATGGAAACAAAATTGAACTTCACCCCAAACCGATCGAAGATCCCAGAAAAGGACCTGTAAGAACCTCCATATAGATCATTGGTGGAGATCACCTCATCGCCCGGGTTCAGGGTTTTGATGACAGCATCGAGAGCTGCTAAGCCGGAAGAAAAGCAGAATCCATGCTTTCCATTCTCAATTCCCGCAATGTTTGCTTCCAGTGAAGATCTCGTTGGATTACTTGTCCTGGCGTATTCAAAACCTTTATGGTCGCCGGGAGCATTTTGGGTATAGGTAGAGGTTTGGTAGATAGGAGTCATAATGGCTCCTGTAGCTGGGTCGGGCTTCTGCCCTGCGTGAATTGCTTTTGTTCCAAACTTCATTTTGTTCTCTTTTAAGCCCTGCGGCCTGTCCCGACAAGCATTGCTTTATCGAGGCGAATGGATGCTACTCGAATTTATTGATGATAAGACCAGAGCGAAGCTTTGGCTCAAACCAGGTTGATTTGGGCGGCATTACCGTTCCGCTATCTGCGATATCAATTAGCTGTTGAACAGAAACCGGATAGATAGAGAAAGCTAGTTCCATCTCACCATTATCTACTCTTCGCTGAAGCTCTTTCATACCTCTGATCCCTCCAACAAAGTCGATTCTTTCATCGGTTCGCTGGTCTTTTATTCCAAGCACAGGGTCTAGAATATTCTCACTTAGCACAGTGATATCAAGAACTCCAATTGGATCATCGTCGTTTAAGATCTCATTATGTGCGCTAAGCTTGTACCAGCTTCCATCCAGGTACATACCAAACTTGTGCAGTTTAGAAGGTTTAAAGGGCTCCGCCCCGATTTCTTCTACGTCGAAACGTCCAGAGATCAATGAAAGGAAATCTTCCTTACCATGACCGTTAAGGTCTTTGATCACTCGGTTATAATCGATGATCTGCAATTGATCATCGGGGAAGAGTACCGAAAGGAAGAAGTTATAATCCTCGTCACCGGTATGATTTGGGTTATTCTCTTTCAACTGCAATCCCACCTTTGCGGATGAAGCTGCACGGTGATGGCCATCTGCAATGTAGCTAGCGGGCACTTCTCTCGAAAACAGATCTGTAAGCTGACTGATCTTCGCCTCATCATTTAGCACCCAAAAGGTGTGCACTACTCCATCTCCTGAATCGAAATCGTAAACTGGAGACTCGTTCTCTGTTACGGAACTGATAATTGAATCGATAGACTCTCTGGCCGGGTAGGTGAAGAATACAGGTCCAACATGAGCTCCGAGAGTTGCCATGTGACGGATACGATCATTCTCTTTCTTTGGGCGAGTATACTCGTGCTTCTTGATGCGATCATCAAAGTAATCTTCGATCCATGAAGCTGCAACGAGTCCAGTTTGCTCATGATCGCCCATTTTCTGTCTATATATATAGTATGCAGGGGCATCTTCCTGAAGTAACCAGCCATCAGAGATAAATGAATCCAGATTCTCTCTGGCTTTTGCATAAACAGCATCAGAATAGAGATCTGTTCCAGCAGGAAGGTCTACTTCCGGTTTATTAATTCTAAGGAAACTGTAGTCATTGTCTCCCTTTTCTGCTCTGGCTTCTTCTGAGTTAAGCACGTCATATGGTCTGGAAGCTACTTTCTGGGCAATATCGGCCGGAGGCCTAAAACCTTTAAAGGGTCTAATTGTGATCATGATTCTTGAAAAATTGAGCTCCAAACTTAGTAAAAGGTGCTCCAGATATTGCCATAGAAGGGCTTCAAAAATTGCTAACTGTTTAATGATATTTCCGTGACATATAATTATTCCTTAAATTAGCAGGACTAACTAAGCCTATCTATTACTATGAAACGAACTTTACTCCTCGTGGGGCTGGCAGTAATCTGCTTTGCACCCGCAAAGGCGACCCACCTAATGGGAAGCCAACTGCTCACTAAACACCTACACGGTTACACATATCAAATCAAGCTCACAACCTACAGGGACACGCTCGGAATCCCAATGGATGGAACTGCTGATTTTGATATTGTAGGAATCGGAAATAGCTTCTCAGCTTCATTAAGTACACCACAGGACTCAAATACATCTGGCTCGCTTATGCCATTGTATCCTTACGGTGTTGAAGTTTACAATTTTATCGACACGATCACTTTCCCAGATACCGGGACTTATGATATCCGCTGGAGTGACTGTTGTAGAAATCACGCCATTTTGAATATGGCTAATCCAGGATCAGAGCAAATGTATCTGAGTAACATTATTACTGTTACAGACTCAGCTACACCAAATAGCTCTCCATTCTTCCTGGTACCTCCAGTTGTTTTCCTTCCAATCCATGTTCCATGGCAGTATAATCCACTACCATTCGATCCGGATGGGGATTCACTTGCATGGAGTATTGTAACTCCTCTTTCACAAGGTGGAAATATGGTAAACGGATATTCACTTCCTGCATCTGATACGACTGGTCCTTACTCTATTGATCCAATTACTGGAACAATCATGTGGACTGCAAGTACTGTTGGAAACTGGGATGCAGCTGTATTAATTGAAGAATTCCGTAATGGAGTGAAAATTGGCGAGATGCGTCGTGACATGCAGTATATCACTGTAAGTACGATCAACCAGATCGCTAGCTTCACAAATACTGAGACTTTACCAAGAAACGACAGAGGCTATTACGAGCAAACCATTCCGGTTGGAACTCCATTCAGCTTCACGCTTACTGCTGAAGATCCAGATTCATCAGACAATATTGTATTGGAGGCTTATGGTTCTCCTCTAACATTGGCTTCGAATCCTGCTACATTCTTCTTCAATGCGAATGGCGGTCCTAACAAGGCGATTGGAACTTTCGCCTGGACTCCGGACATCTCAGCTCTAAGACCTAATCCATATATCTCTGTATTCAGAGCAAGTGATGGAACATTCAGTTTCGACCTTACTATCCTATTGAAGGTTGTAAACTCAACAGGAATCTTTACTCCATCTGAAAGCAATATTCTTGGAGACGTGTTCCCTAATCCTGCTAAGAATCAAATCAATATTCCAATAACTCTTACTGAATCAACTGAACTAGGTTGGGAGATCGTAGATCTCTCGGGTAGAGTAGTTAGTGTGTCAGAGGTTCAGCAGAAGGATGCCGGTCAGCATTTATGGATGCACCAGATCGATCTTCCTCAGGGAGTCTACTTCCTGCGCGCTTTCACCGGAACTGGTGATCAATCAGTGCGTAAGTTCATTGTAGAATAAACCTCCTTAATGTCAATTGAGTCCCGCTTCCCGGCGGGACTTTTTTTTGTCCTGGTAGAATGTAAATAGAAAAAGGTATAAGGAAGGACTCCTGCCTAAGGCAATTTCAGAGCGAAGCGAATGAAATCCGCCCGAAGGGCAGTCATTCTACCTTCTACTTGATACCTGATAATTAATGCTGCTCTTCGAATAGCTGCATCAACTCTACAAGGTCTTCCACCCATTCAAATGGTATAGCATTATATAATGCCACGCGCATTCCTCCAATTGATCGATGTCCGGAGATCTGTTCAAAGCCATAATCTGCAGCCAGGCTTTTAAAGGACGCTTCAAGTTCTGCTGAGCTGGAATTAAATGTGACATTCATATTTGACCTTGAGCCTTCTTTAACATGGGCCTCAAACAGAGAATTTCGGTCGAGCTCTTTATATAGTAAATCAGCTTTCTTTTGATTTGCTTCCCAGAGGGATTCCTTCCCTTCCGATTCTATCCAATGGAGCATTGCATTTACTATATAAATATTAAGGACTGGAGGCGTATTAAGATTTGAGGCTGCAGCAATATGTTTAGAGAGATCCTCTGTCCGTTGAAGTGATCTTACCGGACCATCTTTTAGCATGTCCTTTTTAATAAGACATATAGTTACTCCTGCAGCTCCGAGATTCTTTTGGGCACCGGCATATATAATAGATGCCTTTTGATAGTCGCAGGGACGGGAAAGTATATCACTGGACATATCTACTACAAGAGGGATATTTGTATCTGGCAGGTTCTGGTATTGAGAACCCATTACCGTGTTGTTGGAGGTAATATGTAGATAGGCATCATTGAGATCATTCAGACCCTCTACCATAGGTATATGATCGTATTGCGAATCAGCACTTGAAGCGATGCATTTAACCTGTCCGTAGAGGGAAGCTTCATCCATTGCCATGGCCGCCCATCTGCCTGTATCAATAAAGGCTGCTGACCTATCATTTGAAAGAAGGTTTGCCGGGATTGTACCGAAGAGTGCTGTAGCTCCACCTGTAAGGAAGAGAATTTCGAACTGATCCTGGAGATCACAGAGATTATTTAGCAGTGCTTTTGTTTCTCCAAGCAGGTCAATATATCGAAGGTCTCGATGGTATATCTCAGTGATAGACAAGCCCGTATTTCGGAAGTTGGAAAGTGCCTGTATGGTATCATCAATAACTGCTTTTGGCATATGTGCCGGACCGGAGCAAAAATTCCTCTTTTTATGTTCGATCATGCTTGAAAGTTAAGATAAGCTTATCTATATTTGCATTCCCTTTCACGGAAACGTGAGGGGTTCGTTCCATGAAGAGATCAAATTTAGAATTGAAAACGGTTGAAAAGCCGTTAAAATTGATTCGCTAAGCGGGCTTAAAAGTCTTGATTTTCTAGAGTTTTCTGGGGGTTTAGACAGGGCCGAAAAAAAACTTTAAAATTTTTCTTTCGCAGCTTGGTGAAAAGCAAAAAAGGTTCTTACATTTGCATCCGCTTTCAGAGCGAACAAAACGAACATTTAAGTTCTTTGAAATATTGGAATAGGAAAAGCACACCTATTATAGGTAAGTAGAATAACAACTTGTCAAAACACTTTGAACGTTAGGTTCAATCAACTCTTTTACTACGGAGAGTTTGATCCTGGCTCAGGATGAACGCTAGCGGGAGGCTTAATACATGCAAGTCGAGCGGTAAGGTTTCTTCGGAAATACACGAGCGGCGGACGGGTGAGTAACGCGTACGCAATTTACCTCTATCAGGAAGATAGCCCCGGGAAACTGGGATTAATACTCCATAACATCATACGAAGGCATCTGAGAATGATTAAAGCTCCGGCGGATAGAGATAAGCGTGCGTCCCATTAGTTAGTTGGTGAGGTAACGGCTCACCAAGACGTCGATGGGTAGCTGGTCTGAGAGGATGATCAGCCACACTGGGAC
>CAXDOZ010000106.1:0-8020 GCA_963991145.1 uncultured Chitinophagales bacterium | reverse complement strand
GCGTAGCACTGGAAGGTGCAACGCTCTATTGCCGAATGACTCCCTGCAGAGTCTGCGCTATGTTGATCATCAACTGCGGTATCACAAGAGTTGTTTGTGAGCGCAAGTATCACAAAGGCGCAGAATCAGAAGAGATGTTCAGAAAAGTGGGGATCGAGCTAGATTACTTCCACGAAGAAGTTCAGCAATACGAGAAAAGCTAGAGCTGATCTTCAATACGGCTCAGTCCTTCTTCACCAGACCAATCGTAAAGACCTACTTCATCATCAACAGATACTCCGTCTTTGATCAAGTAAGAAGTAGGGATCTTGTGGACCTCCAATTCGCTTGACTTTCCAACCAGTTTGAGGAATAGAAATGGGTAGGACTTATCTGAGATAAAAGACTCTATCTCCTCAATAGGTTCGTCACTAACCATCACGATCTGGAATTTATCTTCTGGGAATTTCCCCTCCAGAGCTTCCAGGTGTGGGATTTCTTCTCTGCAGACTCCGCACCAGGTAGCCCAGAAAACCAGAAGTGTGAGCTTCCCATCTGTCAACTCCTTGATCTCGACAGGATTCTCGTTCAAATCAACTACTTCAACCTCTGGAAACTCGATGTCCGGAGCAATTCTGTATTTCTTATAGAGATAACCGGAGAAGATCAATAACCCGGCAACGACAAGTATTGGTAGTAGTTTCTTTCGAAAGAATCTCATGCTTATTTGCCCTTAAAATCAGGCTTGCGCTTCTCTACAAAAGCAGCCATTCCTTCCTTCTGATCCTCCGAAGCAAAAGTGAGGTAGAAGTTCTTTCTTTCAAACATGAGACCTTGATCAAGAGAAGTATTAAATGCTTGATTTACAGACTCCTTAGCAAGGGCAACCGAAACTGGACTTAAAGCTGCAATTTGAGAAGCGAGATTAAACGCTTCATCCAGATAAAGCTCAACAGGCACCACTTTGTTCACTAGTCCTGCTTGGCGAGCTTCCTCAGCAGATATGAAGTTTCCGGTCAAAACCATTTCCATTGCTCTGACTTTACCAACTGCTCTTGTCAATCTTTGAGTACCACCTGCTCCTGGCATAACACCGATCTTGATCTCAGGCTGACCAAACTTTGCAGATTCAGAGGCAATGATCATATCGCAAAGCATTGCCAATTCACATCCTCCACCAAGAGCAAATCCTGAAACAGCTGCAATGATTGGCTTCTTTGTTTTTCTAATTTGATCCCAGGTAGAAAACTGGTCGATCTTATTCATGTCGATAGCAGTCTTATTCGCCATCTGCTTAATATCAGCACCTGCGGCGAAGGCTCTTTCATTTCCCGTAAGCACGATAACACGCACATCGTCATCATTATCTAAGTCAGCACATGCCTGCTTTAACTCTCCCATAAGCTGAAGATTTAATGCGTTCAGCTCTTTTGGACGATTAAGACGAATTAGTGCAATCTGTGGTCTGGCTTCTTTTTCTAAGGTTATGAATTCGAAAGGCATCTTAGGTTCTGTTTATGAATTTTTGAAAGGGCAAATATACAAGCACTGCAATCAGGCTCCCCAATAATGCACCTGCAATTAGATCGCTGGGATAGTGGACTCCAACGTATAATTGAGCAAAGCAAATGGCAGTCGCCCAAACGAGAAGCATTGGTAAAAGCCTCTTACTATTGGGCAATTGACTTAGTCCAAGGAAAACAGCTATACTGAAGTGGTTGGCGGCATGGGAAGAAGGAAAGCTGAAGGCTGCGCTGCAATGAATAAGATTGGGGAAGTAGGGAAGAAGCTCTGTTGTTTCACAGGGCCTTGGTCTGGCAAATAGCTTTTTCAACCACAGACTGCTTATCGGATCAGTCAGGCCAACAACCAACAATGTTCCCAGTATAAACCAAATGGCTTTCTTCTTGTGCTCCTGCCAAAGAATAAAGGCGAGGAAAAGGTAGAGTGGGATCCAGGTGATCTTCATTCTCAGGAATGGAACAAACAAGTCTAAAAACTCTGTCCGAAGGTTTTCCTGAACCCAGATATAGATCTCCTTATCTAATGCTATAATGCTTTCCATTAAACAGCTCTGGCTATTAAGATCAGTCGATCTGATGTATTGGCGTGATAATAATTCAGCTCATAGTCTCCAAAGTGATCGATGAGCTCGAATCCGGTTTCCTTGAACATGGATTTAAAATCCTTGAGTGTAAATGCCTGAACCTGCTCCTCAAAATTGAGCCATTGATCATTTGCTTTAAACTCAATAGACTTCACGATCTTCCCTTTCCTTAGGCTTCGTTCAATATTGAATCTGATACCCTGCTTTTCTATTTCTTCTTTTGGATTCAGGTTTCCAGCCACTTTAAAGCTATTCATGAAATCGATCACAATGATTCCACCCCTGACCAGATTCATGTAAGCAGAATGGAGCACATTAATGTTGTCTTCCCTGGAATCAAAGTATCCAAAGCTTGTAAACAGATTGAAGATGTAATGAAACTGAGATCCCGGGATCGGCTTTCTCATATCATGGACCTGAAAGTACAGATTTTCAGATGTAAACTCTGATGCTTCTTTTATGCTATTCTCGGATAGATCTACACCCAATACATCAAAGCCAAAAGAGGCGAGGTACTTGGAATGTCGACCTTTCCCGCATGGCATATCGAGGATTTTCGAGCCTGAATTGGGTTGGAGGTAATCAATTAGATTATCCATGAAGAACTGAGCTTCTTCATCGTTTCTGTCGCCGTATAGAATATGATAGTACGAGGTGTCAAACCAAGACTCGAACCAATCTTTGCCCATGTGTAAAAAAGCCTGCTATTTGGTGCGAAAGCTCCGCATTCGTTCATTTAACTTGCGCCAAAATACCAAAATTTGACACTGATAAAATCCATCTCAGGAATTCGTGGCACTATAGGAGGAAAGCCAGGAGATAATCTTACCCCGGAAGACATTGTAAAGTTCAGCGCGGCCTTTGGCCAGTGGGTCATTAACCACTCTGAAAAGAAGAAGATCGTTATTGGACGAGATGCTAGAAAGAGCGGTGAAATGCTCAGTAATCTGGTTTCAGGAACTCTTGTAGGATTAGGGCTTGATGTAGTTGACCTTGGCCTTTCTACCACACCCACAGTTGAGATGGCAGTTGAATGGGAAGAAGCTGGTGGAGGAATCATTCTCACAGCTAGCCATAACCCCGGACAATGGAACGCTTTAAAGCTTCTGAATGAGCATGGAGAATTCATATCTGCTGCTGATGGGCAGGAAGTCCTAAATCTGGCCGAAAGGCCTTATGAAGCTTACGCTGATATTGAGAACATTGGTAAGATCACCACAAACGACTCGTACATAGAAAGACATATTGCTTCCATTTTGGCTTTGCCTGAAGTAAAGCCCGATGCAATTCGATCTTTAAACCTCAAGGTAGTTGTTGATGCTGTCAACTCATCGGGAGGGATAGCAGTTCCGCAGCTTTTAAAAGCTCTTGGGGTAGAGCATGTTGTTGAGCTATACTGCACGCCCAATGGAGAATTCCCTCATAATCCTGAGCCCCTGGCAAAGCATTTGACTGATCTAAGTGAGACGATTAGAAAGGAGGGAGCAGACCTTGGTATTTCCGTAGATCCAGATGTTGATCGATTGGTCTTTGCCTGTGAAGACGGGAATCTCTTTGGAGAAGAATATACTTTGGTGGCTGTCGCCGATTACATTACAAGCTTCAATCCAGGCTCTGCTGTTAGCAACCTCAGTTCTACCCGCGCCCTAAGGGATGTAGTTGAGGCTAAAGGCCTGAAATACTTTGCATCCGCCGTAGGCGAAGTGAATGTTGTTACTAAGATGAAAGAAGAAAACGCCGTGATTGGTGGGGAAGGAAATGGTGGTATAATTTACCCTGCTCTTCATTACGGAAGAGATGCTCTTGTAGGTATTGCTCTGTTCTTAACTCATATGGCTGAGAAGGGCATGAAAGCTACTGAGCTTAGAGCTAGCTACCCTGCTTATTTCATGGCAAAAGAGAAGATCCAGCTTAGCCCGGAGATCGATGTAGATATGATCCTAAAGGCGATGGCAGAGAAATATTCCTCTGAGCGCGTAGACTTTACAGATGGTGTAAAGATCGATTTTGAGAGTGAGTGGGTCCACCTGAGAAAGTCAAACACAGAACCGATCATTCGTGTGTATACTGAAAGTGGCAGTCAGGAATCGGCTGATAGCCTTGCACAGCGCATCGTTGAAGAGGCTCTAGCTATTAGTTAGCAGGCAATTTTTGCTTATTTTTGCAGCCTTAATCCTAATGCTAGATGAAAGTATATTTAGATAACGCTGCGACTACTGCTGTCGACCCTCGGGTAGTAGATGAAATGGTAGTTTACCTAAGAGATAATTACGGCAACCCAAGCTCGGTTCATGGTTTTGGTAGGAAGACCAGAGCCGCAATTGAAAGAGCAAGGAAAGAGATCGCTTCTCATCTTGGAGCTGCACCTGCAGAGATCTTCTTTACTAGTTGTGGTACAGAAAGCAATAACACGATCATTAAGAATTGCATTAAGGATTACGGTATCAAACATGCAATCACCAGTAAGGTAGAGCATCATGCTGTAGGACATCCTCTGCATGCTATGGATGAAACCGGTGAGATTGAAGTTCACTATGTAAACCTTGATGAAAAAGGGAGAGTAGATATCAATCACCTAAGAGAATTACTTTCCAGCATCGACGGACGATGTTTCGTCAGCCTTATGCACGCGAATAATGAGATCGGAAATATGATCGATCTCGATGAGGTTGGGGCAATATGCAAAGAGCATAATGCCCTTTTCCATTCTGATACAGTGCAAACCATTGCACATCACCGATTCAATCTAAGCGAGACTCCTATTGATTTCATTACAGGATCTGCTCATAAGTTTCACGGTCCAAAAGGCGTGGGATTCCTTTATGTGAAAGGAGATGTGAAGATCTGCCCATTTATCGAAGGTGGAGCCCAGGAAAGAAATATGAGAGCAGGCACTGAAAACACTGCCGGTATCATGGGAATGGCTTGCGCAATGCGCATTGCATACGAAGATCTCGATCATGAGATCGAATACGTCCGTGGCTTGAAAAACTACATGGCTGAAAAGATCCAGGAGCTTTTCCCCGATGCTATCATCAATGGAGACATCTCTGAAAACAGCCTTTTCACAGTGCTAAACGTGGCCTTCCCGCCTTCACGAAAAACTGAAATGTTGATGTTCAATCTCGATATGGACGGAATAGCAGTTAGTGGGGGAAGTGCATGCAGTTCTGGCTCAAGCGTTGGATCTCATGTAATTGCTGAGCTTAATCTGCCCGATGGTTATCAGCCAATTAGATTCTCCTTCTGCAGATTTACCAAGCAAGAGGAGATTGACTATACACTTGAGAAGCTGCAAGAGCATCTCTTAGTCGAAAAGGCTGTTTCCTAATACAGTCCCAGTAAGAATTTCATTGTATCAATATTGTCAGCGAAGCTGTCAATTCTTGGTTGTTGGGCCTCCCCAAAAGGAATTGACTCTTTAGATACTAATGCCTGTATATCTTCTTGATTAGTAGACGTATAAAAATCCACATCTGAAGCATTTTTATAGCGCTGATAATGCACGACTCCAAGCGGCGATTGCATTTGATCAGAAGCTCTCAAAGTCATATAATCATTAGCGAGATGCTCATCTCTGTTCATCACGTACATTGCCAGACGGTAGTCGTGATTGTTGCGGAACGGACGGTTATCAGCAGCCATTCGTAGTCGTGAGAGTTTTCAAAGATCCTCTTGAGATCAAAGTCTTCAGGGATGAATAGCATCGAGACATTCCTGCATCCCAAACCAAAGTATTCGAAGATGTCTGAGTTGAGCTTCTTTAATTCCTCATCGCTCTCTTCCCCAGATAGAACAGCCACCGAACTGCGATTCTTTCTCAGCAAATTTGGAATGTCTTTGAAGTAATGATCGAAGTACCTGAAGCTATTATTACTGCCTGTAGCAATAACTGCATCGGGTTTTTCAAGCTTCTCTACCCATTTGATCTGTTCTTTTGCTCCTGGATCAATGCTTTCAAATAACTGCCATACTAAAGGAGTGAGGAAATCATCTTTAGAGCTGGGTTTCACAACTAGTCTATGACCTGAAAGGTAGGTCATCAGAATATCGTGAAAGCCAACAAGAGGAATGTTACCGGCTAGAATGAGTCCAACTGTTTTTGGAGCCTTATCAGAGAACTCGTATTTCTCGGCAAATGACCTGAGTGCTTCCTCATTGAGATATTGGTCAAGAACAGCATCCAATGCGTGCTCTACAAAGACCTTTTCGAACCAGGGGTTCTTTTGCTTTACAATATCAAATGGGATCTCATTGCGCTTTTCTCCTAGCGTTTTCCCAAACTCAATCAGCTTTTCAAGACGATATTCTACTTGCATAAATTCAAATTCCGCGCAAAGATAGCTTTAGAGGAATCTATTTGTTTAATAAACTGGTCAATGATTTTGGAAGAGGGGAATAGGCATGATGTTTTTAGGCAATTCTTTTTGTCCTTGAGCGTATCTTGGTCCTATGGTGGATTGGAATAATGACAAGCCGGTGATTGCTGTAATCACAGGTGGAAATGCTTCAGAACTTGAGATCTCGCTCAAGAGTGCAAATGTGATCTACGAGAACCTCCCAAAGAATAAATACAATGTCTTTAAGGTAGTCCTCAGGGCCGATCATCAATGGGAGGTATTCCACAAACACCAACATGTTGGTCATGTAGACAAAGACTTCTTTCATCTTGTAATTGGAGAAGACAGACTATCTGTAGATGCTGCCTTTGTTGCAATTCATGGTACTCCTGCAGAGGACGGTAAACTTCAGGGGTATTTAGATTTACTCAGAATCCCATACACCTGCTCAGGGGTATGGACAAGCGCGGTGACCTTCAGTAAAGACACTACAAAACAAATCATTCGATCATCCGGAGTAAAAATGGCGAATAGCGGTTTGGTCTTTGAATGGGAAAGTCCGGAAGATTGCGCCCGCAAGCTTCAGCACCTGAACCCTCCAGTATTTGTTAAGCCGAACAAGAATGGCTCCAGCTATGGAATCTCCAGAGTTGAGAAAAAAGAGCAGGTTCATTCGGCAATTCAAAAGGCAATGGAGTTTGATGAGGAGGTTTTAGTAGAAGAAGAAATAAAAGGACGGGAACTGACCTGTGCTGTGATGAAATACCAGGGCGGGCTTTTAGCTCTCCCTATGACAGAGATCAGGACAGAAAATGAGTTCTTTGATTATGAGGCCAAGTATCTTGGCAAGTCTGAAGAGATCACGCCTGCTGAAATTTCAGATGAACTCAGAGACCAATGTCAGGAAATCTCAAAGAATCTTTACCTACAACTAAGATGTAATGGAATAGCCCGATTTGATTACATCCTAAAGGGAGATGAGTTTTACTTCCTGGAAGTGAACACTATACCTGGCTTTAGCGGAGAGAGCATTGTACCACAAATGGCAGAAGCACATGGCTGGTCTCTCGAACAGTTCTTCAGCAATTGCATTAAAGAGACCTTATCCTAGTGGAAAAGGCGTTTCAAATAATAGAGATCGAAAAATTAGATTTGCGGACTTAGTCAAGACATCAAGTGACAGAACAGAAACCAAAAAAGAACTTTTTCAAATCACCTGCAGGTGTAATAATGATCAATCTATTGATCGCAGGAGTCATTATTGCAGCGCTGATATGGGCTGTCTTGTTTTCACTTGACAATTACACTCGACATGGTCAAAAGATTGGAGTGCCTAACCTGATTGGTCTTCATGTTGAGGATGCCATTGCAATCCTTGAAAAGAAGAACCTGACCTATGAGATTGAGGACACGGTTTACAATGAGGACTTTGAGCCATGGGCTGTTATCAATCAGAAACCAATACCAGAAAGCTTCGTGAAAGAGGACCGCACAATCAGGATTGTGGTCAGACAGCCAAAACCGGATCCAATGGTGCTTCCTGAAGTGGTGGACAAATCTGAAATGGATGCTCAGATCCAGCTTCTTCAATATG
>CAXDOZ010000105.1:0-8037 GCA_963991145.1 uncultured Chitinophagales bacterium | reverse complement strand
CACCTCTCTATTCGTCGGCAGCGTCAGATGTGTATAAGAGACAGGTTACTGTTAGACCATTCGTCCCATTGATTGTAGTTGATCCGGCCGTATGGCCGAAGAAAGCTGCCACACCGCAAGCATCATTTCCTCCACCAAGCGGGTTACCTGAATCATCATCAATAACCTTAATGGAGTAAGGAGTCGCCGATAATTGAGCAACTTGAAAAGTGCTACTATTTATTGGAATGTTTATGGGAAGAACTACTACGTCAGTGAAATTCGGTGTAGGATTCAAGAGAGTAGGTCCGGTCCCATTTCCATTTGGATGCAGATAGACATATGGGTCAGGTGATTCTGATGGAAGACCTAAACAACCGATCAAGGGAGCGCAATCATTACAGCTTAATGCATCAATCGAAATATTTGACAATCTGTACCCTGCAGTATCAATAGTTACAGTGGAAATCACTGTGTAAGTGCCTGGAGGGTAGTTTTGAATACCTGGAATCTCACTACTACTGCGGTTCCCGTTCCCAAAATCCCAGAAATAGCTATAACCTGAAACTCCATTGCTAGGAAATTTGGTCGTAAACTCAACATCTGTTGTCCCGCATCCTGTGGTTGGAGAATAGTTGAAGGTAAAAGCTCCTCCTCCACTTGATGTGTCAGGAAGTACCCTAACATTTATCGAATAGTTGAGTGGCTGATTGTTTAATGGCCCAATAGGAGTATTCACATCTCCTTCAAGAAAGACGGTTACGGTATAGTTACCTGGCACAATAGGAGTTCCGCAGATCTTAACGCATCCGTCATTCTCCCCATTTGGAGGAAAATACTCGTTAGAAGGAGACTTATCTGATTCCCAATCAAGGCCAAAGGGAAGTCCACCAATTCCAATGATCTTAACTCTTAGAAGACTTACAGTCGTCCCTGATATCGTTGCAGAATTTGGAAGGTAAAAGCTTACGTCCTCATCGTACGGTTGATTGGCCATGCCTGGAGGAATGGCAGTGTCACATAAACCACCATCTGGAACTGTTGAAGAACAGCTCACAATTTGGCAGTTTGGACATTGAGCATTGGATTGAAAACTGAAAAAGGTGATCATCAAGATCACAAAGGGGGTAAGGGCTTTTTTCATGAGTCGATCTTAGATTTCTAAAATACATCTAAAACTTCATTTGATGTCATCTGTAGGCTTTGATAGTTAAGGTTTTTAACATCTTATTTACATAGTTGGAAAAATTCGTAAACCATATAGTTAGACATCCTTAAATTCGGAGCACCCTTAAACCACCAAACATCCCTATGAAGAAGGCTTTACTTCTAGTTATTCTGTTTGCTCTCAACTTCCTTCACCTCAATGCTCAAAAGGGGGTCTTAACAGGAACAGTAACAGATCCAAAATCTGGCACCGGACTCTACGGTGCAAATATTATCATCGATATGCAGGCAGGTCTTGCTACGGTTACCGACTTTGATGGTAATTACTCTATCGATCTTGAGGCCGGAACCTATTCCGTCACCTATGGCTATTTGGGGATGGAAGATCAGATCATCGAGGTTGTCATAACATCAGGTTCTACTACAACTCAAAACGTTACTCTATCCGAAAAAAAGGAGCTTCTCGATGTGGTAGTTGTAAGTGCCACAAAGTATGAAGCCAATATTGAAGAGGTTACGGTTTCACTTGAGGTTGTGGGAAATAACCTGTTGGAAAACAACAATATAATCAGCATTGAGGAAGGTTTGAATAAGGTTCCAGGAGTTATTTCAACTGACCGGCAGATCAATATTCGAGGAGGCTCAGGTTGGTCATATGGAGCAGGTACAAGAGTCATGACTTTAGTGGATGACATGCCTATGATCACCGCAGATGCAGGTGATGTGAGATGGTCTTCAATCCCAACTGAAAATGTGAGGCAGATCGAAGTCATCAAAGGTGCAGCTTCGGCTCTTTACGGATCCTCTGCATTGAATGGAATTGTAAATGTCCGTTTGGCCGAGCCGAATGCGACCCCATATACCAGGATGACACTATATGCAGGTCCTTATTTCAATCCAAGGAACAAGCAATCAATATGGTGGAATGATTCTAACAGAGTCCACCCATTCATTTCAGGAGCCACCATAGCTCACAGAAGAATGATCGGAGATCAGGTTGGTTTAGTAGCAGGAGCAAATTTCATTTCAGATATGAGCTATAAGAACAGGGCATCATATCAGGAAGGAAGAATAACAACAAACTGGTTTTATAAGCCTAAGCAGGTAAAGAACCTACGATTTGGTGTGGACTACACTCATAATTACGGAAAGGGATATACCTTTTTCCTTTGGGATGGGATAGATACTTCACAACTCCTACCCTTGCCCGGTTCTGCCTCGGACTATAAGAATCAAAGGATGAATGTCGATTTTACAGTTGATTACTTTGATTCCAAGAAGAACAAGTACGTTTTTAGGTCTCGCTACTATCGAACAGTTAACAAGAACAATACAAATCAAGGGAACGTGGGGAATCTCTACTTCGGAGAGTTCCAGTATCAAAAAAGGATCTTCAAAGCGAAGTACTCTGCCAGTTTTACGACTGGGTTTGCAGCCTCCTTTTCAGATGTTAAACCTCCTCCAGGAGGAAGCGTTGAAGAGTCCCTGGTTGGAAAGCATACCGGCTATAATCTGGCTCCCTATGTACAGGGAGACTTCAAATTCTTCAACAACACGCTTAACTTCTCAGTAGGTGCTCGATATGAGTACTTCAAAGTAGATTCCTTCAAATCTGACGCATTACCCGTAGTTCGCTTTGGTCTAAGCTATCAGATCAAAGAGGGAAGTAACATTCGTGCGTCCTGGGGACAGGGTTATCGTTTCCCATCTCTTGCAGAGAAATTTGTATCAACCAATGTTGGTGGTATTGGAATCTTCCCAAATCCAAGATTGGAAGCAGAATCTGGATGGAGCGCAGAGATCGGTTTCAAGCAGCAGTTCAAGAATAAGGCACAGACCTGGATAGGATATGCAGATATCTCCGGATTCCTACTCAGATATGAGGATATGATGGAGTTTACATTTGGGCAGTTTGCTCCAGGATTTACAGGCATTGGGTTTTCAGCTCAGAATGTGGGTCAAACAATTATTGGAGGATTTGAATTCTCGGCTTTTAGCAGAGGACAGATCGGTAAGTTCCCTCTGGAGATCTTGATGGGATATACTTACATCGTTCCTAAATCCCTCAACTGGAATGACACCCTTACTCTTTACGATGTAAATGGAAATGAGGTTGAAGATCCTGGCACATACGCTGAGACCTCAACTTCTGAAGAGAATATCCTGAAATATAGAAGCACTCATAACTTCAAGATCGACATTCAGAGTTCCTGGAATAAACTTGACTTTGGCGGCTCCCTGATCTTCACTAGCTGGCAGGAAAACATTGATAGATTCTTCGTTGACGGAGCAATTGCACTAGAGCCCTTTATTGGAACTCAGGCATTTAGTGGTCTAAAGGAATGGAGAGAGAGATTTAATGGCAGAGGCACAACTCAGATAGATTTAAGAATTGCCTACAACTTCACCCCCACACTGAAACTCGCTGTAATTGCGAAGAACATTTTGAATATGGAGTATATGGAAAGACCAGCTGAATTGCAGGATCCTACAAATATTGTCTTCCAGTTCAATTGGCAGTTCTAGATATTCAACAGGATTCAGTAGGATTTTTATTTTTGAGCAAACGACACGAATGAGGAAAGGACTTTTACTCTTTTTCCTTTGCCCCCTATTTCTATATGGGCAAAAGGCTAGTATTCAGGGACAGATCACGGATTCGGAAACAGGTGAAGAGTTATTTGCAGTGAACGTAGTTCAGGCAGGAACTACCAATGGCACAACAACAGACTTCGCGGGAAAGTATAAGTTGGAAGTCGATCCCGGCACCGTTACAATTCAATTCAGCTACCTGGGCTATGAGGCTCAGGAGATCACACTTGAATTGACAGCAGGGCAAACAGAAACTCGGGATATCATTTTTGCAAAAGCCTCAAAGATCATTGAGGGAGTGACAGTAAGCTCTGAAGGGAAGTTTAAAAAGGACCTGTCGGAGACTACTGTAAGTATGGAGGTTGTAAAGGAATCTTTCATCACTAATAATGCCACTACAACTGCTGATGAAACCTTAAATAAGATCCCCGGTTTTCAGGTCTTAGGAGAAGGAGCAAGTATTAGAGGAGGAAGTGGATACAGCAACGGAGCCGCCAGTAGAGTAATGTTTCTTGTGGATGGTCTCCCAATGTTTTCACCTGACAATGGACGTGTGCTTTGGGAATCCATGCCCGCTGAGAATATTGAGCAGATAGAAGTGATAAAGGGAGCTTCATCGGCCTTGTACGGATCTTCTGCTTTGAATGGAGTAGTAAACTTCCAAACAGTAGATCCAACCAATACACCGCAAACAAAATTGATCCTGAACTTCGGTTTCTATAATCAGCCAAATAACAAGAACATAAGCAGAAACTGGACTCGAGAAACCTCAGATGGCAAGCAATTCTTACAACTGAGAAAATTCGGAAATGGAAGCTTCAGCCACTCTAGAAGATTTAAGACGCTGGATGTTGCTTTTGCAGCTAACTATAAGCAAGATGCAGGTTATACAGAAACGGCCGACATCAAGCGTATCCGAATGAATGGAAAGCTAAAATGGAGACCTCAAAACGCACCTCGATTAAATGTTGGGATGAGTGCAAACTTCATGCATGAGAGCGGTGGATTCTTCTTCTTTTGGAATGGATTGGATACGGCACAGTACGAGCCATATCAGGATGCCTACACTACTCAGTACAAGAGAACCATCACTCTTGATCCATTTGTAAACTTCTACGATAAGAAAGACAATCGACACTCTTTAAAGACAAGGTTTTACAATCAGGAGATCTCAAATACAGATGACAATGAGTACACGAACTCAAACATGTACTTCGCTGATTACACCTTCTTGAAGAGATACTCTGATAGAGACTTTACAATCACTTCCGGAGCGACTACCTATTTCACCAATGCCCGCACAATTACATTCGGGAACCACAAGAGTGGAAATATTGGAGCATATGCTCAATTTGAAAAGAAATGGGCTAATGTCTTTACTCTGAATGCCGGGATCAGACTTGAATACTATCAGGTTGATTCACTTCGGACAGACCACGATATGAAGTTTTGGAACTGGGCTTTGAACCGCGATTCTACAAACCGAATCAGCATTCCGGTAAAACCGATTATCAGAGCCGGAATCAATTGGCAAATTACGGAAGGAACAAATCTAAGAGCCTCATTCGGACAGGGCTATCGCTTCCCAACGGCAGCGGAATTATTTGTACAGATCAGTAGCTCGGGAACATATGTATATCCAAATCCGGATCTAATTTCTGAAACAGGTTGGAGTTCGGAGATCGGGATCAAGCAAGGAGTAAAACTAGGCACCTGGCTAGGTTACTTTGACCTAAGTGGATTTGTATCACAGTACAGAAATATGATTGAATTCAGAGGCGGTCTATGGGGTGAGCCAAGTGACCCGGTGGGTGGATTTGGCTTTAGGTCGATCAATATCACAAATGCAAGGATCTCAGGATTTGAGATCTCAACATTCAGTCAGGGAGAGATCTTTAAGATTCCTTTCCAATACCTCATTGGTTATACCTATACCTACCCTATCAACCTTGATCACGATCCTAGTGATCCGACTTCCGAAAAGTATCTGCCTTACAGGAACTTTCACAACTTCAAAGCAGACGTTCAGATCACACCATTCAAGGGTTTAGACTTAGGAGCAGCCGCTCTTTATATCGGATACCTTGAAGTTATTGACCCTGTTTATGAAGGGATCATCCCGGGACTTTCAGAGTTCAGAGCTGCGAATACAAAAGGATTTTGGGTCTTTGACCTAAGACTGGGCTACATTTTCAGTGATCACTTTAGAGCGAACTTCATTATCAAGAATATTGGAAATAAACTCTACACGCTTCGTCCGGCATTTCTCGAAGCTCCAAGAAACATGACCTTTTCAGTTCAGTATCAGTTCTAAGATCAGTGCCAGCGATTGCGGTATCGCTGCTCGATGATCCAGTTAAAACCTACATGAAGTCCCATAAAGAGATTGCGTTGACTCTTTAATCCATCCTGTCCCTCAGGGATGTATTGTTCATAATACGCTCCATTCAGGTTAACGAGACCTACATAGGCATGAAAAGCAACAGTGAGAAAGGTGGTCTTGCTAAAATAGATATCTACACCTGGGTTGATCTCTAATCCAAGATCCAGTGTATTATACTTAATAAATGGATCTGCAAGCATTGAATCCGGAACACCGTTAAAGATCGCTTCATCGCTCCCCTGGACCATAATTCCAATCGTTGGGCCAAAACTCATTGAAAAGCTCACATTGTCTCCAAATGAATGTGAACTGTAGCGAGCTAAAAGCGGAAATTGCAGATAGCCCAGTCTAACATTCCATTGTACATTAAGTGGCCCATCTAGCAGCTGATAAGTGTCCTCATACTTCTGTCCTCCCTGAGTATAGCCTAGGCCTAGCTGCACTGACCAATGATTTGACAAGGGAATTCCAAAATTCACTCTGGCGGTATAGCCGATCGTTGGAAGGTAAGCAATCCCCGACCCTTCCTTTTCAGGAAAATTTCTAAAAAGCTCCGAAGTATTTTGAAAGAAGGTTGATGATAGGTTTACTCCGGCTTGAGGGCCAATATAAATCCCATTTTGACCAAACACTTCCATCGGTATAAACCAAAAGGATAATAGAAGAAGAGTAAGAAGTTTTTGTCTCATCAAATTGGGTTTATCCCTCAAAAATAAGATTCTGACTCAAGTTCAAAGATTAGATTTCCCCAATAAGGAAGATTTAATGTGTTGAAAACAGAAGCTTCAATTACGCCAATTTCGTCAAATTAGATTCTGATGAGTGATCGATACCATCAGGTGGTTTCATATTTACTATACAGATTGAAGGCTCAATCAAGAATTCGCATGCATTCACCATATGCATTTCAATTCATGAATAAGGTCTTACGATCAAGAATGCCTGAGGATGTTCAGGATTCGATTGAAAGGCAAAGAAGGATTGCTGTAACAGACAACACTCCTCTCCTTTCAATTGACAAAGGAGCAGGAACTAATTCAGATAAGCCAGTTACAATCGGTGCTCAAATAGCGAGAAGCAGTTCTAGCAAAAGGAAAGGTGAATTACTTTATCTAATTGCAGAATTCGTCGATGCGGAAAAGATCCTTGAACTCGGAACATCAGGAGGCATTGGAACCTCCTACCTTGCAAAAGGCTCTAATGCCCTTGTTTTCTCTATAGAATTCAGATCTGAGCTTGCATCGAAAGCCAGGGAAAACTTCTCAGAGCTTGGATTAGAATCAGTGGAAGTCATTGAAGGAAGCTTTGATTCGGTCTTGCCAACACTAGAAGATTCTAAATTCGACCTGATCTATATCGATGGGAATCACACTAAGGAAAGCACTGTGAAATATTTCCAATGGGCTACAGACCACCTTACAGATATGGGTCTGATCGTAATGGACGATATTTATTGGAGCAGGGAAATGACAGAAGCCTGGGAGCTTATTCGTTATTCTGAAGATGTTAAGCTCTCCCTTAACCTTTATCATTTTGGAGTGATAAGTCTAAACCCAGGCTACCTTCAGCCTCAGCATCTTACTATTCATTGATTTTTGTGGATATATCCAAAGTCAAAGGAAAATGGAAACTCCTCTTTCCTTAACTTCGCTTCATTAAGTCGTTTTATGCGTAAAGTTTTAACCCTAGCCCTTTTTGCATTTTGCTGCCAATTTCTTCAGGGGCAAGAAGGATTTCGATTTCAACTAAATAATGGGTTAACCCTATACTTAATTCCCGACTCAACAGCTGATAATTATTTTGTTAGCCTTAGTGTTTTAGGAGGCAGCCTGTTTGATCGTTGTAATGAGACAGGAACAGCAAAAGTATTGGAGAACCTTCCATTAAGCGGGAGTCTCATTTATCCTGGAATGGCC
>CAXDOZ010000104.1:0-8057 GCA_963991145.1 uncultured Chitinophagales bacterium | reverse complement strand
AGGAAACGCTCTACCCCTGAGCTACATCGGCGATTTAAAAAGAGCGGGAGACGAGACTCGAACCCGCGCCCCTCAGCTTGGAAGGCTGATGCTCTACCAACTGAGCTACTCCCGCTTTTATAAATCATCGGCTTGTAACTACACTTCGCTACAAGACTAAGTGGGGAGAGCAGGATTCGAACCTACGAAGCCTTAGGCAACAGATTTACAGTCTGTCCTCGTTGACCGCTTGAGTATCTCCCCGATGATATATCCCGATATCTCGGGATGATCAATAATTAAAGAACAAAGAGCCAATGGAGGGACTCGAACCCCCGACCGGCTGATTACAAATCAGCTGCTCTAGCCAGCTGAGCTACATTGGCAAACTCCCATTTCCCAACAGTTTCAGGGCAAAAAAGGCCTCTTTTTCTGCGGAAATGGACGCAAAAATATTGATAATAGTGGAATTAAGCCAACTTATTGGACGAAAAAAATCAGGACATTTTCGTTTTTCTTTTAACCAGTTGACGGCGAAGATTTTCTACTGCAAGATCAGTTGATTCTTCAAATGATTTACTTGACTCGGAAGTGAATAATGTCACTCCTGGTACATTGACCTTAATATCCACCACTTTCTCCTTTACAGAGTGGTGAGAATCAAGTTTAAGAAAGACGTCAGCAGCTAAAATATTATCATCAAATGTTTCCAATTTATCAAGCTTGCGATTGATGAATGTTTTGAGTTTTGAATCTGCATCGAAGTGAATACTTTGAATTGTAACGTCCATAACAGTAAGTTTTAAGCTTTTGGATGGGATTGTTTATGAATGTCCTTCAACTTCTCGATCGTATTGTGAGTATAGACCTGAGTAGCTGAGAGGTTTGAATGTCCGAGAAGTTCCTTGATTGCATTCAGATCAGCACCCTCATTGCTCAAATGAGTTGCGAAAGTGTGACGAAGCACGTGAGGACTCTTCTTATTTAATGATGACACTAATGAAAGGTTCTCTTTAACAATATTATAAATCAGCTTAGGATAGGCTGGTTTACCTCTATTGGTGGTAATGAAAGCTGAATCTGAAATTCCATTTTCATTTTTAACCTTTAGATAAGTATCAATCTCCTCTCTTAGTTTCTGCCCAAATGGAATTATTCTCTCCTTACCCCCCTTTCCAAGAACCTTTAACTGATTGGTAGAAAGATCGATATCCTTTTCTTTCAGGCTCAACAGTTCAGCTCTTCGCATCCCAGTTGAATAAAGAAGTATAATGACTATTCTATCTCTTGCAGAAGGAAAATCTTCTCCAGAAGGCAAAAGCTCCCACAGGTTCTCCATTCCAGATTGCTCAACAAACTCAGGAAGTCGCTTTGAAAGTTTAGGTGCCTGGATCTTTTGAAAGGGATCAGTCTTCACCAGATCTTTTCTTTGAAGAAACTTATAGTATGACTTTAATGAGGAGAGCTTGCGATTAATGCTTCTGGCTGAAACATCAGCTTCCATCAACGAAACAAGCCATGACCTTATATGGACATGGCTGATATCGTTAATATTCATCTCACCATATGTAGTGGAGAGATAAGTAAAGAATTGGTTTAAATCAGATTGGTAAGAAACAAGAGTGTGTTCTGAATATCTTTTCTCGAACCGTAGGTAGTTGAAAAACTCTTGTCTATTCATTGGCAGCTGCTAAAAGAGTGAGTTTAAGAAGATAAGGCAATTATGCCTGATTTCCAAACATTCTCTCTTTGTAGGCAGCTTTTAGGATCTCCTCACGACGGCGTACTGATTCTTTAGTGAAGTGCTGACGTCTGCGTAGTTCCTTAATGATACCCGCACGCTCGTACTTCTTCTTATACTTTTTCAGCGCCTTGTCGATGCTGTCACTTTCTCTTGCGTCAATAATCAACATAGTCTTTAATTAATTTGGAGGTGCAAAGGTAGAATATTCTACTCAATAAATCTGCACCTATTATAGAATTAAAGTTGAAGCTAGAACTATTAGTTCCCCTTCAACAATTCTCTTGCAATAACTAGCTTCTGGATTTCAGAAGTTCCTTCTCCTATTGTACAAAGTTTAGAGTCGCGGTAGAACTTCTCTACAGGGAATTCTTTCGTATATCCATAACCTCCGTGGATCTGGATTGCATCAGTTGAAATACGAACAGAGATCTCTGAAGTGTAATATTTAGCAATGGCAGACTGACGAGTTACGTACTCACCTTTGTTTTTGAGATCTGCAGCTTGCATGGTCAGAAGTTCACCTGCTTCGATCTCAGTTGCCATATCGGCAAGTTTAAATGAGATACCCTGGAAATTTGCAATAGGTTGCCCAAACTGCTCACGCTCTTTGGCGTACTTGATAGAAGCATCATAAGCTCCTTTGGCAATACCTAATCCAAGAGCAGCAATTGAAATACGTCCACCATCGAGGATTTTCATAGCCTGGATAAAACCATCGCCTTCTTTTCCAAGAACAGCATCAGGCCCAACTCTACAATCTTCGAAGATCACCTCTGCAGTTTCAGAAGCACGCATTCCTAGCTTATCTTCTTTCTTGCCTGCTTTCAAACCAGGATTGCTTCTTTCAACGACAAAGGTTGTCATCCCATGACTATCCAGAAGTTCTCCAGTACGAGCAATTACTACAACAACATCACTTGAGATTCCATGAGTGATCCAACACTTCGTACCATTCAGGATCCAATCGTCTCCATCTTTCTTAGCAACGCATTTCATACGCATTGCATCAGAACCAGTATTTGGCTCGGTAAGCCCCCAGGCTCCTAACCATTCACCTGAAGCCAGCTTTGGAAGATATTTCTTCTTTTGTTCCTCATTACCAAAGGACATGATATGACCCGTGCAAAGTGAGTTGTGAGCAGCCATCGACAATCCAATTGAACCACAAACTCTGGCCAATTCACTAATCGCCGTTACATATTCAAAGTATCCAAAACCAGATCCACCGTATTCAGTAGGAACAAGCACTCCCATCAATCCAAGCTCTCCCATCTTGTGAAAGAGGTCTTTTGGGAACTCCTGACTTTCGTCCCACTCCATCATTTTTGGCTTGATCTCCTGCTCTGCAAAATCTCTCACCATTTGCTCGATCATCTTCTGGTTCTCATTCCTGCTGAACTCCATATTGGTATTCGTTTTGTTTTTTTTGCGACGTGCGAATTTAGCAAAATATCTCGTGCTCTAGTAAGGGTAATTGTAGACGAATTGATCTTAAGCTTACACACTAATCGAATAAGAAATATGGAAGGGCTTTGTTCAACAAAACGGTATCAGATGCCATAAGCTCATCAAATGTTTCTACGCCAGATATCCATCCCAACTCTCTTCTTAAGTTCAGCAAGTCTCCTGCTAGTTCATAGGATATATAGGGATGCGCTAGAAGTTGCTTGAAATCAAAGTGATTGATCTCCACCCATGGATTGGCAGGTTCATTTACCACAACTGACTCTAAAATTGATTCCAGATAATCATCTGAAATGCCATAGACATCTCTTAACTGTTCTTTTGAGATAAATCCACCTAATGCTTTTCGAAATTTCAATATCCTGGATGCAATAGTTGGCCCAACCCCGTACAGTCCAATTAAGTCCAAAGAGTCTGCCTTGTTAAGGTCGAGAATTGCAGATTGAAATTTTCCATTAGATTGAAGTATCGGAACGGAAGTTTCAAGCTTAACTTCTCGTTGAATAGTATCCCACTGAATAATGGTATCCCCAATGACAGTCAGCTGATTCTTTATTAGTAGTTGCTCAGAATAGCTTCGCACATAATTGTCCCAATACCAGGGAAGGAAAATGAATATCACATTCAATCCAATCAGCCAGAGCACCCCTCTTCGCTCTCTTCTTGTATATACAAACCAACTCTCCAGAAATGCTTTCACCAGGGAAAACTAAATCAGCATGAACAGGTAATAGTCCACGAGTTGACATCGGCCGAAAGGCGAAAGAAAAATGTAGGAAGTGAATTAGTAACTGTTACTCTGCTACTCCTTTGTAAAGCATAAAGCCAATCAACAGAGGACAAACAATTCTAATAATGAATGCCCATACAGTTGCCTGAGAGATGTTCCCAATAATCGGCTTGGTAAAGCCAGGGTAGCCGTCAGCTAATTCCTTAACTGCATTACTGGTCTTCCAGAACCAACCTGTGTAAACACTTAGCAGAAGCGAAACCAGAATAACCGCCATTGTTCCAAAGTACTTATCCATGTGATCAAGGAAAGACATGTCCTCTCCAAGGAAATGGATGCTGGATAGCCACTCAACTCCACCTTGCGATGCAGCAGAAGGAAGTCCAACGATGAAGGCAGCAATCCCAACGATCCAGGCAGCAGTTTTTCTACTCTTCCCTTTATCTACAAAGTATGAAACAGGTACTTCAAGCATAGATATCGAGCTTGTAACTGCAGCAATGGTTAACAGCAAGAAGAACAATGCACCAAAGATCCCTCCAAGTGGCATTTGCTCAAATACTGCCGGAAGAGTAATAAAGGTCAAAGCCGGTCCTGAGCTAGGATCGAATCCTAATGCAAAAACAGCAGGGAAGATCATCAATCCAGCCATGATAGCTACCGCAGTGTCTGCAATCGCTACCCAGAATCCAGATACAATCAGGTTCGTACCCTTTGGCATATAAGAACCATAAGTGATCATTAGCCCCCAACCAACACTCATTGAGAAGAAGGCCTGACCTAAAGCAGTAATAAAGGTTGATCCTTTGATCTTAGAGAAATCAGGGCTCAGGTAATATTTCAAACCTTCTGAAGCACCTTCAAGCGTGACACTTCGAATCACAACAACTCCGATGATTACAAAGAGAACAGGCATCAGGATTTTGGACCATTTCTCAATTCCTTTTTCAACTCCTGCCTGAACAATGAAGATCGTGAGGAAGATAAATACAGCAAAAAGCGGGATCACTATTGAAGGATTGGCGGCAAATTCAGCGAAGACCATATCCTTTCCTACTATGCTTGAATAAGTGTAACCGATGGTCCAGCCTGCAATAACACCGTAATAACTTAGTACGAAGAAACAGGTCATTGTACATAATAGACCTGTGATCCAGAATCCCCATTTGTCACCCGTAGCTTTAAAGGCATCAATAGGGTTTTTACCCGAGGCGCGACCGAGAGCTAGCTCATTATAAAGGAGTGGCAAGCCGATAAAGAATACACAAAGAAGATAGATCACAACGAAAGCTGCACCTCCATTCTCTCCTGTCATGTAAGGAAACCTCCAAATGTTTCCTAAACCAACAGCAGATCCTGCTGCTGCGAAAATGAAACCAATTCTGGAGCCCCATGCTCCTCTGTTTTCAGTGTTAGATATACCGGCCATAAGATTGTTTGTTCAGAGCGAAGAAACTATAATTTTTAATCTTTTCTTAATGCAATTTACAAGTCGAGTACAAGGCCATCATATGCTAGCTCCACATTCTCAGGAAGTTCTGCGCTCACATCTGCGTGTTTGCCTAATTGGTGACTTATATGAGTAATATAGGCCCTGGTCGGGCCGATGTCTGCTATCAGAGCTAATGCTTCATCCAAAGTAAAGTGCGAGATATGCTGTTGCTTCCTTAGCCCATTAATCACCAGCACTTCACTTCCCCTTACTTTTTCAATCTCTGATTCTTCTATTCTGTTAGCATCCGTGATATAGGTGAAGTCCTTGATTCTAAAACCAAGAACCGGTAGTCTGTGATGAAATACTTCAATTGGAGTCACTTCAATTCCGCATGCCTGGAATGGCTCTTCAGATGAGATAGAATGAAGATTGATCTTTGGAATACCGGGATAAGGATTGTCTTCAAAAATGTATTCGTATTGATTTCGGAGCATTTTCTCAGTGATGCGGTCGAGATAAACATCCATATCTTGCTTCTGCTTAAAGTTGAAAGCTCTGACATCATCCAGCCCACCAGTGTGGTCCTTATGTCCGTGCGTCATGAGAATGGCATCCATGCTGGTTATTCCAGCTCGTAACATCTGCTGTCTAAAGTCAGGGCCTACATCAATATTGATCGATCTATCGTCAACGGCAAGGTGAACTGAACTTCGCAGTTTCTTATCCGTTGGATAATGGGATCTACACACTTCACAATCGCAACCGATCATTGGCACGCCAGAACTTGTCCCGGTCCCTAGGAATGTGACTCTCAAGATTGAAATTCAGTTTGCTTGATCTTGGTCCAGAATTGCAACTGCTCATCGGGAAGAGCTGTCTCATCTATTTGAATAAGGCTAAGGATATCTAATAGGCTATTAATTCGCGCCTCGGTCTCGAAATAGCGGTTGATCACTGCAACCTGTTTATTCTCGAGAATACAATAACCAGACTTGAAACTTCCTTTTTCATAGCGAACAACATAGCCCACTGAATTCATCAGCTCTTCTAATTTCTTCAAATTCCCCTTCGTGGATTTCATGCTAAGCTTTCGTTTAAATACTAAGCCAAAGAAGCAAAAACAAGTTTTAACTTCGCGACTTCATGAGTTTTACCAAAAATATACACTGGATCTTAAGCCTTCTACTCTTGTTTTTCACATCGGTAGATTCAATTCAGGCTCAAGAAACTGAATCCTCATCCGAATTTACAGTCTTCAGGGCCTTTGTCCCTGTAGGCTTTAACACATCTCAAATCCATGGAGATGATCTTGCAGGTTTCAAGAAATTTGGATTGAACGCGGGTATTGGTGCACATGTAATGTTCACAAAGAATTGGTCAGCGAGTATTGAGATTCTGTATTCTCAGAGAGGAGCCTCAAGTCATCTTGTTGTCAAAGAATCCTTTACAGATTGGAGAAAGATCAAGCTAGACTACATAGATCTTCCTATTCTTTTCAATTATCACGATAAGGATATAGCAATCTTTGGTTTGGGAGTAACTATTGGAACAAAAGTCAGATATGATGAGACTCTGGTTCAGGGTGGTGAAGTGATTGACACACTCTATTCAGATGTTCCTGGTGGAGACCCTTACAATACCTTCGACATCGCTGGAACTGCAAACGTCACATTCCTGATCAAGAATAAGTACGGCATCAATCTTAGATATACTCACTCTTTCATAAATACTGGAAAGATCCTGTTTCCAGAGAGTAATTTGAAGAACCAGGGCCACATTCATCAGGTGGCAACTGTTCGCTTCATCTATTACATCAATTAGTCTGTAAAAAGAGTTCCTGAGTTTCGATTGGGCTTTTTGCCCTGTTGCTCGTAAGCTTTAATTGTTGCTTCTCTTCCCCTGGGAGTTCGCTTAATAAATCCTTCCTTGATCAGGTAAGGCTCATACACCTCTTCAATAGTACCGGCGTCTTCCCCAACTGCAGTAGCAATTGTGGTCAATCCCACAGGCCCACCATTGAATTTATCAATGATAGTACTGAGAATGCGGTTATCCATTTCATCCAATCCCGTCTCATCTACATTCAATGCATTCAGACCAAATTGGGCTATATCCAGATTGATAGTCCCATCTCCCTTGATGTCGGCAAAATCACGGATCCTCTTCAACAATAGATTTGCAATTCTCGGTGTCCCTCGGCTTCTTCTTGAGATCTCAGAGGCAGCATCGTCCAGTATCTCGGAATCCAGGATCCCAGCCGAACGGATCATAATTCCCTGCAAGGTCTCTACATCGTAGTACTCCATTCGAGATGTGATCCCAAAGCGAGATCTAAGAGGAGAAGTAAGAAGGCCAGATCTTGTAGTAGCGCCGATCAATGTAAATGGATTCAACTCGATCTGAATCGAACGAGCACTTGGACCGGTATCGATCATGATATCGATCTTATAATCTTCCATGGCTGAATACAGGTATTCTTCAATGACAGGGCTTAAACGATGTATCTCATCTATGAAGAGAACATCATTAGGCTCCAGGTTTGTCAATAGACCGGCAAGATCACCTGGTTTCTCAAGGACTGGTCCGGCGGTTAGCTTGATCCCAACACCCAGCTCATTCGCGATGATGTGAGACAAAGTGGTCTTACCCAATCCCGGAGGTCCATGTAAAAGAACATGGTCTAAGGCTTCTTCTCTCCTCTTCGC
>CAXDOZ010000103.1:0-8264 GCA_963991145.1 uncultured Chitinophagales bacterium | reverse complement strand
CACCTCTCTATTCGTCGGCAGCGTCAGATGTGTATAAGAGACAGTGCATATTCTCGGTGCCTCGAGTTTAGCGGCTGGACACAAGACTTTGATCCCACAGGTGATCGATGAATTGAAAAAGCACGGGAGAGAAGATATTCTTGTCGTAGCGGGTGGAGTGATCCCTCAGCAGGACTACGATTTCCTGTATGAGACTGGAGTTGTGGGAGTCTTTGGCCCGGGTACTAAAATTGCAGAAGCAGCTTCTTCTATTCTTCGCACCATGATCCAAAAAGCTCAGAGTGGGGCAGCCTAATTCTTTGCCTTCGGCCGATGTCTATTTCGAAGCCATTCGAAATGGTGACCGCACGATTTTAAGTCGGGCGATCACCTTAGTTGAGAGCAATCGTAGCGATCATCAGGAGATTGCCAGAGAGCTAATTGAAAAATGTCTTTCCTTTTCGGGCAACTCAATTCGATTGGGAATTACGGGAGTGCCGGGAGTTGGAAAAAGCACTTTTATTGAAGCCCTGGGCACTCATATTGCCGAAGAGCAAAATGAAAAACTTGCGGTTCTGGCGATTGATCCGAGTTCATCTAAAACCAAAGGCAGCATTTTGGGAGATAAGACTCGAATGGAGCAATTGACCAAATCGAATAATGCTTTTATTCGACCCAGTCCTGCAGGTGATTCTCTTGGTGGGGTGACACGCAGAACTTACGAATCCATTATTCTTTGCGAAGCTGCAGGCTTCAATAGAATTTTTGTTGAAACTGTTGGAGTTGGACAAAGCGAGACCGCCGTTTATCACATGGTCGATTTCTTTTTGCTTTTAATGCTTGCGGGTGCAGGTGATGAGCTTCAAGGAATCAAAAAAGGCATCATGGAAATGGCTGATGCTGTGGTGATCAATAAAGCTGATGGAGAGAATAAGGAGGCAGCCCGAAAGGCAGAGCTCGAATACAGAAGAGCACTTCATTTATTTCCTCTTGGAGAAGACGGCTGGACGCCCAGGACTGCTACCTGTTCTGCTTTAACAAAAGAAGGAATTGAAGGCGTTTGGCAGATCGTTTTGGAACATCATGAAGAACTACAGGAAACTGGCTGGTTGGAAAAGAAAAGACAACAACAAACTGTGCACCGCCTGCATGAACGAATCAGCGACATTCTTCGATCTGGATTTTACAATGATGCTGAAATTAAAAAAGCACTTCCCGAGATTGAGACACGTGTTTTAAATGGTGAGTTAACTTCCTATTCAGCTGCAGATGAGCTTATTCGATCCTATTTAGCCTAATTGGGTTTTTTCTTCCCTCCACCCATGAATTGCATATTCAAGGCTACGAAAAATTGAACCACTGGCTGGTTGGCGCCTGTATGGAAAACAGTAAACTGAGGCTCGGCGAAAAAATTAAAAACTGTATTCCCTGCCTTAGCAACTTTACCAAGTCGAATCCCCAAAGGAATGTGATTGGTTCCATTTGCAAAATCAAAAATCCAAAGCGGAGCCCCGCCAGTATATACTCCCTTTCCTAGCTGAACAAATAAGAACGGTTGTGCTACCATTAGGCTTGAAGCTGGTAAAGGCCCAGCACCTTTCTTTGTAGCATATGAATGCTGGTAAGTAATCAGTCCACCTCCTGAAACTTTTGGACTGGAGGCATATACAATCACAGCTGCTCCTGCCTGATACTGACTTGATCCTAGTTGTTGCCTGGAGGCTGTAGGGAAAACAAACAAGGGCCCAGCTCCAACAGTCAGGGTTGGTTTAGAGATGAATGTCCAGGCTCCAAAAATGTTAAAGTCACCTGTTCCAGCTCTGGTTTCTCCATTTGGATTTTCAATAGAATCAAAACCCGGACTGGTTTGAATGGGCATTGAAGCCCTGATCAGGACAGGACCAATGGGTTGAGCGTATCTAAACCAGAAAGTATTTGAATAGGTGCCTGGTGGAGTCTCAGAGAGCTTTGCGTAGTAATAGTTCTGAACATTAAATGCCACCATGTCAGCAAGAGGATTGTTTGCTTCGGCTAGTGACTCTGCAGATAAACCTTCTTCCTGACCAGGAGCTTCCTGTCCAAATGAATATGAAAAAGACAAAACAAATAAAAGAGTAATGAGTCTATTCATACGGATATATTTTATGCCGCTTTGGTTTTCCAAACATCTTTCCAAAGCTTACTGCAAATGCTGCGGAGTTGAATTCTTTTTTAAAATCAGCTGAAACCTCAGCCGAGACCTCCCAATGCTTTGGCAGTTCCCAGGTATAGGCTGTGCCAAGTCTAAGCAATCCAAGATTCTTGTTTCTTTCAAGCTCGATTCCTCCAAGAATAAAGCCTGACCAACCGGCATAAATGTTTCCCATTATCCCACCAGCAAAAACAAGAGCATTTCTCCTTGTCAATGGATCCGGCTCATCTATTTCAACTTCGTAGATCCCAACTTCAATGTCGGTGGTAAAAACCAGGCCCATTCTTTCAATGAACCAATACTCATAGAATAAACCAAAAGTTGGGATAAGGACTTTGTTTCTGCTCCCTGCCAAACTTGCCTGATTAACCCAGGTATAAGCTAAAAGGAAACCGACTTTGTGGCTGCCTGCTTTTTCAATTTCATGCTCAGTCTTTTCCTCTTCATGCTCCTGGGAAAAACTTGAAAGAGGGATAATTGAAATCAAAATAATTAGTAGGAAATTTCTCACTTACTCGGGGTCTTCATCTAGTTTGCGCAATGTTTCTTCGTCAATTTCCGGCTCATCATCATCTTCCTCTTCATCTCGAACTACGTCCAGATCATCTCTATCCACCAGCTTCTTATCGCGTAGCTTCTTATCGAGGAATTTATTCAGATCATCTACGGGCATATTCTGAATGATCTCGCCAAACTCATTCACCTTGATCTCAAATCCTTCCAGATCCGGGTGAACCTTTGGCTTTCCTTTGACTGGCTTCTTTTTTGGCATCACATCGCTTTCAATCAAAATACGAAATCCGCCCGAAGGGCATAAAAAAACCCCGACTCTTCCCGAAGTTTCGGGATTGGGCCGGGGTTAAAAATTCAATGAGTTTGACTACTTATTAGCTGCATAAAGTTCAGCAACCTTGTCCCAGTTGATCACATTGAAAAATGCATTGATATAGTCAGGACGTCTGTTCTGGTAGTTCAGGTAGTATGCGTGCTCCCAAACATCCAATCCAAGAATTGGAGTTCCTCCGCATGAAACACCCGGCATTAGTGGGTTATCCTGGTTTGGAGTTGAACATACCTCTACTTTTCCGCCTGGGTGAACACAAAGCCAAGCCCAGCCAGATCCAAAGCGCGTCGCCGCTGCTGCTGAGAAAGCTTCTTTGAATCCGTCGAAAGAACCGTATGCTGCATTGATAGCATCAGCTACATCTCCAGATGGGGCACCGCCGCCATTTGGTGACATCACTTCCCAAAATAGATTGTGATTATAGTATCCGCCGCCATTGTTTCTTACGGCGCCATTATCAGAGTTATCTGCTAGAAGATCTTCGATTGACTTTCCTGCCATATCGGTTCCTTCAATAGCAGCATTTAGCTTGCTGGTGTAACCTGCATGGTGCTTATCGTGGTGAATCTCCATTGTACGAGCGTCGATATGCGGCTCAAGAGCGTCAAAGGCATAAGGTAGATCTGGTAATTGAAATGACATAATTATAGATTTTGATTATCGAATTAAAAAGACCATTCGCAGTTATAACACTGTATAGAACCGATGGTTCTGCAATTAACAAAATATGCGAGTGTTCACCAATCAGTTTCTGTTAGGAAGCTATTAATTCTAATTGCGCCTGGCCTGAAAGAACTCTTTGATCAGCCCAGAGCATTCAACCTCCATCACTCCTCCAATAACTTCTGTCTTAGGATGGAGAATTTTTTGTCCTGTCTGTACGAAGCCACGCTCACGGTCAGAAGCGCCATATACAAGTCCTCCCAGTTTAGCCCAATTCATTGCTGTGGCACACATCAGACAAGGCTCCAGGGTGACATACATCCAGCATTCGTTGAGATATTTTGATCCCAAAAATTCGGAGGCACTCGTAATCGCGATCATCTCTGCATGGGCAGTTACATCATTCAGTCGCTCAACCTGATTGTGCCCTTTTGCAATGATATGCCCGCGGCAAACCACAACGGCACCAACAGGTACTTCTTCATCATTAAAAGCATTCTCAGCCTCACGAAAAGCTGCTTTCATGTAATGTTCGTGTGGTAATAGACTCATATAGCTATATCGAGAAAGATTGCGGACTCATCGAAAACTGAATCAAACTTAGGAGAATAAATCAGTTTATTGCTCCTGCCATTTTATCTTAGCCTAATATGAGATTGAAAATTATTCTGTGTTTAGCTGTTTTGTCTTTGGCCTTCGGCCGGATGGAGCTAGCAGCACAAGAGGAAGAGAAAGTCGCCTGGACACTTTCAGATTGTATCAATCATGCCTACGACAACAATCTAACCATCCAGCAGATCCAGCTCAATATGGAGCTGGCAAATAAGGATTACGCTCAGAGCAAATGGAATATGCTCCCGGGAATTACAGGGCAGGCCAATCAAAACTTTGACTTTGCCAACTCGCTTGATCCTACAACATTCACATTCGTACCTGCGAATTCGAATTCAACCACCTTTTCACTTAATGCCAATCTGGTTCTATTTGCCGGTCTGACTCAAATGAATCTGGCCAAATTGAATCGCGCAAATCTTGACGCTTCAATCTTCGATGTAGAAACTGCTCGTCAGGATGCTGCTCTGGCAATTGCCAATTTCTTTCTTCAGGTTCTTTCTTTTAAAGAGTCCCTTGAGATAGCTGAAAAGCAAGTTGAGATCATTGAAGATCAACTCGATCAAAGCCGGGAGCTGGTTAATGCAGGCGTTATTCCTGAAGGAAACCTTCTGGAGCTTGAAGCTCAATTGGCAAATGCTGAGCTTACTGTTATCCAATCAGAGAACAACAGAGACCTATCCACTTTAAGCTTAAAGCTTGCACTTCAAATTGACCCATTGGCGGAATTTGACATCGTGGAGCCTCCAACTGAGTTTGATCCGCTTTCACTTGACCTTTATATGCTTGAAGAAGTGATGGATTACGCTTTGGAGAATCAGCCCTCAGTAAAGGCATCGATGATGAGATCGCAGGTTGCAGAAGCTCAAATCAGAGTAAACAGAGGTTCTTTCTCACCAACCTTCTCATTCAATTTTAACATGAGGTCGAACTACTTCTCGCTTGCGCAAACCAGAGTAGGAGAAACATCACCAATCTATCCTACAATTGGTTTTGTAAATACTACAGGCGATGAGGTTATTTCTGCTGTTCCTGTAACTACTCCAATTTTCGAGAAGACGAATTTCGGAGAGCAGCTTGGAAACACCTTCAACCAATCTGTAAACTTCAGTGTGAATGTCCCAATCTTCTCCCGTTGGCAGAAGATGACCAACCTGCAGAAATCAAAGATCCAGCTGGAGCAATCTGAGCTCGATCTTGAATCAACCCAAAACTCTGTTAGAGAAAGTGTAGCCAGAGCGCACGCCGATGCAGAGGCTGCTTCAAAGACATATACAGCCAGTCAGAAGAATGCCAAAGCACAAACGAATGCGTATGAATTCGCACAGGAGAAATACAACCTTGGAGCAATCAATGCTCTTGAATTAAATACCACCAGAAACAATTACTTGATCGCTGAGTCCAATCTCATCAATGCCAAGTACGATTACATTTTTAAACGGTTGATCCTTGATGTTTACAAGGGTAGAGACATCCGTACAATTAAAGCAAACCCTTGATGAAGAAGATATTGATCATTGGAGGAATCATGGTCCTCCTATTAGTTATTGCAGTTGTAGTAGGTAAAAAATTCAAGCCGGATTCCGGAGTGAAAGTCGCTACTGAGGAAGTCTCAACTCATACGATCGTAGAGACAGTTACTGCCAACGGTACAATTCAACCGAAAACTGAAGTGAAACTTTCTTCTGAAGTATCAGGAGAGATCATTGAGCTGAATGTTGAAGAAGGAGATTCTGTAAACCAAGGCGATCTGTTGATCCTCATCAATCCAGATCTTAGTGAAGCCGCTGTTGATCGCGCAGATGCAGCCACCAATCAAGCCAAAGCTTCATTAGCATCAGCAGAAGCGAATATGACGCAAATGGAAGCTAATTACCTACAGGCACAGTTAGCTTATGATCGTAACAAGGATCTTCGAGAAAAAGGAATTGTTTCAGATTCAGAATTTGAAACGATCGAGGCTACTTTCAAAACCGCAGAGGCAAACCTCGAAGCTGCTTTGCAGCAGGTGAAAGCATCTGAATTCAATATTAAAAGTGCTGAGGCAAGCCTTAAAGAAGCCCAGGATAATCTGGCAAGAACTGCTATCTATTCGCCAATCGGCGGAGTGGTTTCAAAGCTCAATGTTGAACTTGGGGAGAAAGTAAGTGGAACTGCTCTGATGCAGGGAACGGAGCTTCTTCGAGTTGCAAATCTTGAGGATATGGAAGCTCGAGTTGAGGTAACAGAAAACGATATCCTGAAGGTCAAGCTTGGCGATACAGCTTACGTTGAAGTAGATGCATACAAAGAGAAAATATTCAAAGGACTTGTTTACGAGATCGCTTATTCTCCTCAGAATGATGCAACATTAGGAACCGATCAGGTAACCGATTTCATTGTAAAAATCGCTTTGCTCAAATCTTCTTACCAGGAGTTGGTTCAACCTCAATACGGACATAAATACCCATTCCGACCAGGAATGAGCACAACCGCAGATATTCGCACTAAAGTGGCTAATAATGTTGTAGCTGTACCAATTCAGGCTGTTACCGCAAGGATCATCGAATCGGTTGAAGGAGAAGAAGAATTGGAGGAAAGTTATTCTGATGGCCGCCTTTCAGAGTACGTTTTTGTTCTTCGCGATGGAGAGGCTACTGCAGTAATGGTAGAGACCGGAATTCAGGATAACCGATTCCTTGAAGTGATCTCTGGTCTTGAGGAAGGTGATGAAGTAATTTATGCCCCTTACAAAGCTATTTCAGAAGAGCTGAGAAACGGTGAGCAGGTGCAGGTGGTTGAGGAAGATATGCTCTTCTCTGAGGAATAATTAGAGTTTCAGCTCGTCAATTACAACTTTTGAGCCTACTTGCTCAGCTTCTTTCTTATTGAATCCTGAGCCCTGAGCTACTTCCTTATTATCAAGGATAACAGCGATTGTAAAATACTTTCGGTTATCCTTTTCAGATTCTTTGATCAGCTTATAATCAAGGCTTAGGTTATTCCTTTGAGCGTAGATGTATAATTTGCTCTTAAAGTCGAAGTCCATTCGCTCGATCTCATCGAGATCCAGCATTTCGCCAAACATCTTCCCTTCTACAAACTCATAGGCTGCCTCATAACCCAGATCGAGATAGATCGCTCCTACCAGAGCTTCAAATGTATTCCCGAAAAGAACAGCAGGATCCTGCTGAACCGAACCTTTATGGTATGACAGTTTATCAAGCAGATTCAGTTTCTGGCCTATCTCATTGAGCATTTTCCGGCTCACGATCTTTGACTTTAAACTGGTCAGAAAACCCTCTTCCTTTTCTGGGTAGTTCATGTAGAGGTAATCGGTGACAATAGCATTAAGCACGGCATCACCAAGGAGCTCTAGTCGCTCATTATTGATCCTGGGCTCCCTATGCTTAGACTTATGCTTAAAGACCTGTTGGTAGTAATCGATCCTAACAGGCAACAAACCCGTTGTCTCGTGAATGTAATTCACCAAGTCCTTCTGAGAGGAAAACTGCTTATTGAAAAATTGCTTGAGAGTTCTAAGCGCCAAATCTAGGCCTTGAACTTTTTGAAGATCACAGAAGCATTGTGTCCACCAAAACCGAAGGTGTTGCTCAGGGCAGCACGAACCTCTCTTTTCTCTGCCTTTTCAAAGGTGAGCTTCAACTTTGGATCGATATCAGGATCATCTGTGAAGTGATTGATAGTTGGTGGAATCACATCATCGGCGACAGCCATAATAGCTGCAGCTGCCTCAATAGCACCGGCGGCTCCCAAAAGGTGACCTGTCATCGACTTTGTAGAGCTTATGTTAAGGTCATAAGCGTGATCTCCAAAGACTCTCTTGATGGCGATACATTCTGCGATATCCCCAAGCGGAGTTGATGTACCGTGAACATTCACATAATCAACCTCATCTGCCTGCATGTTCGCATCTTCGAGGGCATTACGCATAACGTTCATCGCACCAAGTCCTGTCTCTTATACACATCTCCG
>CAXDOZ010000102.1:0-8320 GCA_963991145.1 uncultured Chitinophagales bacterium | reverse complement strand
GTATCCGGTTTGCTCAATTCGGGCTACTGTCCACAAGCTGTTCCATGCAGATAGATCAACTGCTGTAGGCATCCATCCCATCAGAGCAATTAAAAACGCAATCCCTGCCTCGTCCCAGATCTCCGGCTTTTGAAAGTCCGGTAAGCGCGCTGCAAGGCCATTGATCAGGGTAAGTATAAAAGCAATGAGGGTTGAGACCAATAAAACCGAACCAATCACTTTAATGACCTTATCCAAAGCACTGAATCGGCCGAAGGCCAAAATTCCAATGCAAATGATGAAGAGCAGGATATGCGGGAAGAGCTTATAATCACTTATGCTCGATAACTGCAGGAGATTATCCATAAAACCGGCAGTTACTGCTCCAACTGCGGCACATACAAAGAACATCGAGGCGAGTGTGATCAGGATATACAATCCCAGTGCCCACTTTCCCACCTTGCGATAACCATCTATCAATGATCTTCCAGTTGCATTGGCATAGCGAGAACCGTATTCAAAAAAGGGCCACTTGAATAAATTGGCAGCGGCAATGGCCCAAAGAAGTGCAAAGCCAAAATTGGCTCCTGCTCTTGTGCTTTGTACAAGGTGGCTTACGCCGATGGCCGTGGAGGCGAATAATAATCCAGGGCCGAGGGTGGCTGCGAACCTGCGCAGCTTATCTTGAAATGTGCTCTCGATGGGTATTGCTTTGATTCAAATTGGACTCTAAATATAAATGAATAGAAATTTCGGCCTGCGGCCGGATAAGCGCACGAATCACTAAATTCGTCGCATGAATTTAGACCTGCAAAACAAAAATGCCCTCGTTGGAGGATCGAGTAAAGGAATAGGAAAAGCGATCGCTATCGAATTAGCGCAAATGGGTGCCTCGGTCACCTTGATGGCCAGATCGGAAGATGTATTGAAAGAAGTGGTTGCAGGTCTTGACACTTCCAAAGGTCAGGAGCACCATTACCTGGTTGCTGACTTTTCAAATCCTGAGCAGTTAAAGGCTACCGTTGATGCGCATCTAGCCAGTTTGGCAAAGCCAATGCATATATTGATCAATAATACTGGAGGCCCTCCGGGTGGACCAATCACCAATGCCTCTCCAGAGGAGTTTAATTCAGCTTATTCCAATCATCTTATCTGCAATCAATTGCTCGCTCAGGCTTGCTTAGCAGGCATGAAAGAAGCTGGATACGGAAGGATCATTAATGTAATCTCCACCTCTGTTCGCCAGCCATTAAAGGGACTTGGAGTTTCAAACACAGTGCGTGGAGCGGTTGGTAACTGGGCAAAGACCTGGAGTTTTGAAGTGGCACCGTTCGGAATTACTGTGAACAACGTTTTACCGGGAGCAACAGCCACTGAAAGGCTTTCTTCTATCATCTCAAATAAGGCAGCCAAAACCGGTCAAAGCGAAGAGCAGGTGGAAAACGCCATGCTATCGGCTATTCCTGCTGCTCGTTTTGCAGAACCAAACGAAGTAGCAGCTGCTGCTGCATTTCTAGCATCTCCTGCAGCTGCATATATTAATGGTATTAATATCCCTGTTGATGGGGGTAGGTTAACTGGATACTAGAAGAATCTTAAGCCTTTGTTTCCTTTTATGCTACTCTGTTGCATATTGTAGATATTCCTTTTCTTTGCAGTAGGATTGTTAATTGACTGCTCCCCAAAACAAGCTTTCAATTCGTTGAGATTGACTACCTCAATTGAAATCCCAAAACGACAACAAATGACTACAGCTACTGCATGGGCAGCGCTAAAAGAGCGCTTCGATACCTATTCTGATGACCTGAACGCATATCAGGAACCCATTAACCTTTACGAGCCGGTAAAGCACATCATGTCGATTGGAGGCAAGCGCATCCGACCAATGCTATTACTTTTGGCGAATGAGGCATTTAATGGTGATACTCAGAAAGCCCTTCCGATCGCATATGCTTTTGAGATCTTCCACAACTTCACCCTTGTTCATGATGATATCATGGACGAAGCCGATCTGAGAAGAGGGGAACCAACAGTGCATAATAGGTTTGGAACCAATGCGGCAATCCTTTCAGGAGATGTGATGGTTGCTATGAGCTACGATTTCCTTTCAAATGTACCATCTCAATATCTGCGCGAAGCGCTTCAGATCTTTAATGATACCGCTATTGGGATCATGGAAGGTCAGCAGCAGGATATGGACATGGAAGGTACATGGGATTCTACCGAGGATGACTACCTCGATATGATCAAAAAGAAAACTGCTATTCTGCTTGCAGCTGCTCTTGAAACTGGATCTCTGATAGCTGGTGCCAGCGAGGCAGATCGCAAGATCATTTACGAATTTGGAATAAACGCCGGATTGGCATTTCAAATTCGTGATGACTTTCTAGATGCTTATGGCGATGCTCGTGTAGGAAAAACAAAAGGGGGCGATATCCTTCAGGATAAAAGAACCTGGCTGATGCTAAAAGCTCTTGAAGTATCAAATCCAGAGCAAGAAGCCAGATTGCACTCTGCATTGGAAAACCTGGAAGGTCAGGAAAAGATCGATGCTGTTATGGCCATCTTCGAAGAGCTAAACATCCCAGATCTCACTCAAGCCAAAATGGACCACTTCACCGAAAAGGCTTTCAAAAATCTAGATCAACTTTCAATCCCAATGGAAAACACCGCTGGTTTAAGAGACATGGCGGGGTATTTATTGGGGAGAGAATATTGATTTCACTCACTCCTGATTTCATTTGACGTATTGAGCATTGACCATTGATTAATGTGGTTAATGTGGTTAATGTGGTTAATGTGGTTAATGTGGAAATTACTGCATCTTTCTTCTAGTAGTGAAGAGGATTTGGCTCAGAATCTTTTGAATTTGATTTAGTAGATCTTCAAGCTTCTCAAGCTCTATACTGACGTCAATTGAGTTTCTAACTAAGGAAAGCCAAAATCCAGTTTCTCCTGCCTCTTTTGCAGCAATCTTAATCTTATGGTAGAAGTCTCTCCTGCTTTCGCTGTTTTGAGATTCAAAGACATTAGCTCCAATTGAAGTCCCTGATCTTAGAATTTGAGATGCAATTTCATATTCATTTAGACTTCTTAACTCCTTTACTAAGGCCATTAATTCAGTTGCAAACTGGATACTTAAATCTTGAATTGGATTCCCTTTTAGTTCTTTCATTTAGAGAATCTACCAGTACTTGATCCTAAGATCTTTCGGAAATTCAGAATAGTCGAATCATATGAAAAAATGCTCTAATTGGCTTTGTATCTGTAATCTCCAATCACATTAACCACATTAGCCACATTCAACACATTAGTATCGGGCGCGAAAGCGCCCGAGGGCCCAAATCACAAACACATTCCTGTACGCAGTATAAGTGATCATACAAGTTTTATTGAATACGCCACTAATCGCTTGCTGGGGCCAATCACCGTTTTCTTCTTGCATCGAAATTAAAAACTGAACTCCCTTTTCAATTACGGAGCGATCGGGGTATCCGGCTTTCATCAAAGAGAGTAAAGCCCAGGCTGTGTTGACGATCTGACCTTCTTCATGAGGGACATACTCCAATTTAAAACAGCTTTCAAAGCTTTCGCCCCAGCTTCCGTCTTCGTTCTGTTTGCTCACCAAATACTCACAGGCTTTTTTAATTGCAGGATCTACTTCGCCTGAATCATATGTCTTTGCTCCACATGCGACCAGTCCTTCAACTCCGAACCATGTTCCATAGGTGAAGCAAACAGCCCAACTACCAAACCAGGATCCATCTGGCTTTTGCTCATTTCGAAGAAACTTTGCTCCATTGGAAAGAGACCTTTCGATCTCTGCTTTTCGATGTTGGGGATGATGCTTTTTAAATTTCGCCAGGGCCTGAAGAACAGCTGAACTGCATTCCACATAGGAATAGTCAACCATGATCTCACCAAAGATCTCGGAAGGATTAATGCGCTCTAACCAATTTGGACCTCGCTTCAATTCGTAAGTAGCCCAACCGCCATCAGTGTTCTGATAGCTCAGCATTACATTAACTGCCTTCTCCATCCTATCCTGATCAACAGCAGGCTTGTCTCCTCTCCAGACCCCGGCATCTTCAAGAGCATATGCACCCTTCATTCCTTCTGCTGTACAATCAGTGATCGGCCAACCGTGAGCCAGGGTAGAGAAAGGCCATCCTCCAACCTGAATGTGGCGGAAGAATTTTTCACGATCATCGACTTCACTCAGGATCTGCGACATATCAATATAATTGTATGCCTCTTCCATTAGTGGACGAAACTCCTCGGCTAAGCCTGTTTCAACAATGGCTTGAGATGCAAATGCCGTATCCCAGAGTTGTGATCCGTTGTAGCCGTTCATTTTAATTCCATCCTCGGCGAGCCAGAGATAATCGTACCATCGCTGCTTGTGTTTTTTAAATTGCTCAGAATCTCCTCCGTGATGATCATAAACGCAAATTGAATTGATCACCTGGTTTACCGGTCCAATATCGATGTAGTTGGTTTGATTATCCTCGGCATCGATGTAGGACATTATAAAGTCTACAGCCTTCTGTCTAATGCCCTTACTATGGATTCGCTCATAAGTATTTGTGATACCATTCAGGAAGTAAAGCAAATTACCCGGCTGGGTGTACTGGTCTGGTTTAGCGATAATATCCCGGGCCTTTACCCAATTAATAGAATTGTAATCCTGGACATACATCTCCTTTCGAAGGTCTTCTAAGAGTTGACTTTCAGGAGCGCGAAGTTTCTTTGCATAGCAATATGCCATTGGGAGATACACCATTCGGCAATGGCACCAATATCTGGAAGGATGAACTGGAAGAACTCTGGGCATTAACCACATCTCGGGAAAAAGGCTGTGATTGCCTTCCCATTCATAAACTCCAAGAAGGCTTAAGTAGAACTTTCCCCAACTTGGAATTCCAACTGCTCCTCCATGCTTATGCATCCAATCTCTGGCTTTCACCGCCTCCTCTGCATCGGCCGGCAGGCCAAGAATACGACAGGCAGCGTATTGCATTGCTGTGCCAAACATGGTTGAATCACTTTCAATGTGCAATCCCCAGCCACCATCTGCATTTTGGTGATTGAGCATATATCGCCGCATTAGGGTTTTATATGGCTCAGGAAAAGGAGTGGAGGTGTAATAACTGCAGATGATCATTCCAGGCAGAAGAAACATCGGCCCTCCGTAATCTCCGGGCCAATGACCATCGGGCTCCTGGAGATTGCCATAAAATGAAATTCCCTTTCTTATGGCTTGATCCAATTCATTCCCCTCAAAATCAGGAACTTGAAAATCCTGAGTCTTAAGATGTCTATATAGCCTATCGGCTGAATTCGGATTCTTCTGCTTATCCCAGAAAAAATCTCTCTCTAGTTGTTTGAGGTAAATTTGGCCTTCGGCCGATGAGAAATCGATGTCCGGACGCTTGAAAATCCAGTTCTGACCGCCCTTATCTGATACTAATTTCCAATCGCCCCATGAAGGAGGAACAGATGAACTTTCCTTTAAATGGGTTGAATCGGCATTTTCTACTTGCTGAGTCATCATTTATTTTTTTCGAGGTCAAAATGACCTAATCCTGTGCTATTTCTTGCTTTCAAACAAAGGGCAAGGACTCGGTGTCTAGAGCCATGCGACTTTCATTGCAATTCTGTTGCACAAAGTAAAGGCATTAAATAGTTTTGTTTGCAATAGGGTTGCAGAAACCCTAGGGCTGTAACAAAACACAAACGACAAACTATGGGAGCTGTGACTGAGCTCCTGAAATCTTCAACCCGACCATTTGAACTCTGGGCAATGGTCAGTTTAAAGGTTTCGGGTCGGAGCCGAAAAACAAAAAACGACCAACCACTAGACCTGATCGCGCAGCATGCTGATGATAGAGGATTCAGCTATGCTGCCTTAAATCAGGTATCAAGATCCTTCGCTCTTGTTATTCAGGAATTGCCAGGTGATCTTAAAGATGCAGTGTGTCTTTTCTACCTGATCCTTCGAGGACTCGATACGGTAGAGGACGACATGGATCTCAGCCCTTCTGCGAAAGAGCGTTTGCTATCAAAATTCCACGAACACATTTACGACCCTGAATGGAAGATCAATGGGGTTGGTGATACTGAAGATTACAGAATCCTTCTAGCCAATTTCGATAAGGTCATCCGATTCTTCCTAAGCATTGATGAGGGCTACCAAAAGGTTATTGCTGACATTACTCAGCGCATGGCTTATGGAATGGCTCATCACGGAGAAAGTAAGGTCGAGACTATTGAAGATTATGACCAATACTGCCATTACGTGGCAGGACTAGTTGGTCATGGATTAACTGAGCTATTTGCGGTTTCTGATTATGAAAGCCCAACATTGGTTGAAGAGCTCGAGCTCGCAAACTCAATGGGCTTGTTCCTTCAGAAGACGAATATCATTCGCGATTACTACGAAGATCTTGAAAGCGGACGCTTGTTTTGGCCACGTGAGATCTGGACGCGATATGCAGATGAAATAGGTGAGTTCGCTCAATATCCAAATGCTGCAAAATCAATGGCATGCCTAAACCATATGGTAACGGATGCCATGCGCCATGCTGATGACTGCCTGAGTTACATGTCGAAGCTTCAGCATAAGCAGGTCTTTAAATTTTGCGCAATTCCGCAGGTAATGGCCATTGGAACCCTTGCTGAGGTTTATAATAATCCAAAAACATTCACCTCTGTGGTGAAGATCCGGAAAGGCATGACAGCCTCTCTGATAAAGAATACAAAAGATGCCGTTTCCCTTCAGCGCACATTCTGCTATTTCGCAGATAAGATGAAGGCAAAAGCGGATAGAAATGACCCAAACTACTTGCTGATGATTCAGCGTTTGGAGAGCATTTTAAGCAGGTGTAAATCAGTACCTCAAAAGATTTAAGCCTATGAGTAAAAGATATGATGCTGATGTCTTGATCGCCGGAGGAGGCGTTGTTGGAGCTGCAATGGCAGCTTACCTTGGGAAACAGGGTAAGAAGGTTATTGTGGTAGAGAAGACTTTGAAAGAACAGGATCGTATCGTAGGCGAATTGCTACAACCGGGTGGCGTCATTGAACTCCATCGCATGGGTTTGGAGTCGGCATTGGAGGGTTTTGACGCAGCTCCGGTTACTGGTTATGCATTGTATCACCAGAATGAGCATTTCCAGGTTGATTATCCCCTTGATCCTTACTTCAAGCCAATGGCGGGAAGAGGATTTCACAATGGGAAATTCATCTTAGCACTTAGAAAGGAATTTGAAAATCTGGACAATGTCCAAATCATTGAAGGAGCCGTTCGCGAAGTTCTTACTCATGAAAGTACAGGCGAGGTTTACGGATTGGGCTATACTCCAAAAGGTTCAAAGGAAAGCGTTCAGCTCTTTGCTCCTTTAACCGTAGTTAGTGATGGATGCTTTTCCATGTTCAGGAAGCAGTTCCACATGGAAGAGCCTTTTGTAAGAGGCTGGTTCATGGGATTGGTTCTTAAGAATGCCGATCTGCCATACGATAAGTGTGGTCATGTTGTCATTGCCGATCCTTCGCCATTCTTATGCTACCCTATCAGTTCTACAGAAACAAGGGTACTTATCGATTATCCAGGTGCTGAGCCTCCAAAAAGAGGTCCGCATCTTCAAAAATACCTGCACGAGGTGATCCTACCTCAGATGCCGGAATCATTAAAGCCCTCATTCAAGGAAGCAATTGAAAGTCAGGCCGTAAAGGTTATGCCGAATCAGCATCTACCCTGTCGCCCTGAATTGAAGCGAGGAGCAGTTCTTGTTGGAGACTCTCTCAACATGCGTCACCCTCTTACCGGAGGTGGAATGACCGTTGCGCTTACCGATGTTAGAATTCTCGGAGAAGCTCTTTGTAACATGCGTGACTTCCACGATAAGCAAGAGCTTGATGAGGTTGTAGAGATGTTCTACCAGAAGCGTCAAAAGCCGAATGCCACGATCAACATTCTTGCCGATGCTCTTTATGGAGTAATGCTGAATGAGGATCTCAAGCACGCTTGCTTTGAATACCTTCAAGCTGGCGGCAACCAGGCCTCTGAGCCAATTGCAATGCTATCGGGATTGAATCGCGATCGCGAATTACTACTTCGCCATTTCTTCGCTGTGGCCTTCCACGGAATGCGAAAACTATTGGCTAGGCCTACAACTGAGCGAGTTCGTAGAGCTTACAGAATGCTTAATGATGCCGTACGCATCATCGATCCACTCCTAATGCATAATGCACCGGATCTCACCACCAAGTCTGCTTTGGCCGTTGGCCGATTACTCTTCCCATTTGAGTTGGATGGAGTTCCGAAGCAGAAAAGCGCCTA
>CAXDOZ010000101.1:0-8339 GCA_963991145.1 uncultured Chitinophagales bacterium | reverse complement strand
AACACCTCTCTATTCGTCGGCAGCGTCAGATGTGTATAAGAGACAGAAGTAAGCTCGAGACCGAGAAGAAAGGGATAGATAAGACTGTAAAAGAAAGAAAGACCGAGCTTGATGCACTTCGAAAGGAGCAGGAGAAAGTTAGATCTAAGATCAGCTCAATTAAAGAAGAGCAAAAGGTTCTGGAACGCGACTTGAGTCGTGAGAACAGGATTCTTGATTCAAAGAAAAACGAGTTCAACCTTACCAAGAGTCTTGTCGACAATCTCGAAGGTTTCCCGGAATCAATTAAGTACCTGAAGAAGCATGCAGAATGGACAAAGGAAGCTCCTCTCCTTTCAGATCTGATCTATTGCAGCGAAGAATACAGGGTTGCGATCGAGAATCTGCTTGAGCCATACCTGAACTATTACGTAGTTAAGAACCTCCAAGAAGCGAGTAAAGCAGTCAATCTCCTGAGCGATGCCTCTAAAGGAAGGGCTAACTTTTTCATCCTGGACGAGTTCCGCCATTATGAGGCAGAAACACCTTTACTACTTGAAAATGCTACTCCTGCCACTGAAGTAGTTGAGCTCGATGATAACTACAAAAAGCTTGGGGCATACTTACTCGATCAGGTTTATATTCTTGAAGATCCAGCACTTCTTGTATCCGATAAGTACTTTGAAGTAGTTGGTTCTAAAGGGAAAGGAATCAGACTCTTATCCAAAGAAGGTAAGTATATCAGATCTGGCTTTTCTCTATCCGGCGGAGCCGTGGGACTCTTTGAAGGTAAGCGTATTGGTAGAGCTAAGAATCTTCAAAAGTTAGAGAAGGAGATCGAAAAGCTAGAGGCTAAAACCGGGAAGATGAGTAACCGGGTAAAAGACCTCGATATTCAGGCAAAAGACTGGCAGGGAAAGAGTAATCCCCATCAGGTCGAAGACCTACAAAGAGAGCTAAATAAGCTTGAGCAGGAAGCTGTAGGAATAAACAGCAGGGTTGATAGCTCTAAGGGTTTGATCTCTTCAAACGAGGATAAGAATGCCAGGATTCGAGAGGATATTGATCGCATCAGTAATGAGAATAAAGACATCGATAAGCAGCTTGTAGACCTTAGAAAGCAAAAGGATGCTGCTCAAAAGAAGCTCGAATCGGTAGACTCGGCCTATTCCAGCATTAGTGAAGATGTATCCAGAAAGAGCGCTGCTTTCAATGAGCAGAATATCGTCTTTCATCAGCAGGACAACCTGCTCAAGCAAGTTGATCAGGAACTTAGCTTTAAGCAGAATCAGATCCAGCAAAACCAGAAGTCTCTGGAGGACAATGGGAAACTGATTGAAGAATCTGAGCAAAAGCTGCAGGAAGCGAGGCAGAATCTAAAGCAGACCGAAGAGGATCTGCTTCAGGGTTATGACGATAAAGAGAACTTCGGTAAGGAAGTCGAGGGAGCTGAACAGGCCTTCTACACGATCAGAGAGTCTATTAATGCTCTTGAAACAAAGATCCGAGAGGTAAATCGCTCTGGGAACCAGGTCCAGACAGCTCAACAAGATCTCAATCAGCAGATGAATGAGGTTAAGATCGAGCTTAACACACTGAGAGAAAGGCTTTCAATAGAGTTCAAGGTCAACATCAATAAGATCATTAATGAGCCTGCGCCTGAGGTTGAGGATGTAGAAGCATTAAGGGAGAAAGTAGAAAAGCTCAAGAAACGCCTTGAAAACTATGGGGAGATCAACCCTATGGCGATGGAGGCTTACGAGGAGATGAAGAAGCGATATGACTTCATTCAGAGTCAGAAAACAGATCTGGAAGAAGCTAAAACCTCTCTACTTACTACCATTGATGAGATTGAAGAAATGGCCAAGACTCAGTTCCTGGATGCATTTCATAAGATCCGAGAGCACTTTATACGGGTGTTTAGAACCTTGTTCACCGAAGAAGATCAATGTGATCTGATCCTATTGAATGAGGATAGTCCGCTTGAATCCAAGATCGATATCATCGCTAAGCCAAAAGGAAAGAGACCACAGATCATTGATCAGCTTTCCGGTGGGGAGAAAACACTTACTGCTACTGCCCTGCTCTTTTCGCTCTACCTTCTAAAACCTGCGCCTTTCTGTGTTTTCGATGAGGTTGACGCACCGCTGGATGATGCGAATATCAGCAAGTTCAACAACATCATTCGCGAGTTCTCTAAAGACTCTCAGTTCATCATTGTGACCCACAACAAGCAAACCATGTCTCATGTAGATGTGATCTACGGTGTTACGATGGCAGAGCCCGGAGTATCCAAGGTAGTCCCTGTGGATCTCCGAGATCTCAAATAGTCTAGTCCAGGATCTTCATACTTGTGAAGTCGCTCCAACCGCGAATTTCAGTGTAATACATTAATTGCGCTAAGGTTGGATTCACCTGGTATTCACCAGGGATCTGAGTTCTAATTACGTAGTAGTATGTGTAAGTTCCTGTTGGCAGATTTGTAATGGTCATTGCCATGCGATTATCTCTGTATTCCTGATGAGTGTACCAGCTGTAATACCAGTAGTAGTAATCGTTTTGATTATAGCTATCAATCTCTCCAATGCCAACTACTCTCATTCCTTCGGTTTCTTTCACAAACTCGCAGCCCGCTGGGATTGGGTCTTCGATCAGCACATAAGACTTATCCGATTTCACCTCAACGGTCACTTCAGCTAGTATGAGCTCACCCGTAGGTACGGCAGTTCCAGATGAGATCTTTGTCCGACCGTATTCACCCGTATTCTGATTTTCATCTCTATTCAGCACATACCAAGTTCTATTTACCGTGAAAGGCTGATCTTCATCCTTCTTCACCGCTTCAGATGTGAAGTATTTCAAGCGAGCAGAAGCAAACAAACCACCTTTGCCTAATTGCTGTATTTCGAGAGTGTTTGATCCCATTTGAAGCAGATTGTGCTCTCCGTCTACCGAGGCGTTTAGACTTGCTTCAAGCTGCTCAGGGTAAATTGTTAGGATCCTGCTATCCAGCATATCGGCTCCGCTAACTGAGAAGCGGTCTACCTCTGCCCCATTCCACTTTACGAGTATATCTGTCATAGTATTCAGCTCATCTGAGATCAATTCAGATAAAGCGAAGACCGTCATAGCCGTTTGGCGTGTATTGTGCCAGCTCTTTCCTTTCCTCTGGTCCATTATCCAAAGTACTGCCTTCGGCAGGATATCTGTTTCTACATCTGCCATAACAAGGGCTTTAATTGCATTTGCAGTGGTTTCTACGCGATCTTCCTGCCAGGAGTAATAGAATTTCTGATCGCCCCAATAAGCCCAGCTTCCCTCATTGATGGCTTTTGACTGTAGAATCGTCGCCCATTCGCTAGCCAGTCTTCCTTTACCTGCCAGAGATGCTGCCTGGATCCAAAGAGAAAGCTCATAAGGTCCCATAGTCTCAGGATCTTTATTCGGCTCATCCCAATGTTTAGTGGCTCCACTTCGCATTGCTACCATCATTTGATATGCGTATGTCGCCGGATCCTTTGCTGTTTGCGAGTTCAGTTGATCGTATAGATTATTTAGGCCACTGGTTTTTAGCTTAGAATTGACTTCAATACCAGCTTCTTCAGCTAATACCAATCCATAACACACATAAGCCGTCATGAAAGGATGGGTTTCGTCATTGGTCCACCAACCCCATCCGCCATCGGAGTGCTGAAGCTCTGAAAGACGATCAAATCCCTGATCAACCATTTTCGATAGTTCAGCTTCATCGATGTTGTATTCAAAGTTTGGAATGTCTTGCATCACACTGGATACAACCACATTTGGAAGGAATCGACTCATGGTCTGTTCCACACAACCATATGGGTAACCAATTAGGTCATCCAAAGAAGTGATCAGGCCGGAGGCCAGACTTGGAGACATTGTGATCTCCACTTGTGCACCCTCTGTTTTCGCAGCATTGGGAACATTTATATCGATGCTCTGCTTGTCGTTACCATTTAGGTAAGCCGTAAAGCTTTCGATGTTTTCAATTCCGTGAGGCAGAACAGGAAACTCTACACTCATTGCATCTGCAGCCAGGCTTCCCTCTGCTTTAACTGAAATTTCCACCTGATCTCTCCACTCGATTGTTCCTCTCCAATCAATTGAAACTGAACCATCAGAAGGCACATTAACCCATTTGCTTCCAGAAACATCGGTAATTCCCTTTGCACTGAGGCTGATCTTTACTTTTTGATCTTCAGGGTAGAAATTGTGGACAGTAGTAGCAAAGGCAAGTTCGTCCCCCTCAATTGCAAATCGAGGAGTTTCAAGTCGCACAAGAAGCTTCTGGGTTACCAGAGTCTCGGTATTTGACTCTCCTACCTTCCCATCCTTTGTGACAGCAATAGCTTTAGTGCGCCATGTAGTAAGGTTGTCTGGGAGGATATATGAGAATGTGACTTCACCTTTCTCATTGGTGATCAGTGCATCCTGGTAGAATGGGAAGTCCTGGAAATTGCTTCTAACTCTTGGAGGAGCTGGCGGAGGTGATTTCAAGGATCCATCCATGTCGAATGCACCATTCATAGTCTCTTCCATATCCCAGGCATATGTACCGTTTGTTGCTACTCCTGCTACCAGGTCTAGTTGATCAGCCGCCAGGGACTTTTCCATAGTTTGAGCATTTCCTCTGGCTGATCTGTTTGATTCTATTACAACTGACTCAACTACAACATCCTCTTCCATTAGGAATATCTCATCCATTTCTGCCCACTCGTACACTTCATAAGAAGCGTCTTTTCTAGCGTGGCCTTTAACTGGCAGTTTTGCAAAGAGATGAACACCATAATCCGGCGATAAGCCGAAATCGGTTAGAGTCAATGAGACATCATTCTTCTTAAAGGTGATATCTGTGGTGCCTTCAGTTGAAAATCCCCTGAGCTCAAAGAACCCAAACTTGTCAGTGGTAAATCGTTTCGCTCCGATTATGATCGTTGCATTTGAAGCAGGCTTTCCCGATTTCAGGAACAAGAATCCCGAAATGCTTCCCTCTTCACCTTCAGCATAGCTGATGGATGTATTGAAGATCTCCGAATTCAGGAGTTCCGGACTGGGTAGTTTCTGCAGTTCACCTAATTTGATTCGATAGGTTCTAGGATTCATTACAGAGCTATAGCTGTAAAAGCTTGACCTGTTAGTGTAAGGACTTGGATTCCTGATCTCCAGAGACTCGTAGAATGTTGAGTAGATATCTCCTGTCAGATCTGGGTATATGAAAAGCAGGCTATTATCGACTGTTGCAAGGTTTACCTGAGCGTTAGGCACTGGATTGCCTTGATGATCGGTAATGAGCACTGTCGCATTAGCAAGGTCGCCGGGTTCATACTCTTCTTTTTCGTAACTAAGCTCTACAAAGAGCTTATTCTGTTGACTTTCAACAAAGATGCTCTCGTTTGAAAATGTGTATGAGTAATCGCTTACAAATCCTACATGTATGTTTAGATTCCCTGAAGCCTCAGGTGGAATGACCAGGTTGATCGATTTGAGATTAGCTCCATCATTTGAAAATTCTGCACTAGGGACAATTTCCTGGTAGATCAAATCCTTAGCCGATAATTCGATCAGGAGATCAGCCTCTTTGGGCATATAAACCAACATGTTGAGGCTATCCCCAGCGGAGTATTGTTTCTCTTTTAAGTGAATTCTGGGTTGAGATGAATACCCATACCATGACTTATAAAAGTTAGCATCATCACCGAAGCAGTAGACAGAGCTGCTTCTCTCCACTTTTCTTTTCTTACTGTCAAAAGCAGTTACATTAAAAGTGAAACTACCAGCTTCTTCGATTGGGAATTTGAACTCTGCAATCCCGTTCTCATCAGGTGCGACAGAAGTTTTGAGGATCGATTTTGATTGGTTCAGAATTTCCAGCTCTATCTCATTGTATATGTCCTGATCATCCGTTGATTCGATTTGAATCAAGGCTACTGCGGTATCTCCAATCTCATAATAGTATTGGTCAAGATTAATTGCCATATCCAGATTGGAATAGATGACATCAACAGATCCAGAACTGGTGATCGTCCTCCTACTTTCATCAGTTACTTCAGCAACAACCTTGTAAGTATAATTTTCTGAATAAGCCTCAGGTAGTTGAAGGCTTATCTCCATAGTTCCATCAGCATTTAGCTCACCATAACCATAGTTTACGTACTCCTGATTGTAATCGTAGTAGTAGTCGTAATACCAGTAATAGTAATTGTAAAAATTGGCTCTTTTCCTCTGACGATACCAGGTGTAGTATACCTCTCCCTCACTCACAGGGGCCCCAAAGAAATACTCCGCTGAGATTGTAGCCTTTATTAGTTCTCCAAACTCATAGGATTCCTCTTCGTAGCTCAATTGAACATCGTATTCCGGCTTCTTATATTCCTGAACCTCGAAACTGTAGTAGTCATAGTTATAGCTGTAATATGGCGATGGTACCTCTACATTGACCTGATAACTCCCAAGACTGGAGCTTCTAGAAATACTTAGAGTGTCAGAAAAAGATCCAAACTCATCTAGATCAAGCCACTCGGAATAAACTTCCTCATAGAATGGATCCCAGACCACTACCCTTGCAGAATCGCTTGCAATGGTATAGCTGCTTCCATCAGGTATTCTAACATAACCTTTAATAATGGGGTCCTGTCCGGGTCGGTAGGCGGGGCTATTTGTTGTGACGTAGTATTGAGGTCCCTGAGCAGTTGTATAGTAATAGTCGAAGTAGAATTGCGTAACAGCAATTTGACCATTTCTCCAGGCAAATACCGGCATGTAGTTGTTTGCCACCCCGTCTTTTGGGTCAAACCTTGATATTCCCCGATCCTTTCTATATGGCTCCTCCCACTCTCCGTCCATCAGGGCAAAAACCTCATAGCCTGATTTAGACCTTCCCGTTTTTCCATCAGCAATGAAAGAAGTGATAACCCTTCCTGATGATTTGGTCATCAATACATTATCTGATATGATGACCGGACAATAGCCTATATGGTTACCATTTATAGCCTCCAGGATATAATACCCCGATTTAAGCTTGCCGAGGTTGAGATTGTTATAGTTGTAATTATGAGGCGCTTTTATGGACCATTCTTTGGCACTAACTCCATGTTTTCTGACAAGTGAATCTGTTGTGAAGTCCCAATTTTGATTCTTCATCAGCGCCTTTACTCCTTCAACATTCTGGATGTTATAGAGCTGCAGATGGATCGAGTCCTGTTTGTCTTTGGTGTAGTATGAGTAGTCGTAATAGTAGATTATCGCTTCCTGATCTTCATTGTAGATCTGATAGTTATTCAGATTGAATTCAGTTGAAAAAGCAACAACTTGAGATAGGGCAAGAAAACCAAGTAAAATGATTCGAAGGATCATGAATGAGAGTTTTGGGATTTCTACAAATCCGTATCAAAAAACAAACCAATAACATCTTCTAGATGCTATGGTCATTCAAAATCCATAATCTATCAGGAAGCCTGCTCTATGTAGGATCTAAGGTCTTCAACCTGTTGATCGCTCATTCTCTCCAGGGTATAATGAGGCATGTATGGCTTATGTCCAGGAACGGAGTAAGTTCCAATTCTAAGCAGGTAGTAAAGTGAGTACTGGTTCTGCTTATGCATATTTCTTTTCAACAGTCTTAGACTTAATCTTGAATCATCCAGGACCAACTCAGAAGGCCCATGAGGCTCATGGCAATGCTGACAGGAATGAAGGTAAACCTGTCTCCCTCTGCCCGGGTCGCCGGGATTGGTACTATATCCTTCCGAAAGGACTTCGGGTACATCATGGAAAGTTGCAGGAGAATAAGTCAGGTACTTTGATTTCAGAAGCTCCAACTTATCCTGATCTGAAGAAACAGAAGCAAGATCCTCAAGAGATAGGTCTATGTCCTCAGTAGTGATCTGAATAGTATTAAAGTATGCAATTACAGCATCCATCTCCCATTCCTTTAAGGGTCTTCCCTGGGCACATTGGGTCGCGCATAACTGTATGGCTTCCTTGAGATTGTATCTCGCCTTTTCAACCCATTCTCCATACTTTAAGTAGTAGTCATCATTGTACCAGCTTTCTCTATTTACTACTCCCCAAAGAGTCGATCCCTGAAGAAAAGGGAGGTCATTTTCGACTGCGTATCCCAATCTGGCATTTGGATCTGAAACAGTTAAAACAGGGTCTTCCTGAACGAGGTTATGGCAATGGGTACAATCGTAATAGATTGAAACCACTTTAGACATCTTCCCGTCTTCCTTTCTAGCCTGACCATATTTTACGATCTCCTCTCCCATGCGAGCCTGCTCAGCAGTGTAGTTTGGATAGAGATATTCAGGAAGGGTGTCGCCCAGCTCTATTCCTGT
>CAXDOZ010000100.1:0-8369 GCA_963991145.1 uncultured Chitinophagales bacterium | reverse complement strand
GTCTGAGCCCCGGGCACATCAATTATTCTGCCGAGGAAGCCAAAGGCATAATTGAGCCAAATGGCTTCAAAATGATCCGTCAGGATGAGAGAGAGTTAAATGAAAGTGATGGTCTGTACCGACAGATCTATATCAAAAAGTAAAAACAGAAAGTCACTCTCCTTTCTTCCATCCTCATTTCGATTAAATTTAGCAGTATAATTGTCGGCTCAAATTGGCTGAAAATGACGGATAACAAAGCTTTAGCATATATCGGTGACATCATCAAGAACCTGCCATCTGATTGGCTGGATCTTACCACTCATCGCTTAGACATCTACGACGAATCGCAGGCGAAGACTCAGTTTTTGCAGTCTTTTGAAGCGCTTTTCAAAAAGGCAGATTCAAGTCTTGAGTCACTCAGTGATCTGCCAACAGCTTATGATTATATCCGACTTGGTCATCCACTTTCATGTGTACTTGAATGGGCAATTGCGCAGTCTCAAGATTTGAAAGCGGAAAATGTGATCAGCTTCTCCTCAGAGACAATGCCTATTCACGCCATTCTGAGAGAAAATAAGCTAAATGGAAAAAGTACTCGGATTCTCTACTCAGGAGAACTTCCACAGAATCTAAATCCAGAGCTTCTAAAAAGCATTTATGGTTTTCAATTTGAATTGATTCAGATCGAAGATCTAAGCAAGATCTCTGAATTTGAGGGTAGCACTATTTTAATTTCGCAACCTGAATTGATCACTGATTTTGAGCTTTCAGAAAAGGTTGATTTCAATGTCAATATCGACCCCGGACTTGGAAGCATCATTTTGATCAGCAAGAAGAACGATGCTTACGTGAGCAGAATCCAACACGTGAGAAGAAGAGAGACAATAGCCATGACACCTGCAAATTGCCTATTGGCTTTGGAGGCAATCATCCAAAATCGGCCGGTTACGGCTACCAATTCACAAAGAGAGGCGAATAAAGCTCAGGTTCTAAAAGCTATTGCAAAGGTTACTGGAGCAAGCTCCGATGGGCTTGTTGCCTCGAGTGGACTATCCATCCAATACGCCATCATGATGGGTTTGATCCATGATGCGATAGAGAATCATCCCGGAAGAGAGATCAAATTCATTGTCCCAACGAATTGTTACGGGGGAACCAATGATCAGGCTCGACGCGTAGCCTCTTACCTTCCAAATGTTGAAGTGGTAGACCTTTTAGTTGATGGAGGTAATGATATGGTTTCCAGTCTTGAAACGATTCTGAAAGATCTGGCTTCAAAAGATGCAGTTCCATATATCATTGCCGAGATCCCAACAAACCCCAGGGTTGAAGTTCCGGATCTAAGCGATTTACAAAACACTTTAAGCAAGAAGCGCAAGACGGCTAATGGCGAAATTGCCACTGAACCGCTTTTCATTTTGGACCAGACTTTTTGTCCAAATACTCTTTTCCTGAGCGAAGGAGAAATGCTCTCAAGGGTAAATGCTCTTTCCTACGTAAGTGGATCAAAATTCCCCAGCGGAGGAAGATGCACGGGAGGATATGTAGTAGCAAATTCAAATGCAGCTCATTTCATGAAAAAGATCGCTTTGCACCTTGATATCTGCGATAATGAAGCTACCGATCTGCAATACGAGATCCTGGCTCAGCAAATGCCATCAATGAATCAGCGAGTAGCTGATGCTTATAAGAACACAAGGGATTTTGTGAGCTTCATTGAAGAGAAACTTCCATCTGCTAAGATCAATTTCGTTTCTGAGGAATTGGCCAGGCGTGGCTTTACTCCTTCTGTATTCTCTCTTGATCTTCCAACTAAAGGAGATAGCGATGAAGAACGAGAAGCTTACAAGAGAAAGCTCAATCTCGAATTGATCGATATGATGATCAATGAGATTCCAAAGGAGAGCAAATACTGTGTTAGCTACGGACAATTGAAGGGTTGTTACTGGACCATTCCTGCAACCTCAACTCAAGGCACAACCAGTGAGGGTCATAAGGATTACATCGCCAGAGTGGCTGTTTCGCCTGATCTGGATCTTGACAAACACAAACAGGTCTTCGCCGACTTTGTAGACAAGTTTGAATTGGTGTAATAGCAGTACATTTTACAATTCAATATCCTGAGCTTCGGTATCTTAAAGGTGATATGCGTCTTAGTATTAAGCCAACTATTTCACTCATAGGCATGACGATTTTTCTACTGCTTATTGTTTCCTTTTTCTCTTCATGTAAGAAAGAGCAGGTTCCTGATCCCTCACAGGTGCAGGTGCTTTACACAATGCAGGAAGAGACAATGCCTCATGAAGGTACCTGGCTCCAATGGCCGCATCAATACCAATTTGGGATACAATATCGAAATGAGCTAGACCCTACCTGGGTTGCTATGACTGCAGCGCTTGTTACAGGTGAGAATGTCCATATCATCGCATACGATCAAAATGAAAAAGACCGCATTACCGCTTTACTGAATAATGCAGCAGTACCTCTTACCAATGTTGATTTTAGCATATATCCTACCGATGATGTGTGGGTTCGGGATAATGGTCCAATCTTCGTTAAAGACACTAATGGAAACATTGCCATTCAGGATTGGGGATTCAATGGATGGGGACAAAAGACAGATTTCTTCTCCGGACAGCCACTTCAATACGCGAACTGCGATGCCGTTCCTTCTCAAATTGCAGATGATCGGGCAATCACCTTGATCGATCTCAACTCAACTATGATCAATGAAGGTGGTAGTGTGGTGATGGATGGCAATGGAACTTTGATGGCTTGCAAGAGCTCCATTTTAAATTCAAATAGAAATCCCGGGATGACTCAGGAAGAAGCGGAAGCCATCTTTAAAGAGAATCTTGGAGCGACGCATTTCATCTGGTTGGATGGTCAGGCTGGATTAGATATCACCGACCAGCATATCGATGGTTTTGCTGTATTTGGGAATGATAGCACGATCGTTACCATGGACCAGGTTGATCTAAGAGATTATGATGTCTTGCAAACGGATATTGATAAGCTATACGCAGCCAGCAATAAAGATGGAGTGCCCTACAACTTAGTCTTCGTGCCACTTACTCAGAATAATGTTAGGAAAACAGACGGGACAAACCTGGGCTATAAAGGCTCATATATCAATTACATTGTCTCCAATGACAAGGTTCTCGTACCCAATTACAATGATCCAAATGATGCCAATGCCAATGCGATCATCCAAACGATCTATCCAAATCGCACGGTAGTAGGAATCGATGTGAGAAATCTATACGAGAGTGGTGGAATGGTGCACTGCGTCACTCAGCAGCAACCTCAATAGAAAAGGGAATTTGACTACTCCTTTAGGATCCTTACAGTAGAAGTTTCCTCAGCTCCAATAATTCGAACGAAGAAATAGCCCTTTGGCAAAGCGTCAAGGGAAAAGACCATCGGGTCGTTAGACCCAAAATTGGTTACATACTGCTCAGAAACTATATTGCCCAAAAGATCCATAAGCTGGATCTGATAATCACCGGTTGGGACAAATGCATCAAATGAAACGTATACTTCCTCGGTAGCAGGGTTTGGGTAAACCTTGTGCTGAATGTCTCCGGTAGCAAAAGCGCTGAAAGAAAGGAGCAATAATCCAAGGAGGTAGATTTGTTTCATAGTATTATATATACAGCTTTTAATAAATTTTGTTTCACGTAAATGTGGTTCAATTATTGTGCCATCTACCTTAAAAACCCTAATTCCGACAAAAAGATGCCATAAACGCAAAATATGGCAGGGTTTTTTCCATTAGGAAAGAAACACCAGAAACATGAATAACCTAATAACCACTTCACTTACAGTAATTTGCCTGATCTTCAGCACTCAATTCTCAAAAGCTGTTGATGTTGTCTCGGCACTTGAAAACAATTCTATAGAACTAAACTGCAAAGGTCTCGATACCATGGCTCATTATGGGAGATGCATGGCGATGACCATGACCAATAAGACCGGAAAAGCACTGGAAATTGAGGTCGATCGAGGATTGGTCTTTGAGGCCTCACCAGAAGACAGACAAAGTTTTGTGATCACACGCCCCGAAATCATTGCTCTTGGTCCAGGTCAAACTATAAGCACAGCAGTTTTCGCAATGTGTATCGAATCATTTGATGGTTGTCCGGATGGAAGAACGAGCTTCTCATATCAGGGTAAAGCGGATGATCAAGCTCAAAAAGTGCTCGCATATATTGATGACAATGACCTTCAAAACCCATTGGGACAGGAAGCCATCTGGACTACTTTCAACCGGGAGCCAATTGATTGGATATGGAGCAATGACAGTATCAGAGCAAATAACATTAGGGCATTCATGGAAGAGAATACCGATCTACCTGTAACCGAAGCCGATTACGATCCCAGCTATGCCCAAAATCAAATCATTAGCAGAACAATTAAAATTGGAGGAAGTGTAGAGTACTACAGTTCTAAATCTGGGGATGAAGTTTACATCGCACTATTTAATGATCAGGGAGTATTGGAAAGAGAACTTTACTACAACCCTAACTTCCCATCTGGCAAAGTAAAAGCTGCATATGAATTTAATGCCGGTGAGTTCACTGCATCAAGCTATCTCATTAGACTAACCGTAGATGGAGCAATAAAATATGAGAGAGAAATCGATCTAAGTCACCTGCCCGATCGGGAATAAGATTTGATCCAAATTGAGCATCTTTGCCGGTCAAACAAAACCGACAAATGAAGCCAACAATTACTCTGGCAGTCCTACTTTTAGGGCTGTCTTCTGTTTATGGCCAGGACATCTCAAATGTCTCCATTGAAGAGGTAACGATTGAAACAAATAGAATCGAAACCACTTACGAAGATCTGAACAGCACCGTATTTGTTTACACTCGCGAGCAGATCCAATCACTTCCAGTTCAAAGCTTAAATGAAGTACTTACCTATATCGCAGGTGTAGACATGCAGCAAAGAGGTCCTTTCGGGGTTCAATCTGATGTCTCTCTTCGCGGTGGAACATTTGAGCAAACCCTGATCCTCGTAAACGGGATCAAATTGTCAGACCCTCAAACAGGTCACCACAACCTTAACCTTCCGGTTGATCTTGATCAGATCGAACGTATTGAGGTCCTGAAAAGCTCTGCTTCTCGTATCTACGGAATCAATGCTTTGGCAGGTGCGATCAATATCGTGACCAAGGTACCCAATGAGCCTACTTTCAAGGCTGGGATCATTGCAGGCGACGATTTCCAACAGGGAGCAAACGATCGTGCAAATCTGAACTTTGGGGCAGATTTCGGATTCAGCTACAATGTCAAAAAGTACAGAGCATATTGGTACTATGGACATGACCGCTCTTCAGGCTATCGCCCGAATACCGATTACAGCCAGCACAGAGCATTCTACCAGGGAGAGATCTTAAATGACAACAGCCAAACAACTGTTATGGGATCATTCCTGAACAACAGTTTTGGTGCAAACTCTTTTTATGCTTTCCCATTTGACACCACATCATGGGAGCGCGTAAATACAGCACTTGTTTCTATTCAGCACAAACACAAAGTCAAGAAATGGACTCTAAAGCCTCAGGTTTACTGGAGATTTAACTCAGATAATTACCTGCTTCGCAGGGATGACCCTGAATTCTTCGAGAACAACCACGAGACCAATGTGCTTGGTGGGGAATTCCATACGACCTGGCAAAACAAACTGGGGTATCTCGGATTAGGCCTTGACCTTCGTGAAGAATGGATCCGAAGCAGTAACCTCGGTGATCATGAGCGCTTCAACTTCGGCCTTTTCGCAGAGCATCGATTTGTAAATATTGCCGATATCCTCGACATCAATGTTGGGCTTTACTTTAATTACAATTCGGCGGTTGGAGTAAGAGTTTATCCCGGTGCTGATGTTGGTCTGAAGCTAACAGAGGGTCTTAAGATATTCGCTGATGTGGGAACAGGACTTCGCCTTCCCTCCTACACAGACCTTTACTACAATGGTCCGGCCAACATTGGAAACCCCGACCTGGATCCTGAAGAGGCATTGAGCTACGAGTTTGGTTTGAAATTGAATACACCAACTCTGATCGGTAATGCAAGTTTCTTCAGCAGAAGAACAGAATCAACTATTGACTGGGTCAAAGACTCACTAACGGCTCCATGGCAGCCTCAGAACTTTGAAGAAGTTCTTAATTCAGGTATTGATCTCTCTTTAATGCTTGTAAATCCAAAAGCTGCTACCTACAAAGGTGGAATCACCTCTATTGGTATTCAGTACACTTACATCAGTGCAGCTTTGAAGGGTAACACTGAGACTATCTCAAGATATGCCCTTAGCCAGCTAAAGCATCAATTAGTTATGAATCTTGATTACAAACTATTTGGTGTTTTCTACCACAGCTTCAAGGTTAGATACACTGAGCGTTTGGAGCAGGAAGGGTACTGGCTACTCGATACTCGCTTTGCGATCAAGACCAAGGGAACTACCTTCTTCTTCGATATCACCAACCTGCTTGACAAAGATTACGTGGAAAGTGGAATGGTACCAATGCCGGGAAGATGGTTCCGTTTTGGAGCTAACTTCAACCTCGCTGTAGGTAAAGGCAAATAAGTCAGGAGTTTAACTAATGTTTATACAAGGCATATCTCATTGCGAGATATGCCTTTTGTTTATCTATTCCATCAAACGAAATTTTTAATTTGCGCTCATGGAAACAACAAGCACTAAAGATGCTTTGCTTACGAGCCTTGAAGAGATCCTCAAGGCCGAAGACTCTGAACTTCTTGCACAAAAGGAAGAAGTAGAAAAATTGGTGAAAGAATTCAATCAGCTCAAAGAAGAGCAAACTGAGGCAGCAGAAATTGACGACCGTTTTGCAGAACTTCTAGGAAACTATGCCGAGCGTATTGAGAAACCGGCAGTAGAAGAACAGGAACAAACCGAAGAAGCACCGGCTCAAGAGGATCAGGAAGTAGAAGCTGAGCCGATATCTGCTGAAGAGCCTGAAGCAAAAGAAGAGGCTCCCGTTGAGCAAGAATCTGAGGAGAAAGCAGAAGAAGAGAAAGCGCCAGAGCCTCAAGCTGAACCAGAAGAAAAAGCAGAACCTGAAGTGAAGGAGGAACCAAAAAAGGAACTGAAGACTAAAGCTGAATTGCTGGCCGCATTTGAAGAAATTTCAAAGGCTGAGGATGCAGACCTCGCAGGTAAAAAAGACGAACTAGCCCAAATAAAAAATAAATTCAATCAGCTCACTCAGATACAAATGAATGCCGAGAAAGCCGAGTTCTTGAAAAAACTCGAAGAGGGCGAAATTGAAAATCCGACAGAAGTTTACGAATACCAAAAGACCGATGAAGACCATCGCTTTGCTGAACGGTTGAACATCTTCACTGATAGAGTTCAGAAGATACAGGAAGAAGAGAAGGAAAAGCGGGAAGCGGTAAAGAAGGAAAAACAGAATCTGCTCGAAGAGCTTCAAAAACTAATTGAAGAGGAAGACCGAATTGGTCAGGCCTTTAAGCGCTTTGAAGAAATTCGGACCCGATGGAAAGAACTCAACGAACAATCTACGGAGCACGATCGCGATATGCAGCGTTCCTATGGTCAATTGCTCGATCAGTTCTTCTACAATATCAAGATCTATAAGGACCTCCGCGATCTTGACCTTCAAAAGAATCAGGAAGCCAAAGAGGAAGTGATCGCCAGGATCGAAAAGCTAGGAGAAGAGCAATCAATCCATAAGGTGGAGAATACGCTTCGCATGCTTCAGGATGATTGGAACGAGACCGGCCCTACTTACGATCACGCCTGGGAAGAGATCAAGAATAAATACTGGTCATCGGTAAGGGCTGTCTACGACAGGATTAAAAAACATTACGATGATGTCCGCGCTCAGCATGAGGAAAATCGCCTGGCAAAAGAGGAGCTGATCAATAAGGTTAAAGAGGTCAATTCACGAGAAAAGAACTCGGTTAAATCATGGTCGAAAACAACCGATAAAGTAAAAGAGACTCAGGCCGCCTGGAAGAAAATTGGATACATCGGCAAGGAGCAAAATGAAAAACTCTGGGAGGAATTCAGAGCTCAATGCGACGAGTTCTTTGGCCAGAAATCAAAATATTTTGAATCGCTAAAAGAAGGCCAGGACAAAAACAGAGTAAAGAAACAAGAGCTGGTAGATAAAGCAGTTTTACTTCAGGACTCAAAAGACTGGAAACAAACAGCGGAGCAGTTAAAGAAGCTTCAGAACCGATGGAAGCAAATTCCTCCCGCCCGGCAAAAAGATGAGCGTCAGCTTTGGTCAGATTTTAGAGCTGCTTGCGATCATTTCTTCAATTCCAGAAAGCAGTATTTCTCAAGCCTCGACGATCGAAAAGCAGGTGGCAAAAAAGTCTGTGAAGACCTTA
>CAXDOZ010000099.1:0-8600 GCA_963991145.1 uncultured Chitinophagales bacterium | reverse complement strand
TTAGATACTTCTTCCTCAGCGGAAACAGATTGAACACTCAAAATGCCGAAAAGAATGAGAAAGATTAGGGCTTTGGTACTTAAATAAATAGCCTTCACACAACTGCTTTTAAAAGTCGCTGCAAAGGTAGAGGTATGCCCAACAAAACCAAACCTTTATTGAGCTTTTTTGCGCTTTCAATGATGCCTGTCATAGACTTTTCAAAATGGGCTGGATATCTTCGATTCATGAACCGCCCCCTGAATCGCCCCGTCCTTATTTTTTCTGTTGCATTTCTACTCCTTTTCTTTTTTGAAAAACCTGCCAAATCCCAGTCATTTTCAGGTATGGAAGGCAGCTATTGGTCAGGCGGAACAAATGCTATGAGACAGCCCACCTCTATACTTGGTGGAGGTTTGCGCTATGATGTCAGCATAATTGGCTTTCAGCAATCCTTTTCAAACAATTTCATAGGAATCAGGCGATCGGCATTGTTCTCAGAAAGCGGTACAGCATGGGATAGCGATAGTTTTCGTGAGAACTATACTGTCACCCGGAACAATGATCGGGACAAGAATGCCTCCTTTAATGCAGAGATACCCGGCATTTCATTTACAATGCAGATTGATGGCTTCAATGCATTTTCAGTTGGTGTTAGGGCGAGAAATATAACATGGGCTCATAATTTTTCACCTGAGTTTGCAGAGCTTCTTTACAATGGTTTGGATGTACCTGATCTATGGACCCGCCTGAAAGATCAGAATGCGGATCTGCAAAGTTTGGGATGGACAGAGTATTATGGAACCTACTCCAGAAAGATCCTCATCAATGAAGAGCATTCTATTCGAGTTGGAGGAACAATGAAGCTCTTGCAGGGCCAATTTGCCGGGTACTTTTATCTGGAAGACCTGGATTACGAGTTTTTAAACGATTCGGTATTCAATATCTATGATACCTACATCAGGTATGGATTATCGGGTAATCCACCATTTGATGGGTCCGGGGAAGATTTTAATTACGGTTTCAATGGGAAGGCAACATTTGGATTTGACTTCGGTGCTGAATATGAATATGCACCAATAGATAAGGTTCCCTCTTCTTCAAAGAATCCATGTCACCAGGCTCCCTATCTGCTTAAAGCAGCATTTTCAATTACAGATATTGGAGCGATTAAATTTCCGAAGAGTGAGCTGACAGGTGATTACTACGCTAATGCAACAAATATCGATATCGGGGATCTGGCACCGGAGTCTCTTGAGGGATTCGATAGTATTCTGAACACCTTTTTTACTGAATTACCCTCAAGCGCAAATTTTAATTACCAATTACCTCTAAGCATAAATGCAAACCTGGATTACAATATCGGAAAGGGCTTTTTTGCCAATTTTGATATGATCCTCTCACCTCGGAGAAACAGCAATATTGCAAAGGTTCAATACGTCTCCAGATTCCAACTAACTCCCAGATGGGACAGCAAGTGGTTTGGAGCCTATATGCCCTTCTCCATCAACACTCAGGGTAATTTTGGTTTAGGCCTTACACTAAGGGCTGGACCACTTATTATTGGTACCAATGACCTTACTGTTTTGCTTGGGCGAAAAGTGATCTATGCACAGGAATTCCATGTGGCACTGAAAGTTCCTATTGGCTTTAAATGTAAAAAAGAGGCCACCCCAATGGAATAATTGATAGGCGCGGCCCCGTTCTATTTATAGAACCCAACAACGCGCTTATGTACAACCAGCTGTCAAAATTCGGATTATTACTGTTTGCAATCTTTCTTACTGAAGCTACCAAAGGCCAGTCTTTCATGGGAATGGAAGGAAGCCAATACGCGGGAATTAGTAATGTCACTCGCCAGCCTGCATCTATCAATGGTCAGGGAATCAGAATGGATATTATTCTCATCGGATTCGACCAGAGCTTCACCAATAACTATGTTGGAATTCACCGTTCAGCATTATTCTCAAATCGAAGCACCGCCTGGAGCGATCCTGAATTCAAGCAGAATTACCTGACCACTCGAAACAATCCTCGAAACAAGACGGCCTATGTTGGAACTGATATCATGGGTCCCGGATTCATGATGCAATTGAGTCCAAAGCATGCATTTGCTTTTGGAACCCGGGCAAGGTCGATTACACTCGCCCATAATTTCAGCGCAGAGTTTGCAAGTCTTATTTACAATGAATTCAATGCACCGGATCTCTGGACCAGACTTTCAAACCAGAACGCTGATGTGCAGCACATGTCATGGATCGAATACTATGTGACCTATGCACGTGAGATCTACTCTACAGAGCAACATGTTTTGAGAGCTGGTGTGACTGCGAAACTTTTGCAGGGCCAATTAGCTGCCTATATGTATCTGGAAGATCTCGATTATGAATTCTTCAATGCTGAGGAATTTGCACTTTACAATACTACCATCAGATATGGGCATTCAGATAATCCTCAATTCGCCAATCAGGATGCTCCTTATGACTTCGAGTTTGTTGGTAAGCCCGGGCTGGGAATTGATCTGGGAATGGAGTACGAGTATCGCTCAAAGAAGACTTTGGAAAACGATTATAACAATGCTCCTGAATGCGGTTACAAGCAGCCATCTTACCAATTGAAGCTTGCCTTCTCAGTTACAGATATGGGTGCAATCAAGTTTAATAAGGGTCCTTATGGTGGAGAATTCTTCGCCGATCGAACAGATCTCTCATTATCTGATTTTGAAGTGAGCTCAGTCGCCGATCTCGATACCACCCTTAGAAATCTATTCGAGGTATTACCCTATTCCCCAACCTTTAGAATGCAGCTTCCTTTGGCATTGAACTTCAATGCCGATTATAATCTGGGTAAGGGATTTTTTGCAAATCTGGATGTGATGATTGCTCCACGGATCCAATCCAATTATAATAAGGTTCAACACATTAGTCGCTTCCAACTCACGCCCAGATGGGACAGCAAATGGTTTGGAGTTTATGTACCACTATCTGTGAATACGCATGGAAATGTTGGACTGGGAATGACCCTAAGAGCGGGGCCTCTTACCATTGGGACCAATGATCTTACTGCCTTTATGGGTCGGGAATATATCTATGCTCAGGATGTCCATATGGCGCTCAAAATTCCAATACCATTCAACAATTGCTGTGGCAAAGACAAGAGCTCAAAGAGAAAGGCATCTAAGCCTGGGAGATCCAGGAATAAGGGTGGCAAAGGAGGGGTGCTTCAGTGCCCAATGCCAAGATCTAATGCAGATACCAAGTTTTAGTCCTTTCAGGTGAGCGCATTCTATATATTTGCTCGCCTGTGGTAAACTTTCATAACTACACTCTGGCAAATGGGCTAAAGGTCATTTTGCACAGAGACCCATCCACTCCGCTTGTTGCAGTTAATGTATTGTACGATGTTGGAGCAAGAGATGAGGATAAAGAAAAGACCGGCTTTGCGCATCTATTCGAGCATTTGATGTTCGAAGGGTCGGTTAACATCAAGGACTTTGATAGCCAATTGCAAACTGCAGGTGGAGAGAGCAATGCCTTCACCAACAATGATATCACCTGCTACTTTGAGACACTTCCCGCAATCAATCTCGATACAGCTCTTTGGTTGGAATCAGATAGAATGCTAGATATAGGGATTACTCAGGAGAAGCTTGACATCCAGAAAAGAGTAGTAATTGAGGAGTTTAAGGAAGGTTATCTCAATCAACCCTACGGAGACTCATGGCATTTGATCAGCGCCTTATCATTTAAAGAGCATCCATATCAATGGCCTACAATCGGCCTTGTTCCAAAGCATATTGAGGATGCTACTTTGGAAGATGTGCAGTCTTTCTATAAAGAGCATTATCAACCAAGCAATGCTATCCTTTGCATTGCAGGAGGAATTGAGATCGAAGAGACAAAGAAGAAGGTAGAAAAGTGGTTTGGAGAAATTCCGTTTTTCCCAAAACCCAAGAGATCTGTAAAAGAGGAGCCCAAACAAACAGAAAAGAGAGTTCAAACGGTTGAAAGGGATGTTCCTCAGGATGCTCTTTACATGGCTTTTCACATTCCGGGAAGGAGAGATTACGATTATATCGTATCAGACCTGCTAACCGATATACTCAGTAACAGTGATTCTTCCAGATTAGAGAGGAAATTGGTCAAGGAAAAATCAATTTTTAGTGAGTTAGATGCCTTTGTTCTAGGATCTTACGATCCAGGGCTGTTGATTATTGAGGGTAAATTACACGAAGGAGTCTCCACAGAGCAAGGAGAGCAAGAGGTGTGGTCAATACTTAATGATTTGAAGACTGGAACTGTCTCAAAGGAAGAGCTGGAGCGGATTAGGAACAAAGCAGCAACCCAGAAGGAATTCTCTGAAGTGAATATTTTTCATCGTTCTCTAAACCTTTCTGTGTATGAACTTTTATCAAATGCAGAAGACATCAACGATGAGATAGAGAAATATCTCTCTGTTTCATCAGAGGATCTGAAGAGAGTGGCAAATACCATTTTCGATGAAAACAACTCGAATGTTCTTCACTACAAGAAATCCTAATGGAGCTAAATAGAACCATAGCACCGGAAATTCGGAAACCTGAGCAAATTCGCTTTCAGGTTCCCAAACCAAAACTCCTGAGTAATGATATCCCCGTGTATCTGATCAGAGAGGGTGCGCAGGATGTTTTTAGAATGGAGTTGGTTTTTCAAGCCGGGCGCCGTCATGATAATCGATTTATCGTTAGTCAGGCCGTTCCTCCTCTACTCAAAGAAGGAAGCAGGATGCTCGATGCCGAGAGCATGGCCAAAGCCCTTGATAAATACGGCTTAAATGTTCAGGCTTCTGCTAATCCCGATGTTTCCTCAATCCGTCTGCACGGAATGAGTAAGTATATCCAACAGGCATTACCGCTTATTTCTGAAATGGTCAGAAACCCTGCCTTTTCTAAGAAAGAAGTAGCCAATTACCTTGTCCAGCAAGAGAAGAAGTTGGAGCAAAAGCTGGATAAGAACCAGTTCCTATCCAGTCGTCAGCTTCTAAAAGATTTATACGGAAACAATCATCCACTGGGATTTCATCCAGAGCCTGGAGACTATCAGAAGATATCCGTTTCAGATTTGAAATCTTTCCATAAAACCCACTACCACGCGGGTTCCTGCACTATCTTTCTATCGGGTAAACCGCCAGAAGATGTCCTGGATATGTTGGAAGATCACCTTGGTATCAATCCATTTCCAAAGAAAACTGCTCCAGAAGATCACGTCTGGCAAATTGATGAAAGCAGTGAGAAAGTGGTTGATATTAAAAGGAAAGACAAGGTTCAAACAGCAATTTCAATCGGAAAACGCTGCATTCCCAGAGGGCATGTCGAGTTTCCCGAATTCTCTATAGTAAACACTATCCTTGGGGGATATTTCGGCTCGAGATTGATGAAAAACATCAGAGAAGAGAAGGGATATACCTACGGAATCTACAGCGCTATCGCTAGCTATCGTTCCGCTTCGTATTTTTACATCGAAACTGAGTGTGATAAGTCTTATAAAGATGACGTACTAAAAGAAATCTCCTACGAGATCGATCGTTTAAAAAACGAACTTGTATCTGATGAGGAGCTAGACATGGTACGCAACTATATGACAGGCAAATTGCTCTCACAAGTAGATGGACCTTTTAACAGATCAAATCTGCTCAAAGGTTTATTATTACACGATTTGGACGATAACTACTTGCAAAGAGTCTTGAAGACCATCGCGAATATCGGTCCGGAGAGAGTAAGAGAAATAGCGAACAAGTACCTGGATGTCGATCAGATGCATCAGGTAACTGTAGGTTAATGAAGAAACTTTTTTCAGCCATACTTTTTGTGATCATTGGATCAGCAGCTTTTGGGCAGACATATGATGCTCCAAACCTGATCTGTGCCCAGAATATCCAAAACGGTGATGTTCGTTTGATTTGGGAACTTCCTGTGGTTGGCTGTGGACCATTCGTCAATTATAAGATCTACAGATCCAATAGCCCGACCGGTCCATTTACTCTTATTCATACAGAAACTACTCAGGCTGTTACTCAGTATGTCGACAATCCTCCGGGAGGGAATATCCCACCCAAGTACTATTACATGGAGTCGGAATTCAATTGCCCGGGTCAAATGACTGAGCAGTCAGACACTATTCCAAATGGAGCTCCACTTACTCCGGAGATCGTTGCAATCACTGTTGAGAATGGCCAGGTGAGAATTATCTGGAATGTGGGAGTGAATCCACAGACCTATGGCTATGTTGTACAGGAGTACGTGAATAATATCTTTTCAAATCCACTTGATACCGTGGTTGGGAGATTTGATACTACTTACCTGCATACCGATCCAAATTACGACCCTACTGATCAGGCGCTGACCTATAACATTAAGGCAATTGATAAATGCGGTGGATCAGGAGGAACAGGTGACTTTTCAGTTGAGCACAGAACTATTTTCCTTGAGGTTTCAGCAGTTGATACCTGCAACAGACAAGTAGAGTACAACTGGTCAAAGTACATTGGTTGGGATTCTGGAGTAGATAGATATGAGATGCTTTTAAGCACCAATTTTGGACCAGAGGTAGTAGTTACAGTCAATGATTCTTCTAATACCACGGCCTTTCTATCAAATGTAAATCCAGAGGATACTCTCTGCGTTAGAATTAGAGCCAGGAAGCTTGGTGACACCAATGTTGTTTCCTACTCCAATGAGGTTTGTATCAATCCGGTGGTGGTTAATACGCCCGATTTCTTCCACATGCTTAATGCAACGGTTAGCCAGGCTGCGAATGAAGACGTGATCCTGAGTTGGATGATCGATGCTGCTGCTGAGATTGTTCTGGTTTCTGTCGATAGAAGCGATGATCGTGTCAACTGGAATGACCTTGAGCGATATAATGTCACCCCACCGATCAATGAAAGAGGCACTTATGAGGACATGGTCATCAATGCTGATGCTCAGTCTAAATTCTACCGCCTGACTGTTTTTGACAAGTGCGGGAATCGCCATATTTCAACTACTGTAAGACCAATAAATCTGCAGGCTGATCTGGTAAACTTCTTCGAGGTCAATCTGGATTGGAATCAATTTTTCATTGACTCCGGGCAGGTGATCAATTATACCCTCTACCGCGACATTGGCAGCGGCTTCGTCAATCAGGGCACCTTCCCACCGGGAACTGGCTTTTACAAAGACGATCTAACTGATTTCGTGGATCTCAATGGGGACTTCTGTTATGTAGTGCAGGCTCGATTTAGCCTTCGCCTGCCAGATGGCCGGGATACTACTCAGATCGCATACAGCAATATTGCATGCATTCAGCACCGACCACTGATTTACATTCCAAATGCATTTGTTCCAAATGGAGTTAATCAGGAATTCAAACCAGTAATTGTTTACGGCACAAATGACGATTACGAAATGCGCATCTTCAATCGCTGGGGAGAACAGATCTACATGAGTAATGATGTCAATATTGGTTGGGACGGATACGTCAATGGAAACCTCGCTCCGCTCGGCGGATACGCCTACCTCATCACCTTTACCGCAGCCGACGGAAACCGAATAACGAGGCACGGAATGGTCACGCTTGTCCGGTAAAACACATGCACCATTTTTTATAAGTATTATCTGATTCAGAATTGAATTGGAATGCCGCATTATGGCTAACTTTGCACGAAATTTTTTCTCATGCCTATTGATTCTGAAAAGATAGCCTACAGTGGATTGACATTTGACGATGTTCTATTGATTCCGGCTTACTCTGAAATTCTGCCTAGAGAAGTTTCGCTAAAGACCAAGATCACCAGAAACATTACGCTGAACGTACCATTGGTTACGGCAGCTATGGATACTGTGACAGAGTCTGCAATGGCAATAGCTATCGCCCGTTCGGGCGGATTGGGATTCCTGCATAAGAATATGACTATTCAAAAGCAGGCCGATGAAGTTCGCAAAGTAAAAAGAGCTGATTCAGGTTTGATCCTTGATCCGATCACCTTGCACGAAGGCGCTACGGTTGGAGATGCGGAATCCATCATGAGAGAATTCAAGATCGGAGGTATTCCGATCGTGAACGGGGACAAGAAGCTGGTTGGGATCCTCACAAACAGAGATCTAAGATTCCAAACAGATATGGAAATGGTTATCGATTCATTGATGACCAAAGAGAATCTGATCACGGCTCCGGAAGGAACAGATCTTCAGAAAGCTGAAGAGATCCTCAGAGAGCATAAGATTGAGAAACTTCCTGTCACAAATAAGGATGGCGTTCTTGTTGGCCTGATCACCTATAAGGATATTCTAAAGGTTCAAAATCACCCAAACAGTTCAAAGGACAAATTCGGTCGATTACTGGTTGGAGCAGCAGTAGGAGTTACTGGTGATATGTTCGATCGTATGGCTGCCCTAGAAGAAGTTGGAGTAGACGTGATCGGAATTGATACAGCGCACGGACATTCACGCGGAGTGATCAACGCTGTAGCAGAAGCGAGAAAGAAATTCAATGTAGATATCGTAGCGGGTAATGTCGCTACTGAAGAAGGTGCAAAAGCACTGGTAGATGTCGGAGTTGATGCCGTAAAAGTTGGCATCGGTCCCGGATCAATTTGTACAACAA
>CAXDOZ010000098.1:0-8657 GCA_963991145.1 uncultured Chitinophagales bacterium | reverse complement strand
AAAGAGATCCAGGGAGGTGGTGGAGGCCAGGCCTTCTTTGCTACTGCAGGAGGGAAGAATCCCGAGGGGCTTGAAAAGGCACTTGAGAAAGCACGTACATTTATTAGTGAAATTGAATAATTCCGATGTCGGAACTAAGAGATAAATACGAAGTAGTTATTGGTTTGGAGGTGCATGCTCAGCTTTCCACTGAGAGTAAGGCATATAGCCCTGATCCAACTGTTTATGGTGAGCCGCCAAACACCAATATCCATCCAATCACATTGGGTCATCCGGGAACACTGCCATGCTTTAACCGCAAGTCGGTTAACTATGCAGTTAAGATGGGTTTGGCTGTGGGAAGTACCATTCGACATCGAAATGAATTCGCAAGGAAGAATTACTTCTATGCGGATCTACCAAAGGGTTATCAGATCACTCAGGATACCACTCCAATTTGTAATGGAGGAGAGGTAGAGATCCATACAGAGAATGGCTCAAAGATTATCGGAATTACTCGAATCCATCTGGAAGAAGATGCCGGTAAGTCGACTCACGATTTAGATCCTTACAATACACTGATTGACCTAAACAGGGCAGGAGTGCCATTGATCGAGATCGTTTCTGAGCCCGATATGCGAAGCTCTGATGAGGCTTATGAATATCTCTCAGAGATCCGCCGTCTTGTTCGATTCCTTGAGATCTGCGATGGTAACATGGAGGAGGGTTCTTTGAGATGTGATGCGAATGTTTCAATCCGCCCGAAGGGCCAAAAAGAGTTTGGAACCCGTGCCGAGGTAAAAAATATGAACTCGCTTAGAAATGTGAAGCGAGCAATTGAATTTGAGATCGACCGACAGATCGAGCTTGTTGAGGCAGGAGGAACGGTAGTTCAGCAAACCAGGACTTTCGAGCCGGTTTCCGGTGCGACCTCAGCTATGAGGGTCAAGGAGATGGCTCACGATTACCGTTATTTTCCTGAGCCGGATCTTCCACCAGTGATCCTTACGGATGATGATATTGAAGGAATTCGCAAAGAGATGCCAGCTCTTCCAAAGGAACTCAAGGCTCGATTCATGGAAGAGTATAGCCTTTCAGATTACGATGCAGAAGTTTTGATCGAGGATAAGGCTCTAGCTCAATTCTTTGATGAGCTTGCCGGAATGGTAGATACGCCTAAATCAGCAGCAAACTGGATCATCGGCCCGATCAAGGGCTATTTAAATGATAAAGCATTGCCCATTGAGGCATTTCCATTAAGTACCCAACACATTGCCGATCTGGTGCGTCTGATAGATGAAGGGAAGACAAATTTCTCTGTGGCTTCACAGCGAATTTTCCCGGTTATGATCGAGCATCCAGAGAAGAATGCTCTAAGTGTCGCCGAGGAATTGAACTTAGTTCAAAGTTCTGACCTTGGTTTCATTGAAGAGCTCGCCGATGAAGTCCTCGCAAAGTATCCTGAAAAAGTAGAGGAGTATAGGTCGGGTAAAAAAGGCTTGATGGGTCTTTTCATGGGGGAAGTAATGAAAGCCTCGAGAGGTAAGGCCGATCCTAAACTTGCGTCGAAAGTGTTAGCCGAAAAGTTGAATTAATATGATTTACAGAGGATTATTGATCTTATTGACCGTCTTTGTTATTGCTTGCTCTAGTGATAAAGGGGGCGAAGAGAATCTACAGCCGGGTGTCGATGTTTTGAATGAAGGCACAAATGCTGTCTCTGAGCTTCCTGTTGATCCGGATGCTACCGTTTCTGCGACTGAAGTTCGTTTGGATGTTCAGATAGAAAATGCAGCAAACTCCTATTTGACCCTTGATTTCATAGACTTTGAGAATATTGAAACTATTGCGGGGATTCAACTTGATGAGAATGGAACTGCTAGTTATCAGGATTTATTAGCCAAGCCAGGTATTTACCGCCTGATGCAAACCGAGACTAATTACTGGCTGGTTTGTCTGCGTCCAGGAGAATATTACCAATTTAATGCAGATGCAGCCAATCTATACACATATGATTTCTCAGGAAATCAATTTGCAGAAGATTTTGAAGCTGCAATGAAGTTCCTTGTTGAGAAACAGGAACCAGTTAATCAGATGTACACTGATCTGCAGAACCTTCAGGCATCCGGTGCAGATGCAAATGCAATCGAACAGCAGGCAAATGCTGCTAATGAAGCTGCCTTAAAGATGCAGAAAGAGTTGGCTGACTATTCTTTGAAGAATGGAAATGTCTATGTAAGGGTTTATTACTCAGGTCTTCTACTCCCTGCTATGGAGAGCTTAATGGGATATTATGAAGAAGTTCTGGCAGAGGTAAGCGCAGAAATGCCAAATTCATCATATGCCTCACAGATTGCAGGATATTATAACCAGCTGGTAATGCAACAACAGTTTCAGGCTCAGGCTGATGCAGCAGGAGGGAAATTAGACATCGGAGCTTTAGCTCCAGAGATTTCTCAGCCAAGCCCGGATGGTGTGAATATTCCACTTTCCTCGCTTAAAGGTAAGATCGTTCTTATCGACTTTTGGGCGAGCTGGTGTGGCCCTTGTCGGGCTGAGAACCCTAATGTAGTTGCACTTTACAACAAGTATAAAGACAAGGGTTTTACAATCTACAGTGTGTCACTTGATCAAAAGAAAGATGCCTGGGTTAATGCTATTGCCGCCGACGGACTTGCATGGCCAAATCACGTGAGTGATCTCAAAGGATGGAACGCTGCGCCTGCTGCTACTTATGGAGTCAGTGCAATTCCTCAAACCTATTTACTCGATGAAACGGGTAGTATCATTGCCAAAAATCTTCGTGGAGCGAGTTTGGAAAACAAGCTTGCAGAACTTCTGGATTAGAATGCGCATTGCCTGCCTTCTCCTCCTTCTTCCTTTATTCTTTGCCTCGAAGGAGGCGATTTCACAGGATCAAGTTGAGCAAACCGAGTTGTCTGAACTCAAGATCCTAAGCTGGAATATCTACATGCTGCCTCGCTTTGTGCTCCTTACCGGAAAGCGCAAGAGATCAAAGAAGATCCCAGAAGCCATCGGCCCGGAGGGCTATGATATCATTGTTTTTCAGGAAGCATTTCACTCTCGAACAAGGAAGATCCTGTGGGACCGTCTTTCAGAGGATTATCCCTATGAGTATGGTCCAGCTAACAATAAAAAGACTCCTGTGGTGACCAATAGTGGTATATGGGTCTTGAGCAAAATACCACTCCTGGAACTGGGCACCATCGATTTTAAGAAATGCCATTTAGATGATTGTTTTGCCAGAAAAGGAGCTTTACTCCTTGAAGGTCAGTGGGGAGAAAACAGCTTTCAAATTTTGGGGACCCATCTTGAAGCCGGACCCAATAAGGTAAAAAGCACCCAGTATCCAGAGATTGCACAGCTACTTGATCGCCATCAAAAGGAAGGAGTGCCTCAATTCCTTTGTGGTGATTTTAATACCAGCTCATTTGACACAGCTCAATATCAGGAGATGCTTAATGTGCTTGAGGCTGAGAATGGAGAATTACTATCCATCCACCAGAGCACCGTTCGCGATGGTCAGGATGAAATAGATTACATCCTCCTGCGGAATGATCCTGATTCAAAGGTGAATATGGATCGATTCATTCGCATCTTTCACAATCAATGGAAGGATGAAAAGTATTGGCTGTCTGACCACCACGCTCTTGAAGCGATCGTTACCTTCAACTAGTATTTAGGCATCCAGCCGTTCACTGATTTTGGGAACATTTCAAAGAAATGCCAGGGAGTATTGTAAAGGTCTCCTGGCCCAAAACTGTCATAGGAAACACGCATGATCTTATCTCCGTCTTTCACTAGTGCCGAGACTCCCGGCGCGTAAAATGTTCTACCTTCCCGATCTTCTGCAAAGCCCATCTCATGAGCAAACTGAGTACCGTGATAGCTTGCAACAGGATAATCCCAATCACGTGAGTCTGCAAAGTCCTTCATGATCTCCGGACTGTCAGGTGAGGTCAAAACCATCGACATTCTATCGTTGAGATGACGTGCATCTCCTCTGAATCCATCTGCCCACATTGTACAATAGACGCAGCCTTTTCCCATGTTATGAATTAAAAGGAGTTCGTCTTTTCCATTAAAAAAACTGGACAGCCTGGTCGGATTTCCATCCCTATCGAAAAGATCGTAATCAGGGATTATCTCTGGTTCAATTTGTAATCGAAGCTTGTTTCTTTCTTCTATTTTGGCACGGATTTCGGAATCTAGTCTTTGAACCTGATCTTGAATGTTTTCCATAATAAAGGGGATTTGGTCGTTATAGAATAGAATGCTTTGTTAACATCATATCAACCGTCATGAAAGCAATTAAAATATACCTATTATCTGCCGGTCTTTTCCTGTTTCCACTTATCATTTGTGCTCAGGATGTTTCAATGCTTGCGATGTCCAGCGACAGTATTGAAATGATATATGGAGATGATCTCGACCAGAAAATTGATCCAAAAGGAGTTGATCTTGCTTTAATTCACATCTCTGTTTGGCAGGCTGCAAATGAAGCCAGAAGAAAGAAAGGAGCAGATGATCTGGTTTACAATGAGCCGCTATATCTGGCCTCCATGGATCACGCCTGTCACATGGCTTATCAGAACTTTTTCAGTCATACAGATAAGAAGAATAAGGGCTATAAAACTCTAATGGACCGGGTTGACAATCGCGGATTTAATGGTCAAAGAGTTAGTGAGAATATCGCTAAGAATTACATCGATGTGCAATCGCCCGGCACTTATCGCGAGTTTGGAGATGATCTGATCAAACTTTGGCTTAACTCACCCGGTCATAAAGCAATCCTACTCGATAAAGAGCTTGAGCTTTCTGGTATTGCAATCTGTTTTGAGAAGGATGTAGCAAAGGGTGGTTACCAATACTACCTGGCGGTTCAGGATTTCGGAGTCGCCTGGGAGGACTAACACTTATCAATTCAGCATAAGCATCTGTAAATCAGATCCTACAGGTGCTAGTTTGGGACTTCTTTGATAAACTTTTCAGTATAAACTTGAGTCAGAAATCAGGGAGCATGGCAAGGCTTCCCTTTCTCTGCTTGCGTTTTGGGGTTTTGAGTTATTGGTTGTTGGATAAGCAGAGATAAGATTTCTAAAGGTCGGTTCACGCCGACCTTTTTTGTTATCTCCTCCTTCTCTTCTTAGCAAAGGCAGTTCTCATTCCAGCTCCAGAGAGTCCAAAGATACCCGCTACCACAATTCCAGGTAGAATGCTTGTCAGGATCATCAAAGTGCTGCTTCCCAGTCCAAACAACTCGGCCATTCGGCCGGATAAGATTCCCTCATTAGCTGAGTTTCGCATCACAATGATGATCAGCCAAAGAAGACCCACTCCTAAAGCAGCGGAAACGAATCCCTTTCCAGGACTGAGCTTCATGAATAATGGAATGAACAGAGCCGGAATGGCAAAAGACCACCATGGCATAAAGAATGAAAGACCCCAGGAGACCAGGGCGATTAGAATTAGGGCTATTGCAAATCGTATCATCTATAAGGTTTTAGGGTTTGGATAGCCAATGAATTGCCATCATTCCAATAAGATCTGTCAAAGAACTGGAGTTCGTAATACTCGCCAACTGCCCAATCGTCTATGAAATTATCGAAGTAAGGGCTACCGGGGTTACCGCTTTGCCCTCCGGGATAAATCCCTATCGGTTTGACCTGGTCACCTAACTCGACAATCATCCTCCAGCTTGGTCCGGCCGTCTTCCCGGTGGCATTAACGATATTCTTGTTTCCACCGCAGTGCACATCATATCTTCCAAATGGCTCAATCCGACCAAGGTGACCGATATAGGTACCTTTAGCTGTTCCCCAATCTGGCTCGCCCGCTTCTTCAAAAGCAAGGACAGCTTTCTTGAAAGCCATTTCATTTATATCCTTAAAGGTTTGAACCTCATTGTCGCCGTAGATGTCCATGATATTGGCATAGAAGACATCATTAGGGTCTGTCTTGGTGATAAACTCAGTGGTGTGAAAACTGGTTGGGTACTTAAATCCTTCAAACTGTTCTAAAGCGAATTCATCCCACATTAAATAGTAAAGACTATCCCACCACATTTGATAAAGGGAAGGAGCTTTGAGATCAGCATTGTTAAAGTAGTTCCAGTCCTTAAGCATGGCGATCTTCTCATCATCAGCCGCACTTCCCAGATGTGTCAACATGAATGGCAGAGCATCAGATGCCTGCCAGTTGTAGTTGTCGTTTTGCAGGGTTTTCATATCCTCAACCGTGATGCCTTCTGATTCGCCTAAAACCTTGTTTATCCTGCGATTTCTATAGTGTTCGTAGATACCGCCATAGTAATAGGGATAGGTAGAATCTGTAGGAACCTGATTAGCGCTTGAGATAAAGCCTCTCTCTGGATTAAGGATATGAGGGTTCTCATCAAAAGGTATGAAACCATTCCAGGCGTTTTCAATTGAAGACCCATCCTGAAGGAATCTTCCCTGACCGGGTTCAAGGATTGGGAATTTTCCTTGCTGACGAATCGCAATATCACCATCGACACAGGCGAAAGCAAAGTTTTGACCAGGACATTCAAAATTGTCGAGGGCATCCATATAATCCTGGTGATTCTGAGAAAAGTTAAGGCCGATGAGAGCTGCCAGCTCATTAGAAGGATCATGAGCAGTCCATCTAAGTGCGTGATCTTTTGCACCACTGAAATCAAGAGTTGGGTGTGATACAATTGGTCCCCAAATAGTGTAGGCTACTGTATCAATGAATGGTTCCCGGCCCTTTATTGAGATCTCTTCATAGCGATAATCAAGATCTACCCACTCACCATCCAGAAGGTATTTGCCGGGTTGTCTGCTGTCCATTTCAATCTTGTACCAGTCCTTGACATCCCTGCTGGAATTTGTGATCCCCCATGCGATGTTATCGTTGAAACCAATGGTAACAGCTGGTGAACCTGGAAGGCTAACACCGTAAACATTAAGTCCTGGGGCAACTAGATGCATTTCATACCAGATTGCAGGTAAGGTCATCGTCAAATGTGGATCGCTGGCGAGAATAGGATTTCCTGTGGCAGATTTCTCAGGAGAGATCGCCCAGTTATTCGAACCGATCAGAGGATCGCCCTGATGAGTTGATTTACCGGGGTAAGATTCGAAAGGGTTAGGGAATTTCAGATCCTTCGCAGCAGAATCTCTTATCCAGGGAGTTCCTTCGGGAATGATGGGGTCTGTTGCATCCCATCTATGACCGTAAAGCTTTTCCCAGTATTCAAAACCAAAGAAGTTTGCAAAATTGCTGTTCTCAAGGTCGTATTCGGTACCTGTAAGGGTATTGGCCATGTACTTCAAAAGCAGGGCAGTCTTTAACTCTGTCCAGGGTTCTGGCTCGTATCCAAGTAGCTTGTACTCAAGTGGATAATCAGCGGGTTTCAAATTGCTGATATAGGCATTGACGCCCTCAGAATATGCCTGCATAGCCAGGTACTCTTTCGAGCTTTTATCATGACTCATGAACTCAACGGTTTTTTCAGCAGCCCAAACCATTCCCAGCCTGCGATTCCTGCGGTCCATATCAAGAAGATCAGTGCCCAGAATTTCACTTAGTCTGCCGCCAGCTGTATGCGTTTGAATTTCCATTTGCCATAGTCGGTTCGCAGCATGAACATAGCCTTGAGCAAAGTAAAGATCGTGCAGGTTCTGTGCATAGATGTGCGGCACCAATCTGTCATCGTAAACAAGCTCAACTTCTGCTTCCAGGCCATCAAGAGAAAGTGTGGCTGGAGCTTTGAAATCAACAGGTTCTGCATTTTGCCAAAAGCCTGAAAATGGATTTAATAATCTACCAAGGGCAGGGATGTCACCATGTGGTATGTCGAGTTGCCAGATTCCAATTCCTCCAACCGCGGCAATCATCAGGTAGGAGAGAAACTTTATGGTTTTCAAGAGGCTGCGTTTGTTCCAAATTTATGAATAATAAGCACTATGTTTCATGTGGCAGGAGAATGAGCAAATGACCCATTTTTCCTGTTTAGAGGATATGTCTGAGATTGAAGAGAACAAAGAGCAAGAACGCTACCAATGGTATGCGGCCATCCTTCCGGTATTGATCTTTATGATCATCTGCGTTCTGGTGCAAACTGTTGGTAAGAGTGACTGGTTTACAGGCATTCTCTACGATACTTTCGGACTCACAAGTATTACACAGTTGGGCATTCTTCCAAGAGAGAAAAAAGGATTGCCCGGAATCTTCTTTTGGGTATTTATTCACGGGGACTGGAATCATTTACTGAATAACATGTGGTCACTGGGTATTACCGGTGTGCTGTTATTTAAGAGCTATAAAGATCACGCTTATAAGATCTGTTCTTTCATCGCCCTGGCGGGCGGATTGGCAGTTTGGTTTAGCGCAAGACCTGGCAGTTATCATATAGGAGCTTCAGGCTTGATCTACGGGATCTCTTTCTTTCTGATCTTCATGGGCTTTTTTAGAAAGGATAAAGCCGGACTCGCAATAGCATTTTTAGTAATTGTAATGCATGGTGGATTGATCGTTGGTTTGCTTCCAATTAGAGAAGGAGTCAGCTGGGAGGGTCACCTGGCAGGAGCACTGGCAGGGATAGTAATGGCTCTTTGGTATCGCGAAGATTACAAGCCTGAGGTGCCGGACTGGATGCAGGCGGAGGATGAGGA
>CAXDOZ010000097.1:0-8713 GCA_963991145.1 uncultured Chitinophagales bacterium | reverse complement strand
TCTTTAGCCCCGAAGCTCGGTATCTCAGCAGGTGCATCGGCCGGAGGCTCAGCAAAGGCTGTATCCGGGTTCATCATTAGCTCGATCTCCTTCTGGATCTCAGGCATGTGATTCATCTCCCCCTTCTCATTGAGCTTTCCAAAATAAGTGTTTGGGAAGGCGAGCATGATGTGTAAATGCTTTGAAAATGGCAGATAATTAAGGAATACCAGAACCATGATGATATGACTCCACCAGCCAATTCGCTCTAGCAAGATCAACGTATCAGCAGACATCCCACTCCAAAGAGGCGCAATTAAAGAAGAAAGGAAAAACGTACCTGTCGCTGGATAATGTGGATCATTTAAAGCCTGAAGAGCCTGATCAGCACTGTTCATTGTGAAGATCCCGGCAACCAGAACAATCTCTCCATAGAGAATCAGATTACCGTCTAACTTCGGCCAGCCCTTCATCTCAGGCATTACAAATCTTGGAACCTTAAGAAGGTTTCTTCGTGCAAGGAATATAAAAGTGGCGATCAGCGCTCCAAGAGAAAGGAACTCAATGAAGTTGATCAAACCAACATAAAGAGGTGAAAGAAATGTTCCGTCGATCGCTTTCCAAACCATTCTATGCTGACCTGTGAAACCATCGAGGATGATCTCAATGAGCTCAATTTGAGTAAAGAGGAATGCTACATAAACAAAGAGATGTAAAAAGGCTGGTAGGAAGTTCTTGAACATCTTCTTTTGACCTAATGCGATCAAAAGCATATTCTTCAGTCTTTTATCCTTGTGATCGCTAAGGTCCTCCTTCTTCCCCAGCATGATATTGCGATAAATCTCGCGATACCTTTTTGCAGCTAAACCAAACGTAATAAGGAAAACAAGAGTAAATGCTATGATTGCAATCATTCAACAGAAATTGGGCCTTTGCGAAAATAATGTTTTCAAGACATCCTCGTGCTTAACTGCTCTTTCGCCGCATGTGGAAAAGCTCTAATTTTAAGGTCGTGAAGAAAATTCTACTACTTTCCTTAACAGGCATTTTTGCTTTTTTTCTCTTCCCCCATCCGGCCGCAGGCCAAAGTGCAAGTACTCTTTCTCTTAGAACTCAGGTCTGGCTCCAGTCAGTAGAAGACCATAGCGCTAACGCGCCGATTTTGATAAAGGGAAACCCAGAGGATATTGAGATTGCAGTTCCTATGCATTATGGTGTAGTAAAGTATTGTCGTGGGGATATTTGCGCTGCGACTGTACCAATTTCTCAAATTGAATCTCTTTCAAACTCAAATGGAATTTCAAGAATTGAAGGACCCGGTATAAATGGAATGCCTTTAATGGATACCGCTCTGATCGTTAACCGAATTGAAGGAGTGCATCAGGGAATAGGCCTTCCAGAAGACTATACCGGTGAAGGGGTGATCATTGGCATCATTGATGACGGGATCTACTTCAATCATGGCGACTTTATGCGCGACGATAGCAGCACCAGGATCCGATATATCTGGGATCAGAATCGTGCAGCAGGTGTGAATAGTCCATTACCTTATAACTATGGCCGCGAATGGTCATGGCTGGACATCGACGCAGGAAATTGCGATCATGTTGAGCAAGGCAATGGACACGGTACGAATGTTACAGGAATTGCTGCAAGTGACGGAAGCAGCTTAAGTGAGTACAAAGGAGTTGCTCCAGATGCGGAGATCATAGCTGTTAGCATAGACTATGGTTCCAGCTTTTTAAGCAATGTGGTAGACGCAGTAGACTACATTTTCAAGAAGGCCGATGCCCTGGGCAAGCCATGTGTGATCAATACTTCTTTAGGGACGTACATTGGTAGCCACGATGGAAAGGATCTCACATCACAGTTGATAGAAAATCTCCTTGATGAAAGAGGAGGCAGATCACTGGTAGCAGCCGCAGGAAATGCCAGAGAATTCGATTTTCATTTGGGTTACTCAGCAGGTCCTGATACGAACTTTACCTGGTTCACCTACAATAACTCCCTCAATGCAATTGGCTATGAGTTTTGGATTGACTCGACAGATATGCTGAATTTCAATTTTTGCATTGGAGTAAATAGCGATACAAATTATCAGGAACTGGGGAAGATCTCCTGGATCGATATTGATATCGTTGAAGGCCTGGTTCAAAGCAGCACTGCTTATAATGAACTTCTAAGGTCAGGAGCAACAGTCTTTGGTTCTGTTGAGATCAGAGCTGAAAGAGTTGAAGGAACCTATCACGTAGTTGTTATCACGGATCTTACTCCGGGAATACCGGCCTACGAAGATTACCTCTACAGCTTAAAAGTTACTGGGTCGGGGAGATTTGATCTCTGGTCTAGTTCAGTTCTTACCGGCAGTAGTAACTTCTATACCGGGACATTACCGCCAACAAGTCTTTATCCTCCTATTATAAATTATAAGTCGGAGGATAACCTGATGTCGATGGTGAGCTCATGGCAAAACAGCACTCATGTTATGGCCGTGGCAAACTTCAGCAACAGGGCATGGTATATCGACGCAGATTCAAACCAGTTCCAAACCGGTGAGATTCCTGGCGCAATTTTTAGAACATCGAGTATTGGTCCAAGTAGAGATGGCAGGATAAAGCCAAATGTCTCGGCAACAGGCTCAACCACCTTAAGCACAGGAAACCTCGATCATATCGACCGATTGATCAATGTTGGCCCAAATGAAAGCTTCAAAGTTGCTTATGGTGAATTGCACAATCGCAATGGAGGAACTTCAATGGCTTCTCCGATTGTAGCAGGGATCGTAGCCCTGTATTTTCAAAGAAATCCAAATGCTACCTGGTCCGAAGTGATGCAGGTAATAGAGGCAACAACATATCAGGATGGATTTACCGGAAGCAACCTGCCCAATCCGGGTTGGGGTTATGGTAAGGTGAATGGATTGGCAGCTCTTCAGTTTCCCGTAATGCTGGGATGTACAGACCCTACAGCATTTAATTACGATTCCACAGCAAATATCGACGATGGTTCCTGCGAGCCATTTATTTACGGTTGCCTGGACTCCAATGCTCTGAATTACAATCCTGCGGCAAACTCTCCCGACTCCTGTATTTACGATGATACTACAGGCATCAAAAGTCTTGAGGATATTGGATTGAGCCTGTACCCCAATCCTGCCGAAAGGCAGATAAGAATTGAAATTGAAGGTGACGGTTCACCAATTGAGATCGCAGTTTTTAGCCTGGATGGAAAGGAGGTAATGAGTTCATTCGACTTAGTACAATCTCAATGGATAGACATTAGCAACCTGAATCCAGGACTTTACCTTTTCAGGATAAAATCAAATCAGCTTACATTTAGCGAACGGATCATTATCTACTAGTATGCCGAACAGAAAGAGCGTAATTCTTGAATCTTGGGACATTGAACAAAGGCTTAAAAGAATGGCCTTTGAGATAGCAGAGGATTGCTACGAGGAAAAAGAGATCTACCTGATTGGGATCAAAAACAAAGGTCACTTTCTGGCAACCAGACTGCAAAAGGAATTAAGCTCGATCATCGACTCTAAGATCCAATTAGAGTGGGTGAAGGTGAATAAAAGAGATCCATTAGAAGACGATATTGAGTTTTCTGTAAGTCCCGAAAGTCTTAATGGCAAGGTGCTGATCTTTGTGGATGATGTGGCTAATACCGGCCGTACCGGCTTTTATGCGATGAAGCCCTTCATGGAAGCTCTTCCTGCTAAAGTTCGCTTTGCTGTTTTAGTAGATCGAAAGCATAAGCTATTCCCGATCTGCAGTGATTTTGTTGGTCTTTCATTATCGACCACCATGCAAGAGAATATCGAAGTGGTATTTGAGAATGAGACTGCAGATTCAGTTTATCTCAACTAAAATTCCTGAATCATTTCAGCAATGTTCCTGACCTTGGTTCTCGGTAGGGGCGCAAGGATCTTTGCTTTTTTATAGAAGGATTCCCTTTCTGCGAGCTTCGCTCGGATATACTGCTTTAACTGCTCATCTTCTTTCCCCTGGATCAATGGTCTGGGCTTCTTGCTTTGCTTCAATCGGTCAGAGAGGAAATTTGGATCGGCTTGCAGATAAACAGTGATACCATTTTCATTCATCCAATCCATGTTATTTAGAAAACAGGGAGTTCCGCCACCACAAGCTATAAGGCAGCCTTTCGGCTGGATTCGCAGGGTCTCAGCTTCCATCTTTCTAAACTGATCTTCTCCCAGCATGCTGAAGATCTCGGGAATGAACATCCCGGCAGCAAACTCAATCTCCTGGTCGAGGTCTCGATATTCAAGACCCAATCGGCGCGATAAGCGCCTCCCCAAAGTAGTTTTTCCAACTCCCATGAAGCCAATAAGAAAAACCCGTGTAGACTGGGCTTCCATTAACCCGCAACCTTTACTCTTGGATCAAGTACGCCGTAGAAGATATCGACGAAGATGTTTACCACCACAAAGATCGTAGCGGTGAGAAGAACCGATCCCATTACAATCGGGTAATCGAATTCCATAAGTGCTGAAAGCGTGGTCCCGCCAAGTCCATTGTAGTTAAAGATATGCTCAACGAAATATGCTCCCGCTAGCAAAGCAGCGAACCAACCTGTAATTGAAGTGAGCACGGGATTCAAAGCATTTCGAAGTGTATGCTTGATCAAAACGGTGTAGAAACTAAGGCCTTTGGCTTTTGCAGTTCGCACGTAATCCTGCCCCATGACATCCAGCATGCTGGAACGGGTAAGCTGGGTAATGATCGCAACCGGACGCACACCTAAGGCGATCACGGGAAGGATCAGGTTATTCCAATCGTAATAGGGGTTCCCAAAATCATCTGAGGTGATCAAGCTTCCGCTGAGGTCCCAACCTGTGTACTCGTAAAGCACAGCGTTGAAAAGCACCAGAAGAAGGATCGAGGAGACATAACTGGGCAGACTGATACCTACGATAGATAAACTGACCGCAAAATTATCGAGGAAGCTATTGCGATTGACAGCTGCCAGCACTCCCAAAATGATTCCGATGATGGATGCCAGTATAATGGCAAAGGTTCCAAGCAGAAAGGTGGGAAAGAGCTTCTCACCTATGATCTTGCTCACATCCTCACCTGGAAGATAACTGATGGATACGCCCAGATAGGGTTTCTTGACCACCCATATCAGTGTACCTGTGCTGAATAGTGTGGTATAAGTTGGAGCTGATTCATAATCGAACATGACTCCGTTCTGTACTTTTTTGGTTTGAACGTATTTATCTGGGTCCAGGAAGATCAGACTCTCTGAATCTTCTTTGTGGACAGACAGTGGAGATACATCATTCAGGTACAGTAAAAATCGGGTGTGGAATGGCTCGTCGAGATTAAACTTCTTTCTAATTCTCTGAAGTGCTTCCTCATCTGCTCTTTGACCTAACGCTGAACGTGCTGGATCAACAGGTGCAAAGTGATACATCAGGAATACGATAAAGACCACCCCGATCATTACGAGGAGCCCGTACAGCATTCTTTTGATGATGAATTTTATCAATTACTTAAGTATTTCCTTTTCGATCGTATCGTATTCAGGAACCCACATCCAGTGATAGCGAGCCAGGATCAATCCATCTTTCATGATTATCAAACTCGGGTTTCCTCGAATAATTCGCTTTGCCAATTTATCATCGATGTTGTACATCGGATATTCAATAGACAGGCTTTCGGCGTAAGATAATTTATCCGGAGTTGAAGTCGCAACGAACATGGTATGTCCTGCCGCACTTACATCCTCATAAAGTGGATTGAATTTATTTGTAAATGCCTTTTCTGGAGCTCTGCTAATATCCCAGGAGATCACCATAAAGACATATCCTGTGCTATCTGCCAGCATTCTGCCGGTGAGCTCATTGCCATCGACATCATCGTCGATGTAGAAGATCTCAACTTCGGGTGTTTCGCCAAATCGGTCAACGAACTCATTATTCTCGAAGTCGATCTCCATTAGCTTATCCTCAGCATAAACATCTCCAACCAGGTATGACATAAATCTTGGAACACTATCCAGGATCTCTTTCTCCCGATAAAGGAATACCCAGTTAACTCTTGGCGGTTCTACGATCTCTTTGATATTCGTTCCCTCATCGAATGGGCGGTAATTGATATCCGGTAATCCCCACAAGTAGTTTGAAAAGCAGTAGAGGAAAGACAGGGCCGAAACTACCAGCATGAAGATGGTTGAAATAGCCTGTGAGCTTATCAGTGGTTTGATGTATTTCTTCCCAAGGAATAGGATCAGGATAAAGACACAGAGGATAATATCCTTCATGAATGATTGTCCTGAGCTCAGTGGAATTGCATCTCCGAAACAGCCACATTCCTTTGGTTCACCTGTGACCCAGGTATAACCGGTGAGGAAGGTGAAAAAGACAATCAGGCCGCCAAGGCCATAAAGGGTAAGGTTTTTCTTGTATCCAATTAAGAGGGCCACTCCAAGAATGATCTCTACTGCGATCATCATTACAGCCAGGAAGGTTGCTCCTTCAGCCATGAAATCGGTACCCCAAACATGGAAGTAGTCTTCCATTTTGTAGCTGGTCCCAAGTGGATCGATCGCCTTCACGAGGCCTGAGAAAATAAACAGACCTCCAACCAGGAGTCTTGATATCTGAGTTAAAATCTTCATAATAAAACCGCTTAAAGGCGGATAAGGGCAAAAATGGAATAATTGATAATATCGAGGTAGTTCGCAGCTATCCCTTCGCTTACGATTGTCTGCCCGGCGTTATCTTCTATCTGCTTTACCCGCTTCAATTTTACAAGGATCAGATCGGTCAGGGAGCTAATTCTCATATCTCGCCAGGCCTCTCCATAATCGTGATTCTTGGCTTCCATCAGCTCTTTAGCCTCATTCATCTTTTCGTCGTAGAGTGAAACGGCGTCCTCATAGCTTAGTTCAAGGCGATCTTCGAATCCAAGATCCAACTGGATCAATCCGATGACCCCATAATTGACTAATCCAATGAATTCCGGTTCTATCCCCTCACCTACTTTATTCTCTCTTCCCAGCTCCAGATTCCTGATCCTCTGAGCTTTAATGAAAAGTTGATCGGTAAGTGAGCTCGGACGCATCACGCGCCACGATGTTCCGTAGTCTTTCACCTTGTTTAGAAAAAGTGATCTACAGCCTTGGAAGGCAGCTTGGTATTCCTCGAGGGTATTCGGCATTTATTTTTACCTTTAAGGGCTGCTGAAATCCGCGTTATTTGCGGTTTTCACTTGATTTTTAAAATTGGAATCGCGCCCTTTGATGGTGGCTAAAAATACATCTTTTTACCCAAAAGAAACCCTGAATTGCAGAGGTCGCCTGGTCGATATTTCAAGGCCTCAGGTGATGGGTATTCTCAATATCACACCCGACTCATTCCACGATGGTGGGAACTACACTGAAAATCAATCTGCACTGGAACAGTGCAAAAAAATGATTGCAGAAGGTGCATCCATGATCGATGTTGGGGCGATGTCCAGCAAGCCTGGTTCTGAGATCATTTCTGCAGATGAAGAGATCGAACGATTGAATGGGATCCTGCCAGAGCTTGTAAAGCAAAATCCCGAAGTCATCTTTTCCATTGACACCCTGAACAGCAAGACAGCAAAATTTGCAATGGATTGCGGGGTGCATATCATAAATGATATTTCTGGAGCTACATACGATCCTACGATCTTGAATGTAGCTGTGGAGTTTCAGGCACCGGTCATCTTAATGCATATGCAGGGCAGGCCTGAAAACATGCAAAACGATCCCAATTATAATGATGTAGTGATCGAGGTAACTGAGCATTTTCTGCGTCAGGCTGCGATTGCAAAATCCAAAGGGATCAAGGATATCATTCTCGACCCCGGCTTTGGTTTCGGAAAAAGTCTGCAGCACAATTACGAGCTGCTTGCGGGCCTGAGCTTCTTTTTAGAACTTGGGCATCCGATCTTAGCAGGTCTTAGTCGCAAATCCATGATCAATAAACTCCTTAAAATCTCTTCTAAAGACGCCTTGAATGGAACTACGGCAGCAAATATGCTGGCACTTCAGGCAGGAGCTCAGATCCTCAGAGTACATGATGTGAAAGAGGCGGTTGAATGCGTCGAGATATATTTTGCAACCAGATTAGCCGGTAAATCTTGAGCATTTTCATTTCAAATATTCTACTGGCGCTGAAGATCGGATTCATCGAGATCGAGATCCTCGACATGATCGATATTCTGGTGGTAAGCTTTCTACTTTACCAGCTCTACCGATTGCTTAAGGGAAGCTTAGCTTTTAATATTTTCCTGGGCTTACTCTTGATCTTCCTGAGCTGGTTCCTTGTTCGCGCTCTCGAAATGAGACTGCTTGAAGGAATTCTTAGTCAGTTCATCGGTCTTGGAGTTATTGCTCTCCTGATCGTATTCCAACCAGAAGTGCGCCGCTTCCTCTTATACCTTGGAAAGGGTAGCCAATTCAGAAGAAAATCATGGTTCAAGAGGATCATTCACGGAGATTGGCAATCCTCCCCAAAGAATGAAAAGTATACCATTGACATCAGGAATGCGGTACGAAATATGGCTCAGGAAAAGACTGGGGCTTTGATCGTATTTGCCAGAACTTCACAGATGCAAAGCTATGCGGATACGGGAGTAGAACTCGATGCCAAGATCTCAACCAAACTTATTGAGAGCATATTTGAAAAGAATTCTCCACTTCACGATGGAGCGGTGATAATTGCCAGCAAGTTGATTCA
>CAXDOZ010000096.1:0-8715 GCA_963991145.1 uncultured Chitinophagales bacterium | reverse complement strand
GGATGATATTGTGTCCACCTGCAGCGGCGATCTCCATCGCTCGCTTAATATGAGCTTGCCCTTTTACATCTGAAAAGTCGAGCGCAAATCCATTGTGATTCGTGGCAAACTCGTCACGCGCATCCACCCGTAAGGGTGAAAGTGACAACTTACCGTTCAACATATCTACCACCTCGAGAAGAGACTCTATACCGTATACATCAAGTCCTTTTACGATTGCTGCTTCCCGGGCATTTTGCTTTGGTACAAAGAGCTTCTTAAAGCCGTCTTTCTTTGCCTGAATAGCAATGGGGAGCACTCCTTTGATCGGCTGAAGCGTACCGTCTAAAGAGAGCTCGCCCATCATTAAAATGTCTTCCAGTTCAGTATCATCAACCTGCCCTGAGCTTGCCAGAATTCCAATTGCCATGGGGAGATCATAAGCTGTCCCCTCCTTTCTCAGATCGGCCGGACTAAGATTGATCACGATCTTGACCCTGGGCATATGCAGATTGGCCTGCTTAATGGCCGTTTCCATTCGATGCCAACTTTCCCGTACTGCAGAATCGGGCAGGCCAACCATAAAATACTTTGCTCCTCGCTCTACGCTGATCTCGCAGGTGATTGTAAATGCATCAACACCAATCACTGCGCTCGCATACACCTTAACTAACATGGAACAAGGCTAAATGAAAAAGCCGGCAGCGATCAGTGAGAATCTACTACCGGCCGAGTTTAATTTGTATCTGCCCGTAAGGGCTTTCTAAATGCTAATATGTAGGCTTCGGACCCATAACTCTGATCACTGGTCTGAAACCAACCGTGGAGTAAGACTTATCGGCATCCGACCAGGTCTTTGCAAAGATTCCCGCAGTGTTCTTACCATAGATACTGCTGTATCTTTCATCGTAGAAATTAGACCCGTAGATCAGCTTTTGCCCTACTTCACCATCATAGATTTCCTCAAATGCGATAAGAAGATCTGCAGCATCAGAATCCATTGACAATAAATAATTCTCACGCTGGGTTTTCACATTTGCCATCCCCTGCGAATAGCTGCAGCTCATCCATTCTGAGACATTATTCTCAAGGCCATCAAATGGACTTGGCATTTTTGCGCATGGTTGGTGGTAGTAAGGATTGTTCATGTGCTTCACCTTCATTTTACCAGCCATATAACCTCTATTAGCATCAACTTGTGTGGTCAAATAGCCTCCATCATAGGCGAATGATTGTACTCTTTTATCTCTATTAAGCTGGCGATTTAAGAAGCTTGTCTTGTTCCCATCTTCATTGTATTGAACCAAAAGATCTGCAGCTAGTCTTATATCCCCTGATTCTACATTCTCCATATCATTAAAATGCTTGCCGGTATAGTTTGCTGCAAAGTACCATTCGTAAGGTGTGGGAAGATCAGCTACCAGCATTCCCTCCATGTCAAGGTGCTGCTCCAGCATCATGGTTAGCCAGGTACAGTAGGCCTTTGCCTGGTGATAACTCACACCAACTACAGGAAAATCATTGTAGGCCGGGTGCCAGTAATAGTAATTCTTCATGGGCTCCTGATAAGCATACATGAAGTCGTTTACCCAAACATTTGTATCTGGAAGGATGTGGACTTCTTTCAATCCCATAGATTCCGGATCAAAGTACTCGTAGGTGAGTAACTCATCTTTAAATCTGTAAGAGCTTTCAAGACTTGAATCTCCTCCCAGATAATCAAAAACTGAGAGGTCCATTTTCCAGCTGTGATCTTCGTACTCCAATTTTGCTGAGTAGTCCACTCCGTTTTTTGGATCTCCATCAATAAACAAACCCAAATTTTCTCTGATCAAGGTGTTTTTAATGTAGTACACGAACTCCTTGTATTGCAGATTTGTAACCTCAGTTCTTGCCATGGCAAATGGGTAGAGGAAACTATAGACATCGTCATTTTCAAGCTCATCCATTTTGAATGAAATGCCCTCTCTGGTCCATTCATCTTCAACTTTCTCCATACTGTCCTGCATATAGAAGAAAGACCAGGCATGCAGTGGAGCCATATAAAATGGCTCTACAAATCGCTCACTTCTTTCAATGTATTCTTCAGCAGGGTTGACCCATTGGTAATGATTCATTTTAATAGGATCTTTCTCTAGCGAATAAAGGGTGAATTCATAGGTAGAATCTCGATTGTCCCAGATGGGCTGAGGACTGAACATGGCATCCATTGCCATGTCATTATAGATCTGCGAAAACTCTACCGTTTTGACTTCCCAATCGTGATATGGAACACCAGTAAGTTCCTGGGACTGTGTCTGTATAGGTCCGAGAAGACAAACCAGACAGAACGTATAAACTAAATTTCTCATAAGGCTGCTTTTAAAGAAAAATGCAGAAATGGGAATTCTATTGTCTAAGACTCGATAGACAGCAAGAGCTTCCAGGCTTCAGAGATCTGTCCGTTTGAGATCATGCTCTTAGCAATTTCGTGAGCTTCATTTCGCCCTTCGGGCGGATTGTTGTTTTGCTGAAACTCCTTCAATTCGCCCTCCGTAGGCAGTTCGGGTACAGATGCAAGAATCCCTAGATCATTCGCACTGAGCACTTCACTCTTCAATACAGATTCGGGGAAATTATCGAAACCGATCCCTATTGGTTTGGATGGCTTTTGTACTTCAAAGAGACTATCCTCATTCACCCGCACATACCAATTTGCTCCGCTTCTTCCTACCAGGTCTAAAGCTGCCTGATCTATTCTGCCTTCCTCATTTAAGATCTCATCGGCAATGTGCATGCGCTTGATCTCGCAGAGGAACAAGTTTCCTGCTCCGCCCTGATCTCCAAGCTCGATCACTTCTTTTACTTCGCATTCAAACTGAACAGGAGATTCGGCTACTCGAGGCGGCTTCACGGTTTCAGATTCTAATTGAGTAAAGCCCGCTTTTACGAATTCATTCACGCCTCGATCAAACTCGGAGCTGGCATAACTCACCTGCTGCACCATATCATAAGTAACCACATTGATCACTACCTCTGGCACTTCCTTGATGTTCTTATAAGTGTCCTTGGTCTCTCCGGTACGCCCGCTTCTATTTGAGCTGAAAACCATCATTGGCGGCTCGGCGCTAAAAGCGTTGAAGAATGAATATGGAGCGAGATTTACGCGTCCCTCTTTATCGATAGTACTGGCAAAAGCGATCGGACGTGGACCAACCGCAGCAGTTATATAGCCCTGTCTTTTAGCTATGTGAAGTTCTCTTGGATCGTAACTTGGCATGCGCCTAAATTAGCGCAATCCTAGTTTTCCTTTCCGATAAATTCGATGGTGCCTGAGATCTTTTTGTTCAGATCTTCACAGGCCTTTTCGACTTGATCTTTTTCTGCAGTGCTGATGTACCCGATCCTCGCAAATAAATGAGCAAGGTTTTGCAATTGGGCTACCGATGCTCTCGAATGTCGGAGGTTCCCAATAAAATCGACCTTACTGGCATAAGAGAATCCCTCTGCGATATAGCTCGAGATCGACATGGCGGTCTTTCTGAACTGATCCTGAATCGAAAAGTCTTTGGCGATCTTTTCATTCCCGGCAATTTGAAAAACCATCAGGCCGAGATTCTGGGCATCTTTCCAGATCTCGAGATCCTGGAATTTATTGATCGTTGGCATCCTAGATCTTTGCTGGTAAAATTGGCGTAATGCATTCTCCAAAACCAATTCGCACACCATCGCGCTCGCCGTATCCACGAAGAATCACTGAATCCTTATCCTGAATAAATTTACGCTCAGTACCGTCGGGCATTGGAACTGGTTTGGTACCTCTCCATGAAATTTCAAGCATTGAGCCGAACTCGTTTTCCTCTGGTCCTGAGATCGTACCTGAGGCATAAAGGTCGCCCACATTAATATTGCAACCGGTCACGGTTTGATGCGCCAATTGCTGACACATATTCCAGTACATATACTTGAAGTTCGAGTTACAAACTACTTTCTCCTCTCCTGATTCAGGCTTGATCGCCACCTCGAGATTGATGTCGTAATTCTTCTTCCCCTCGTATTTCAAATAAGGAAGCACTTCCGGATCCTGATCATATCCATCTACTCTAAAAGGGTCTAAAGCTTCAAGCGTTACGATCCAGGGCGACATCGCCGAACCAAAATTCTTTGCCAGGAATGGACCTAGTGGAACATACTCCCACTTTTGAATATCGCGAGCAGAAAGGTCGTTAAAGAGGGCCAGGCCAAAGATGAATTCCTCAGCTTCTGCAGTGCTCACTTGCGAACCAAGTGCTGTTCCTTTTCCGGTAACAAAAGCCATTTCCAATTCAAAATCCAATAAGCGACAAGGGCCGTAAACAGGTGGCTCATCATCATTGGGTTTTGTTTGGCCTACCGGCCGATGGATGGGTGTGCCCGAAACTACAATTGAAGAGGCTCTGCCGTGATAACCAACAGGCAGGTGCTTCCAATTAGGTAGTAGAGCATTCTCCGGATCGCGAAACATCTTCCCAACGTTTGTGGCGTGATCCATTGAAGAATAGAAGTCAGTATAGTCACCAATATTGATTGGAAGCAACATGGTAGCTGCCGATTGCTTTACCATCACCTTGGCGCGTGCTACATTATCGCGAAGCTCATCATTGTCTTCTCTTAGAAGATCAGCCAGGCGATTTCTGAGTTTTGAGGTCTTAGCTTTCCCAAGGGAAATGAGATCGTTGAGATATCTGTTTTCAAGGATTGAATCATCAATATCAAATTCAGATAGCAAACCGGCGCGGTTAAGAGCTAAAAGGTCCACGATCTTCTCTCCTATCGCCACACCCACTCTTGGGCTGTGGTTAGGACTTTCGAAAATTCCGAAAGGAAGATTTTGAATTGGGAAATCTGAATTTGCCGGGATCTCAACCCAGGTCTTCAATGAAGGATCGTTTGCTTGAACCATTGTTTCAATTATTTAGGGCGGTCAAATTTAGATAAGCTCTAAATCAATCAACCGCCCTGATGTATTTTTTTTTGCACCAATTTGTATCCGCTCGAAGAGCGAATCTATTTAATCACTAGCGATGCACTGTTTGCCTGGATTCTATCTAACTACAGCTGTCCAGTCAAAGTTCATGGTATCAGCTCCGGCATTACACTTCACTTCAAAGCCTGAAGCATCTTTAGAAATGATCGTGTACTGAACACCTTCTTCTAGGCTGGTAATATTGATAACCGGGATCTTTCCTGGACCAAGTTGAGCTTTGAAAGTGGGATCATAATCCACCCGTAGGGTGTTTCCTTCTTTATCTACCGAACCAAAATCAAAGATTGGCTGAGCAGGTGAATCATTTCCGCTTAGTGCTTCGATCTGCTCTTGTTGTTCCTGGATGGCTTTGATCAACACCGGAACAATCTCATCGTAGTTCAAACCCAGTTTATCTGTTTCAATGAGTTCGTAAACGTCTGGGTATTCCTCACTTGGTACTTCCCAGTTATGAGTTGTAACTACTTCTGGTAGAACATCCAGCACTTCCTGAGCCAGTAGACCAATCTTTGTTTCCTGAAGATGTGGCGGGATCTGAGTAGATCCTTTCTGCTGATCTTTCCACTTATAGGTCACCGGACGAAGTTTCATAACTGTTTCCAGTCCGTAAGAATCAAGATCCAGGATATCCTTCTTAAGTCTTGCATCTGAAGTTTGAATTACACCATTTGTGGCGTAAACATCATCCCAACGTAGGGTTGTAGATCCAAGGTCATGGATGTTATCTGTAGCTGGGACAAAGCGATTATTAATACCCGTTTGAGAAGATCCATCAATCAGGAATTCAATAGATCCAATTCCGATTCCCGTTCCAGTGGCAGCTCCATTATCCATATCTACAACATAGTCAACAGTAGCACCAGCGATAACAGCTCCATTGCTTGTAAGGAATCCATTATCATCTCCGATCCTAACTACATCGTTGCCTGCATCCACAAATAATCCATGTGTTCTAGTATCGGTTTCGACTCTGAAATCGTGGTCAATGTTTCCAGATTCATTGATTATCGTGTTTCCATCTATATATCCATTCCCAACAAAGTATCCTGCCCATCCATTGGCTGCCGTATTTGAAGCATAAACGGCATAATTTCCGTCGCCAAATGCACTAAAGAATCCTCCATAATGAGTACCAGTCCCTGTGGATGAAACAAATGAGTAAATACCGTATTGAGTACTTGCACTGGCTGCATCCTGAACCAGGTAAGAGTATAATCCGTACCCTACGCCATTTCCAGCTGTTTGGAAAGCATAGTATCCATATTTAGCATTGGTAGAGGAGTTTGAATTTCTTACATAGTGACCGTATTGAGTTCCAGCTGTTGTTCCAGCCATCTCAGTTCGTGATCCATATTTATTACCCTGAGAATCATCAAACTGATTATACATACCGTATTTAACTCCGGTTCCTCCCAGATCAAATTCATTGTATACTCCATATTGAGCTGCAGTACTGCTATTAGACATGAAATTGTAGATACCGTAATTAGCAGCAGATCCAGATGTATTCAAGTCTGAATAGTAGCCATAGACTATAGGGTTGGAAGCAGTTGTCTGATCTACATTAGCGAAGTATCCGTACTTGTTTCCAGATCCATTGGAACCCATTATAACATAGTTTCCATACATCTGACCGGTACTTGTAGATAGGCCACTAAGATTTGTATACTCTCCATATTTAGTACCAGAAGTACCGTAAGCATCAAAATTGTTAAACTCACCGTAAAAGGTTCCTGTGGAGGCTGAATTTTGTTGAATATAGTTGGAAGTTCCATACCTGAATCCTGTACCAATATCATCTACAAAGTTGTATATACCATATTGGGATCCATTATCTGAAGATTGATTGTAGAGATACAAACTGTAATTACTTTGACTATTAGTACTTGGAATGTCAATTCGCATTCCTGCTAAAGAACCTGTATTTGAAGTAACATGTACTTTATAATTGGCTGATGCAGTATTACCAATCCCAATATTATCACTCAGGTTTGTGGCATACATCAAACCAGTTCCTCCTCCTGTCCAATCGCCATCATCGAGGGCATTAACTCCTCTTGTATGAACTACCCCTGTTGGACTGATCACAAGTACACTTGTATCTGCGCTTGGAGTAACTCCAATCATTGTTAATGGATCACTTGTAACACCACCATCTATTAGGACTTTTCCGTCTGTTTCGATAGCATTACTTAAAGCGCTGGAATTGGAGACATAGATTCCCGTTTTATTATCCCCATTTGCCAGGATATAGTTTCCATATAGATTACCGCTTCCCCTTTGCATGTTTACATACTCGCCGTATTTAGCACCCGTACCTGTTCCATCCATGAGGATATAATCACCGTATTGAACGCCGGCACTAGTACTTGAGTTTCGATGGTAAAAACCGTAATAAACAGAGGCAGAGGATGTAGGTTGCATGTAACTATAATAACCGTACTTATTTCCGGCATTAGTTGAGGCGATATTGGCCTGATACCCAAACTGATTATTTGCTCCTGTGTTTGCTGCAATATCAACCTCATGTCCAATTACCTGAATTGCATTCTGGCTATTTAAGGTTGTATACGAGCCCCATCTTGCACCTGTCCCAGTCCCAGCAATGAAATTGTATGTTCCGTAGAATTGGGCTGCATTGGAGAGATTATCACTATTGTATAGTCCATACCTGGTAGCAGTGGACGCCGAAGCTGAAAACTGATTAAAGACACCATAACTTGCTCCTGTTCCAGTAGGAATCATAAGATTGTAGATACCTGAAGATGATCCAGTTGTGAGACCAGCCATTCTGTTGTAGACGCCCATTTGATTTCCATTTGTCCCGATCAAATCGTTGTAAACACCGGCTTTAATTTGGTTTGCAGTTCCAGCTATTGAGGTTTGAATACCATAGGTTTGACTACCCGCGGTGGAGTTATTAGTCATGTCTATATCAATTCCAATTGGGCTATTTGCTACCGTTCCTGAGTAATCAACATTCACAACCTGACCAGTTCTTTGTCCATTTCCTCCATTTGCTATGTCAATAAAGTTTCCATACACGGTAGAGGTAGTAGATGTATTTGGGTTGATGTCGATATTATCTCCATAAATCAAAGCTGCCTGGGGACGGTTAATTACATTTCGAATTCCGAATACTGACCCTGCCGTAGAGGAGTTAATTGTGCTCAGATTAAGGCCTGCCACTCCTCCCACAGAATTAGCACTTGTGAATGCCTGAATACCGTAAGCATTTGATCCATCTAATGCATCTACATGGAACCTTGCAGCCAGGTTGTTTGTATTCCCTACAACAACATCATCAGTTAGGTTGGTAGCATACATAACTCCTGTTCCTGCTCCTATCCAGTCATTATCTGAGGTGTCGGATGGGACTATAACAAAGCCTCCATCTGTAAGGAAGATCGTATCATTCGAAATGCTTAGAGTTTGAATTTCATTTAAGCTATCCAGATCAGAAAGGACAACAGAATTCCCATTTTGAATGCTCAATGTGTTTCCACTTAGATTTAAATTTTGATTGTCCGTATTGTCAAGATATCCACTTAGGTCAACCGTTCCGGCACTACCAGTCAGGCTAAGTGTGTTGCCTGTCAGACCAAGATCCTGAAGCTCGTTTGTGCTGTCTGCATCCGAGTCGATCACATTATCTGTCAGAACTACAAAGCCACCGTCCTGAAGGAATAAGGTGTCATTGGACAAGCTCAATTGCTGATCATCCGTGTCCA
>CAXDOZ010000095.1:0-8818 GCA_963991145.1 uncultured Chitinophagales bacterium | reverse complement strand
TTCCCGGTAAGGCAGCACTTACATAACTGTACTTTTTCAATTGCCCCCAGATAGGGTAAACAAAGAAAATCAAAAGAGTACCGGGAAGAAACAGTGCAAGGGCGCAAAGAAGTGAAATCAAAAATTGAATTTCAGGACTGGACTTGGCTGATAATCCGCCTGCAAAGGCGCTAAAGGAAAAAACTGGTCCCGGAACACCCTGAACCAGAGCATATCCGGTAAAGAATTCATCACTGGACAGCCAATTATTCTGATTGACCATTTCCTCGAACATCATCGGAATCAGCACCTGGCCTCCACCAAAAACAAGACTCCCATATCGGTAAAAGACTTCCAATAAGCTTAAATGCAGATTACCGGTCAGCCGAGCCGCAATTTCAAGACCGGCAAAAATGCCAATGAACAGGATCAAATAGGTCCAGCTTGGCTTAATGCTCAACTTGCTCCTGTCAACAGCCTTTTTATTTACGAAGGCGTAGATCAATCCCGCAACCACCAGGATCACCGGAAACATCCAGGTCTTTATATAAAGGATCACAGCGAAAGCTGAGGCGAGAAATAAGGTGATGGTTAAAGGCTTTGTGGCTGTTTTCATCCCGATCTTATAACCGGCCGAGAGAATTAATCCGAGGGCCAATGCGGGTAAAAATCGCAACCAATCCAGATTCAAACCGGCGGATTGATACCAATCGAAAAATATCGCCAGAAGGCCCATAATGATAACAGCCGGAGTGATCCAAACTAAAAGGGAAAGGAAGGCAAGTCTGGGTCCTCCCATCTTGTAACCCACGGCTGTAAGTGTCTGAGTGGAGGTTGGTCCTGGTAGGAATTGGCAAAGAGCATTTAGCTCAATTAGCTCCTCCTCACTGAGGTATTTTCTTTGCTTAACAAATTGCTCAAGGATCAGGGAAATATGTGCATTTGGCCCACCAAAAGCAGTGATTGCCAACATAAAAACATCCTTAAGAAAACTGCCTGAGCTAACCTTTTGATTCTCCACGGAGGCAAAAATGATAATTGAATTTGATTACTCCTTCAAAAGACCGATCTCAATTAATCGCTCTCTTAAATATTGTCCCGCAGTAATAGGTTCGTAGGCTAAAGGATTGTCTTCTGTAACACAGCTATCAAGACAGTCAAGAGGCATTTCAGATACAGGGTGCAGGAAGAATGGGATAGAATATCTCGAAGTGTGCCACAACTCTCTTGGAGGGTTAACCACTCTGTGAGTAGTTGATCGAAGCTTGTTATTGGTAAGTCGTTGAAGCATGTCTCCAACATTCACGATAATATGTCCATCCGGTGCTGTTACCGGCAACCATTTGTCTTCTCTTGTTAGAAGCTCCAGTCCCTGAGCAGATGCGCCAACTAAGAGCGTGATAAGATTAATATCCTCGTGTTGCTCAGCTCTTAAGGAAGATTTAGGCTCTCCGACGATTGGAGGGTAATGAATCGCTCTCAGAATACTATTTCCATTGCGGATCTGAGAATCGAAATAGTCCTCCTCAAGGTCCAGGTACTTTGCGATTGACTTCAACAACAAGGCACCGGTGGTTTCAAAGGATTTAAAAAGCTGTTCACTTAGATCATTGAATTCCGGGATCTCATTCACGAGAACATTATCTGGATACTCAAGCTTATTGCTGACCTCCCCATCAAGGTACTGTCCAGTTTGCCAAAACTCCTTTAAGTCAGGCGCATCACTTCCTTTAGCATGCTCGCGGCCGAAAGAAGTGTAGCCTCTTTGACCTGCAAGAGATTCAATTTCATATTTCTCTTTATCGGCAACCGGGAGCTCGAAGAAACGCTTTACGGAATCGTAATAACCATTTATAAGTTCATCAGAAATTCCGTGGTTCTTTACAGCTACAAAACCAACTTCATGATAGGCTTTGCCAAGAGCATTTGCAAAAGCTCTCTTTTCTTCTTCAGAGCCATTTTTATAATGATCCAGATCTACAGCGGGGATGCTAACTGCTTGGATAGACATGAGGGTTAGTTTTTTGTCATTGTAAAAATGAAAAATAAACTACGAGCTACTACAAATTAGTAGAATTTATAATGAAAGATAAAGAGTTAATTAGGCAGATGTTCTGCAGAGATAATCTGACCATCTTCATCAAGCTCAATAATGACACCTTTTGAAGCTGAGAATTCATCCATCCACTTCAAAGCATCTCCTCTAGAATAAACCTGTTGAATGTTTCTCTTTGCATACCAAACCAACTCAGGCATAGGCTTTTGTCTAAGAAGAAAGACCACCTCATCGGGATGACTTTCCTTCATAACTGACTCACCAGACACTAGATATTTTTCATATCTATCGCCCCTTAAGCTTACCTCTCCAGGTCGATTAATGAAATAGAACTGAGCAATCATAGCGACAATTGTAATCGAATATGCTATTAATAAAGCTCTTCTTCCCTCGGGTTGACCATGAAAGATTTTATCAAACATTATCCCAACCAAAACTGAAAGGAAAAGGGATCCATAGAGGGTGGTAAAATCGTGCCCGGAATAGTTGAGTAATGTGAAATGAAGAAGAATGATCGGAAGACTCGATAACCAAAGGAAGCGGTATCCATTTCGAGTAAATACGATCCTCATTCTCCTCGCTCTTAGAATTCGCCTTGTGAAATAGATCAGAAGGAAATAGATCGGCAGATAGCTTGTGATATAATTGAATAGGACAGTCTTGGTCTCAAGTGCTTTCGTGTATAAGTAGCCCAGCCAGCCTCGTTCCTGTCCAATCAGACTTCCTCTTTCCATTGCTCTGGACATCCACTCAGCCTGCAAGGCATCGTAACCTGCAATTTGGCCGTATTGCCAAATGGTAAGTGCCATTGCCAAAACTGCTCCTCCCATCCCGATCAAACTCGGAATCAGAAACTCCTTATTCTTTCTTGATTTGATAAGGCTGTATAGCACCGCTGAGAAAGCAAAGAAATAACCAAGCCATGATGTGTAGCACATCAAAAAGACGAAACTCAGGTAGGTTATCAGATACTTTGGGACGCGGAATCTCTGGCGAATGAACATCTTCAAAGCCGTGTAAACACCAATTACAAAGAATCCATGAACAAGGGTGTCGCTCATGTAAACATTGCTCTGAAACCACAGTGTTGCAGGATTGAACAAATAGATCCCATATCCAATCAGACCTGGTATGAAAAGGTCGCTTCGTGCGCGATTTGTGCCCAGTAAACAGATCGTGAAATAGATGAAGAATGCCGTAATGACATTTGTCCCCAAATTGAAAATCTGAATGCTTGCAACAGTAGGTTTTATCTGAAAGAGAGAGAAAACAGTATGAGGAAAGTAATATCCAAATGGAGGGTGAGAGACATAGTAAAAGTTCCCAGACTCATCCTTCATCTCCCCGGATGAACTCGCATGATTATTTATATGCTTATTCGGTTCACCCGGATAGGTCATTACCGGTAAACCTTCATAGGTATCGATTCCGCGTTCAGACCATGTATGTAGAACTCTTAAAGCAACTGCTGTACAAAACTCGTGATGCTTTGACAGCGGTCGATTTAGAGTTGGCAAACGAACAATGACCGAAAGGATAAAAATCCCAATGAGGATTGGAACGGTTCGTTTGTAAAATGGGTCTTTGAACATTTATCTAAGGGAATAATCGGCCGTAGGCTCTAGGGAATGGTATAGTCTCACGAATATGTCTCGTACCTGTGATCCATGCTACCATTCTTTCCAATCCCAATCCAAATCCTGAATGCGGAACTGAGCCATATCGACGCAAGTCAAGATACCACTCAAATTCATGCATAGGAAGATCGTGATGTTTAATTTGCTCCACTAATCTATCAATATCGGTCTCACGCTCGCCACCGCCAACGATCTCACCATATCCTTCAGGAGCCAAAACATCTACTCCTTTGACATGAGCAGGATCGCCCTCAGCAAGCTTCATATAGAAAGCCTTGATCTCGGTTGGCCAGTTGTAAACCATAACAGGAAGTGAAAACAACCTCGTTAGCACCGTCTCATCAGAGCCACCCAGATCTTCACCCCTTTTGAAGTTCTTAGCAGATTCCATCCATTGCGGGATATTCTGCTTTTGTTCCTCCAGATCCTTCAGTTCGGCCTTTAGCATGCCGACTTTATTCTTGAAGAAGTTCAATTTGCCCTTTTTCAATCCACCTGCATTGATCTGAGATTCCTTCTCTTTGATCTCTGCATTCACCTCGTCGATCTTCGCAATTACTGCATCCAGATCTTCCTGAAGCACCTGAATGGAAGTCTTTCCATTTACCTCGACCTCTCCTTTAAGCATGCTAACTGCATCTTCGTAAGGAATTCTTGGAAAATGGTTTTCCGGGATCTTCTCCAGCGAGCTAAGATCTCTTTCCAAAACCTCTTCCAGTTCGAATCGACAATCCTTAACTACTGTTCCAATTACGTGCTGGATGAATTCTTCAATGAGATCCATGTTCATCTCATTCGTATAGTAAGCCATCTCAGGCTCGATCATCCAAAACTCCGATAGGTGTCGGCGCGTCTTGGACTTCTCCGCTCTGAATGTTGGACCGAAGGTGTAGATCTTTCCCATGGCCATGGCCATAGCTTCACCGTATAACTGACCTGACTGAGATAGATAGGCAGTGTCTCCGTAGAAATCGGTCTCAAAAAGATCCGTTGTTCCTTCACATGCATTTCCAGTGAAAAGAGGTGCGTCCATTTGAACGAATCCTTTCTTTTGGAAAAATTCGTGAATTGCAAAGATCGTGCGGTTACGCACTCGCATGTTTGCCCATTGCTTTCTCGAACGCAGCCAGAGGTGACGCTTTTCCATAAGGAAATCAACCCCGTGCTCCTTCTTGGCAATTGGGTACTCTTCTACAATTTGATGCGGTTCAACTTTTGTAACCTGCAATTCAAATCCACCGATCTGACGCTCATCTTCAACGACTTTACCGCTAAGTGAAACTGAGCTCTCTAAAGTCAAATTCATCGCCAGATTGAAATTATCCTCACCAAGTTCTTCCTGGCTCGCTACACATTGCAAAAATCCTGACCCATCGCGTAAAATGATAAAGGCAATTCCTTTACCACTTCGCTTGTTTGAGACCCATCCGTGCAGGGTTACTTCTTCCCCAACGTGGTCCTTTAACTCGATAATTGTTGTTAATACTGACATGATGATTTTAAGAGTCGCCAAAGATAGCGAATTGATGTCCTAAAATTCTGATGTGTAAAACGCTTTCCAACGATTACAAGTTTAGAAATAGCATTTGTCCAATCTTAGCCTGCACTTATTGATTTCTGAAGTAAAATTTGATGAGAAATAAGGAGCTTGAGACCGGGCTTTGTGACCCGTAGCTTGAGCGAAGGGTTAGAGGTGGTCAGCCGTCGCCACAGGCTATTGCTGACGAAGCACAATAGTTCTTAAACCCACCCCTACGTGCAGATTTGCAGATTAAAATTTGACAACTCTGTACAATCCTATTTGTCAGTTTGCCAATTTGTCAATTTGCCAATCTGTTTTGGCATGATATTTAAGCAATACATAGTAAAGTCTCCCAAGGAGGTTAAATTTGCTACAACCATGCTAAAACAAGGCCTCAGTCAGAAACTACTCCAGAAGCTGTCACCGCAGCAGATTCAGCTCATAAAGCTATTGCAGGTGCCTACGGCTAATCTTGAGCAACGTATCAAAGAGGAGATGGAAGCTAATCCTGCCCTTGAAGAAGGAATGAAGGAGATTGAGGATGAGTTTGCTCAGAAAGAGGTTGAGGAGGAAAAAGAAGAGCGTGAGGAAATGGAAGTTCAGGATGACATTGATCTTTCTGATTACTTCGATGATGATGAGCCTAGCTACAAAACAAGAGATAGCAATTACGGAAGCCAGGACGATGAGAATAAGACCATTCCAATTGCGGTAAAAGAGACTTTTCACGAATACTTAGAGCATCAGGTCGGGCTATTAGAGCTCGATGATAATCAGCATGAAATTGCAATTCAGATCGTAGGCAGTATCGATGATGATGGCTACCTGAGAAGAGAGGTTGAGGCAATTGTAGATGACCTAGCATTTTCAAAAAATATCAGCACCGACGAAGAAGAGATCGAAGAGCTTTTAGCACTTATTCAAAACTTTGATCCTCCCGGAGTTGGAGCAAGATCACTTCAGGAGTGTTTACTGATTCAGCTCGAGCGAAAAGATGAAAATCCAAACATTCGAGTAGCAATAGAGATACTTAGAGACCACTTCGACACCTTTGCTAAGAAGCATTACGAAAAGCTTCAAAAGCAATGCGGACTTGAAGAAGAAGATCTCAAGTATGTGGTGGATGAGATCGTAAAGCTGAATCCTAAACCTGGAAGTTCCTTTGGCAGCCAATCCAAGATCCATCAATATATCATCCCAGATTTTATTATTGAGAATATCAATGGTGAGCTAAGTCTTCGCCTGAACGGCAGAAATGCTCCGGAGCTGAGAGTGAGTAACTCTTACCGCGAGATGATGCAGGGATACAAGGAGAATAAGAACAAGGACAAGAAGCAAAAAGAAGCCATTCTCTTTATCAAGCGCAAGATCGATTCGGCCAAGTGGTTTATCGATGCCATTCGTCAGAGGCAACAAACAATGATGCTTACGATGAACGCGATCATGAGGCATCAGGAAGAGTTTTTCCTAAGCGGTGATGAGACCAAGCTGAAGCCAATGATCCTAAAAGACATTGCAGAGGTTACCGATCTCGATATCTCAACAGTTTCCCGGGTGGCAAACAGCAAATACGTGCAAACAGAGTTCGGCACTTACCTGTTGAAGTACTTTTTCTCAGAGTCACTTTCTACAGACTCGGGTGAAGAGGTTTCTACCAGAGAAGTGAAAAAGATCCTTCAGGACCTTATCGATGAAGAGGATAAGAAAAAGCCATTATCCGATCAGAAACTTATGGAGAGTTTAAAGGAGAAAGGCTACAATATTGCCAGAAGAACAGTTGCAAAGTACAGGGAGCAATTAAACATTCCTGTCGCACGCCTACGAAAAGAACTGTAATGAGTCGCCCCCTTTCCCATATCGTCTCGGCGATCTTCCACCCCTTCTTCTTCCCCACCTACGCTACCCTTATGGTGATCTACATGCATCCATACAGGTATCGCAGTTACGATGAGGCCTACACTTACATGATCCTGGGAATCATCTTTCTTTTGACTTTCATCTTCCCAGCACTTTCACTGGTTGTGATGCGCGGAGTAGACCTTATCAAGAGCTTCAGACTGGAAGAAAGGAAACAGCGCTACATCCCCTATATCACCGGGGCACTCTTCTACCTCTTAGCATTTCTTATGTTCAAACCGGGGTCGACCACCCAGATTCAGGATGTCATTATTACCCGGATGATGTTCGGCGGAGTGCTTACCATCTTCGGATGCATGATCATCAATTTGAACCTGAAGGTGAGCTTGCACACAACTGCAGCTGCAGCAATGGTGGGACTGATCTTGTATTCAGCGCCCGGCTCATTCTTCAATATGGAGATGCCATTTCTCCTCTCTATTCTTATTGCCGGGCTAGTTGGAACTGCCAGATTATCCCTCAACGCCCATGAGCCAAGAGAGGTCTACGTTGGTTATCTGGTGGGCATTTTCAGCATGTTCCTGGCTTTTCGCACTGAGCTCGTAAGCCTCTTCTATTAATTTTTTCGCCCTACGGGCGGATAGGCGAATTCGAATCTTTTACATTTGGGGCAATCAAATAGCCAACCATGTTCAATACCCTGAAATACGAGGTAAAAGATAATATCTGCACGATCGCACTAAACCGACCAGAGGTTTACAATGCATTCAATAACGAAATGAGTTTCGAGCTGCAGGATGCCCTGAAGCAAGCAACACGAGATAAAGATGCTCGTGTGGTTATTCTTACCGGTGAAGGCAAAGCCTTTTGCTCCGGTCAGGATCTAAAAGATGTTCAGGGATCAAAGAACAGAAGCTTATCTGATTCAATTTACAAGCGCTATAATCCAATCATCCGGGCTATTCGAAACATGCCTAAGCCGGTTATTGCCAGAGTAAATGGCGTAGCTGCAGGAGCGGGATGTTCGCTTGCCCTCGCCTGTGACATCATCGTTTCATCTGAAGCCGCTTCCTTCATTGAAGTATTCGTGAATATTGGTCTGGTGCTGGACTCAGGATCTTCATTCTTCCTTCCAAATCTGGTTGGTTATAATAAAGCATTTGAGCTCTCCACTCTTGGAAGTAAGGTTTCTGCTAAGGAAGCTCATGAACTTGGAATAGTTAACAAACTAGCCGCGCCGGAAGAGCTCGATGAAGCCGTAGCATCTTATGCTTCGCGTTACGCAATTGCTCCTACAAAGGCAATCGGCCTGATGAAGAAAATGCTGAACAAGGCATACAATGCGAATATGGAAGACATGCTTCAATACGAAGCTTATTGTCAGGAGATCGCAGGTCGTTCGCATGATTACAAGGAAGGAACTACGGCGTTTTTGGAGAAGAGAAAGCCAGAATTCAAGGGAGAATAGACATCAATTTGCAGATCCACCTTCGCTAAAGCTTCGGCGGACGCAGTTTGCAGATTTGCAGATTTGCAATTCTTTTTTCTTTTGCGATGCAAAAGAAAAAACCACAGGCCTATAAGCCGGATTCTGTCTGATCTTGCGATCAGCCTTATCATTTATCTGGGAGCACTGTCGCCAGTGCACTCTAGCAACCTACCCACCATCATTGAGCGAGCAGCTCTTAAGCGATGGCCTATTTGGTCTTTCAACCCGCAAGGTTTACCCCACACCCCGGTTACCCGACATGCGCGGGGGCTCTTACC
>CAXDOZ010000094.1:0-8838 GCA_963991145.1 uncultured Chitinophagales bacterium | reverse complement strand
GTTGAGATGATCCAAAACCACAGAAACAGTCTTCAAGACGCGCCAGAAGCTGTTATTACCATTGCCCTTGGATCTTCAGGAAACCCATTCACCGTAATTGATCCAAGTACAACAATGATTGATTTCGATTCGGTTTTGGATCTGATGACTTTCATTCACCGTACAAACGTGAACATTTACCTGAATGATGATGGAAACAATGGCCAGTACCGTTACGATGTGAGCTATGATCTTGGAAACACCTGGAATGCTGCAAACATCGATCTTGGTCTACTTAACCCATCTGGTTCACAAAACGGTTTTGCAGGTCGTTTCCCTCAGGGATTGATTTATAATCCTGCAGGAAACACCAACACTGATTCTGCATTCCTAACTTACCTTGGAACATACCATGACGGGGGTGCAACTGCAGACTGGCAAGGTTTCTTCACAGGCCGTGCAAGGTTAGACAATGACACTTCAACATTCTCTGAAAATATCTGGGTCCCTCTTGGAGATTCAGTTGTTACTGCTGTGGCATACACTCAGTCGCCTGCTGGTGAATTCTGGGCTGTTTGCCCATATAGCCAGGCTGAAGAAGTATTTGATATCGTCTTAATGAAGGGTTCATGGAATCCTACTACAATGGAAGTTGATTGGACTATTCAGGAAATTCTTACTGCTCCTTGGGACGTAAGTTTTGATGGAACTGTTCAGTTCACAGGCCTAAACATCGCATTCTCTCCAGATGGTCAAACTGCCTGGATCGTTGGAACAGGTGACATGGCTCGTCCGGGTGACAATGTTCTAGATCCATTCTTCTTCCGTTCAAATGATGGTGGTGCAACATGGGGAAATGTTATTCCACTTGATCTTGATAGCCTTCAGGGAATCGGAAACCTTGATGAGATCTACTCTAATGGTCCTCCAAGCACAGGTTTTGATGTTGGACTTACCGTTGACATGAACGGAAACCCACACTTCCTAACTGTAGTTCTTCCAGGTTCTGACTATTCAGTTCTTGGTGGTGCTCCTGGTAAATTCATCTATGACATTACACTTGATTCAAACTCTGCTGTAGAGTGTGGTTACTGGAAAGCTATCGAGCTTGACACAATTGAAACTTTCCGTGGAACAATCGCTTCTGCTGGTAACGATCAGGTAACTATGGATAACCACTGTCAGGTTTCAAGATCTTCAGACGGACGTTACCTATTCTTCGGATGGGTTGATTCAGATGGAGCTCTTTCTGCTGGTGAGAACGTTCTTCCAAACCTTGAGATCGTTGGTGTTGATGTAATGGCTGGAACAAGAACTCCACTCACCTCTCCTACTGCTGGAGATGCTACATGGGATGGTTCGGCACTGTGGCCAGAAATTGCTCCAAAAATGATTAACACTGGTTCAGGATGGAGAATGCCTGTAGTTCTTACTCAGATCACTGCTGGTCCTCTAGATCCTGCAAACTACTTCTACGTTACTGACATCGATTTTGTAGCTGGAGACTTTACTGAGAATCTAGATCAGGATGCTCCTATTCTTACGGTTAATGGTGATCTTGATATCTGGGTTGCTCTTGGATCTTCATACACTGATAGTGGAGCTACTGCTTTTGACTGTACTGATGGTGACCTTACTGGTTCTATCATCGTAAACAGCAATGTTGATGTGAATGCAGAAGGACAGTACACTGTAACTTACACTGTTACTGATGCGGCTGGAAATCAAAGTCAGGAAGTTAGAAACGTAACTGTTGCTGCTCCTCCAATCGCAGACTTCACATGGACACTTCTAGGAAACGAGCGTGTTGCATTCCAGGATCTATCTAGTGGTTTCCCTACTAGCTGGTCATGGAACTTCGATAACGTTTCTGGAAGCACTCAGCAAAATCCAACAGCTGACTTCGGTGCTCCTGGTTTCGACGGTTCTGGAGAGTATACAGTTCGTTTGACTGCATCAAATCCAATCGGGAATGGTTCTAAGGATACAGTTGTTCTTGTACCAACTGCTATCAACGATATCGAGTTTGCTAACTCAATTGGAATTTATCCAAACCCAGCAACTAGCTTTATCAATGTAGACCTAAATGGTGTTGATGCTGGTGATTACACAATTACACTTACGAATGTTATAGGTGCTACTGTAGTTGCTCCAAACACAATCAACAACCTTGATCAGTCTGCATTCCAAATTGATGTTACTGAGCTTCCTTCAGGAGTTTACTTCGTAAGAGTTGACGGAGAGGAAAGAACAGGAATTAAGCCTATTGTTATTCAATAAGTTTATTTAACAAATCTATGTGGAAGGCCATCCCCTTGGGGTGGCCTTCTTTTTTATCTTTAAACTCTAACAACCAGAGCACATGAGAATTCTGATCTTATCACTTATCCTTCCCATCTTTTTTAATGCCTCAGCACAGATCACCGTTTTGCCAATGAGCTTGCCTCAACCTGGAGATACTTTGATCTCAGCTATCGATGAGTTTTACCAACCTGCAGTTGGACCAGCTAGCCCGAATGCGCAAACATGGGATTTCAGTGGATTACAGGGATATGGATATGACACCATGGTTTTTAGAGATACAAGCACCAGTCCTTCATCTCCTGCATTTCAAAATGCCGATATGGTATTCAACTTTCTTTTTGGAGATGCCTTTGCAACAAGAACTTCTGATGCAATAACCATTATTGGATTTGGAGGAGAACTTATCCCGGGTGTTTCAGTTGAAAGCCCTTTAATTGATCCTCAGGTTTATCGTAGAGCAAACTTCAATTATGGAGATGGCTTCGCCGATACAGGAGCCTTTATTCTAACCCTTGATGGAAGTCTTGTGCCTCCAGGAGCATTGCCGGTAACACCGGATTCAATTAGAGTCAACTACTACGGAACAGGAAGTGATACAGCAGATGCATTTGGTAGTTTAACTACTCCAACAGGGACTTTTGATGTCCTTAGATTGAAGAGGATTCAGAACAATGAAGCAATCATTGAAGCGAAGTTTCCATTTGTTGGGTGGTCAGATATAACTAATCTATTGCCTGATCTGGGATTTGGAACAACCATCTTTTACGATTTCTTAAGTGATAGCTCTAAAACCCCAATCGCAACAGTAGTAGTAGATAATGATGGTATTCCAATTAGGACTGTATTTAGAGTTGATACTACCCTACCTACTCCTCCACCAGTTGGGATAGCAGAGAATGAGATAGTGATGGATGTATCCATATTTCCAAATCCATCTTCAGGTTCATTTTCCATCTCAACCGAGAATGCCGAGGGACTTCCTTCAGAGATCTCAATTTTCAATACAGCAGGACAACAGATCTATTCAAAACGCGAATTAGATGGACTAAAATCGATAGAGCTAAATCTTGATCTGGCACCAGGAGTCTATATCCTCATAGGTTCTGACAATGGTGAGATAATTCAGTTACGTCAAAGCCTGGTGATCAAATAAGCCTGTTTTTTTTTCGATACAGCGAACTCCTCGCTGTTCATTAGAAAGTACTAGAATACATGGTTCCCGTTATTCTCATAAATACTTTTGTATTATGAAAAGGTCTGTAATCATCGTACTTATTGCATTAAGCATTGGAGCAAATGCTCAGGATTTTTCGAAACTGAACAGTCTTTATGCCTCTGGCAAGATTGAAAAGTGCATCACAAAGTCAAAGAAGTATAAGACCAAGAACCCGAATAGTCCAGAACCGTATTACTACGATTTCAAATGCTATGTAATCAAGTTAACTGGTTCTTACACTCCAATTACATATAGAGATAATCTGGCCCTAGCCCTCTCGTCTGCCTATTCATATGTAAGTCTTTCAGGAGATATCCCTATTTCTGAAGATCTTAAAGCAGACATTGCCATCATCATTGGCTTAGCTGATTCAGAGATCATTAAACTAGAAGAAGAAGGAAAGACTGATCGCAAGCAGATGTTTGAAGAACTTACCGCAAGTCTTTCATCATTTGAGCAGTTCAATCCTTATAATCAACTTCAGGATGCTACTATTGCTGATGAAGAGCTGGTTATTAGTCCAAATTCTGATGTAACAAATACAAGCTCAGATCAACGTCCTCCTAATGAGACACTAGAACAGCTTACTGATATTTCCGAATCCTTGGTAGGTGTTCCTTATCGCTATGGTGGAAGAGATAAAAGCGGCTTTGACTGCAGTGGTTTCACAAGTTATGTCTTCGGTGCTTGCGCAATGAGCCTTCCAAGAACATCGGCTGCTCAAAGCCAGATTGGTGAATCCGTTGCAATTGAAGATGTGAGAAAAGGAGACCTGCTATTCTTTGGAACAAACAAGAAAATCTCTCACGTAGCTATGGTGATCTCTCAAAAGAATCAACCATTAAGAGTAGTTCATTCTACTTCATCTAAAGGTGTGATCATTCACTCAGAAACAGATTCTGATTGGGTTTACTACTGGTCTAAAAGACTTCAATTTGCTCGAAGAGTCGTTTCAGAATAGACCTACAGCAAATACAGATTTACAAGAAAGAAGAGATAGAGATAGACCCAAAGTCCATCTATGAAATGCCAGTAGAACTCGAGGAGTTTGATCTTGTATTGATTATCTGGATTTGAGTCGTATAAGAGCTTCTTCACCGGGTCTTTCTTCCTCTTTCTCGCTCTGAAAACTGCCACACTCATCGGAACTAATCCTGCCAAAATGTGAAGAATGTGCATCGATGAGATCACAATGAGATACCCCCCATCATTCCCATACACTTTACTACTCATCCCTACTCCATCTCTAAAGAGTTCAGTCCAACCCAGGATCTGAAAGATGATAAATGCTATACCAAGGCCATAGGTTAGCATTAAGTTTCGATAATAAGCCTCGGAGTTCTCATTTCTAATTGCCAAAACAGACTGCCTGAAAGTGTAACTGCTTAGCAGAATGATCACGGTATTAGCGTGGAAGATTACGGGAAGCTTTACCGGTTTAAACTCAGTTTCAATTGAATAATAAGTGTAGGCAACGCATAAAATCATAAAAAATGAGGTGATGCCTACCAGTATCAAAAAGACGAAAGTCTTCCAGGGATTTGCTTGTGTTTCCTGTGCGTGATTCATTGTACGATTCTTTGAAAACCTTTGAAGGTCATTCTTGTTCAGATAGTAATCATCTATAGTAATTTAGATTGATTCTAAAGTGACGAATAACAGTATCTTTGCCGAAATTTTGATTGAATGTCAGAATCAGAAAAATTAATTGAGAAAGCGACCTCAGGCGAATACAAGTATGGATTCGTAACTGATATCGATCAGGACCTTGCTCCAAAAGGCCTGAACGAAGATATCGTGCGTCTGATCTCTGCCAAGAAAGAAGAGCCTGAGTGGATGTTGGATTGGCGGTTAAAAGCCTTCCGACAGTGGGAGAAAATGAAAGAGCCTAAATGGCCAAACGTGCATTATCCAGAGATCGATCTTCAGGATATCATCTATTACGCTGCCCCAAAGAAGAAACCTAAACTCAACAGTCTCGACGAGGTTGATCCGGAACTTCTTGACACATACAATAAACTGGGAATCAGCATCGAAGAACAGAAGGTTCTTGCTGGTGTTGCAGTTGACTTTGTTATGGATAGTGAGTCAGTGGTAACAACTTATAAAGAGAAACTTGCTGAAGTAGGAATCATCTTCTGCTCAATTTCAGAAGCCATAAAAGATCATCCAGAGCTTGTTAAGAAGTACATCGGTTCAGTTGTCCCTGCCCGTGATAACTATTATTCAGCCCTGAATTCTGCTGTATTCTCTGACGGCTCATTCGTATACATTCCAAAAGGCGTTCGCTGCCCAATGGAATTAAGCACATACTTCCGTATAAATGCCGAAAACACCGGCCAGTTCGAAAGAACACTGGTTGTAGCAGATGAGGGAAGCTATGTAAGCTATTTAGAAGGTTGTACAGCTCCTATGCGCGATGAAAACCAACTTCACGCTGCTGTCGTAGAACTCGTTGCTTTGGAAGAAGCTGAGATCAAGTACTCTACAGTACAGAATTGGTACCCTGGTGACCCGGATACTGGAAAAGGAGGCATTTACAACTTTGTTACCAAGCGTGGATTGTGTGAAGGGAAGAATTCAAAGATCTCCTGGACACAAGTAGAAACAGGTTCCGCCATCACCTGGAAATATCCAAGCTGCATTCTTAAGGGGGAAAACTCAATTGGAGAATTTTACAGCGTTGCTGTGACCAATAATTTCCAACAAGCAGATACCGGCACCAAGATGATCCACATTGGGAAGAACACCCGAAGCAGAATCGTCTCCAAAGGTATCTCAGCAGGAAAGAGCCATAATAGTTATAGAGGTCTGGTGCAGGTCAATAAGACTGCAGACAAGGCTTATAACTTCTCTCAATGCGACAGTATGCTTATCGGTGATCAGTGTGGAGCGCATACGTTCCCTTATCTGGAGATTAAGAACCCGAGTGCTAAAGTCGAGCACGAAGCAACTACTTCTAAGATCGGTGAAGACATGCTTTTCTACTGTAACCAGAGAGGAATGGATGATGAAACAGCCGTGAATTTGATTATTAATGGTTTCTGTAAAGAAGTCTTCAAAGAGCTTCCGATGGAGTTCGCAGTAGAGGCACAGAAACTTCTTGAAATAAGCCTTGAAAACAGCGTAGGCTAATGAGTGCAATGTTAGAAATCAAAGACCTCGTCGTAGAGATCGACGGAAAAGAGATCCTCAAAGGATTCAACCTTACTGTAAACAAAGGTGAAGTACACGCGATCATGGGACCAAACGGTACCGGGAAAAGTACTTTGGCTTCTGCCCTGGCGGGCCGAGAAGGATATGAGATCACTGGTGGATCTGTAACCTATAACGGAGAAGATCTTCTTGATATGGATCCCGATGAAAGAGCCAGAGAAGGTATCTTCCTCGCTTTTCAATATCCAGTAGAGATCCCGGGTGTAACTGTAACCAATTTCATGAAAGCTGCGATCAATGAGCATCGCAAGCATCAGGATCTTGACCCAATTGAGCCTAAAGAGTTTCTTTCTAAGATGAAAGAGAAAATGCAATTGGTTGAGATCGATAAGAAATTCATGAGTCGCTCGCTGAATGAAGGGTTTTCAGGAGGAGAAAAGAAGAGAAATGAGATCTTCCAGATGGCAATGCTTGAGCCTAAGCTAGCGATCCTTGACGAGACTGATTCAGGACTTGACATTGATGCATTGCGCATCGTATCAAATGGAGTAAACAAGCTAAGATCTGAGGATAATGCATTCATCGTGATCACGCACTACCAAAGACTGCTTGACTATATCGTACCTGACAAGGTGCATGTTCTCTTCGATGGAAGAATTGTAAAAACCGGAGATAAGAGTCTGGCACTTGAGCTCGAGGAGAAAGGATACGATTGGATTAAAGAAGAAAGTGAAGGAGTAAAAGCCTAATGACTACCGCAGCAAGCATATTAGATCCAAATGTAGCGGAGAAGGTCAGTAAGGACTACACTTATATGGAATCCAGAATGAATGGACTTTCAGGTAGCTTTGTACACGATTTGAAAAAAGCTGCTCTCTCCCACTTTGAACGATTAGGAATACCAACCTCAAAAAATGAGGAGTGGAAGTACACACCGGTATGGAAGCATATCTCAGAAGAAATGTGCTTCGCTACAGTACCGGTAGTAGATCTTAAAGACTCATCTTTTGTAGATAAATACGTCAATAAGAAGAATGTCATAGTTCTCTTTAATGGTGTGATCCAAACTGATCTTTGCCGTATTGAAGCTGGTCTTAATATGGAGGTTAATGATCTGACCTCTGCTCTGGAAGACGACAGCCAATTGGCCGGAGGCCACTTTAATAAGATTGCCAAGGTTGAAGAAGAGCCTTTTACGGCTTTGAACACCACTTTCTTTGAGGGAGGGCTTCACCTTAAGTTTAACAAGGCCTTTCAGGCCGATGAACCAATTGTGCTTCTGCAGGCATTTGATGGTCCTGAGGACAGATTCATTCATCAGAGAATTTTGATTGAAGTAGCCTCAAACGTTGAAGCGCATGTACAATACGAGTATCACTTCCCAAATGGAGGCACTTTGCCTTTTATCAACTCACTGGAGGAGATATATCTCGATTCAAATGCAAGATTTAAATCCTATGCAGGAAAGATCCTTCCTGCTGAGGGTAGACTGATCAGCTCCAAGGAAGTGCAGCAGCAAAGAGATAGCTTTTATAAGCATGTAGCATTTACCGGAAGAGGGAAATTCATCCGCAGCAACATTCATACTAGCTATGAAGGTCCAGGCTGTGATTGCTCTTTAAATGGCCTTTATCTCCCTTCTGATGGAGAGATCATGGATAATCATGTTGCGGTAGACCACAAGGTTCCTAATTGCACCAGTAATCAGGTGTATAAAGGGGTTATGAGAGGCACGGGACACGGAGTCTTCAATGGAAAGATCTTCGTTCGCGAGCAAGCACAGCAAACAAATGCTTTTCAGTCAAACAAGAACATCCTTCTTTCAGATAAGGCTGTAATTGATACAAAGCCCCAACTTGAGATTTTTGCCGATGATGTAAAGTGCAGTCACGGAGCTACCGTTGGTCAACTCGACGATGAGCCGGTATTTTACCTCATGGCAAGAGGAATCCCCGAGGAAAAAGCAAGAGGTATGTTGACCCTTGCATTTGCAAATGAAGTTATTGAGTTCATTGAGGATGAAGAGTTACGGGAAAACTGGACGCAAGTTCTCGGAGAACTTTTAGGAGCAGAATCATGACGAATCCAATGGGAATTACACAAAGCGATTTAGGCAAGAGAGTCAAGGAGCTTAGAGCAGATTTCCCAATTTTAGCCAGTAAGGTTCACGGGAAAGATCTCGT
>CAXDOZ010000093.1:0-8912 GCA_963991145.1 uncultured Chitinophagales bacterium | reverse complement strand
TATTCCTTGTAAGAAGAGAGGGAGAGCAAGCCGGTGAAGTGATCCAGGTAGCAAGTGCACCTACTGATGCAGAGTTTACTGGTCCATTCTTCACTCCAGATGGAAAGAATCTATTCCTTGCTGTTCAGCATCCAGGTGAGCGTTCAGGCTCCGAGGGACTGACAAGTAATTGGCCAGATGGTGGAGATAATATTCCCAAACCATCTGTTATAGTGATCCAGGGCGAGATGCTGGATAATTTAATGGCTTAGATCGGCAATCTGGCCGAAGGCTGAATACTTTGGTCTGCAAATTGGCCCTCTAGAAACTTGTAATAGCCAGTAATCGCAATCATTCCGGCATTATCGGTACAGTATTGAAAATCTGGGATATAGGTATTCCAGCCAAGCTCCTCTCCTTTTTCAGCCAATGCTTTTCGAAGTCCTGAATTAGCAGATACTCCACCTGCAATAGCAATCTCTTTGATATCGAATTGCTTTGCTGCTTTAGCCAGCTTCTTTATCAAGATTGTAACCAGCGTGTACTGAATAGAAGCACACAGATCATTCATATTCTCCTGAATGAAGTTTGGATTGGACTCTTCCTGCATTCTAATGAAGTATAGAATTGAAGTTTTAACTCCACTAAAGGAGAATTCCAGATCCGGCATCTTGGGCTGGGCGAATTTGAAAGCTATAGGGTCACCAAGCTGAGCGTACTTATCAATCAATGGTCCGCCCGGATAAGGAAGCCCCAGGATCTTTGCGGTCTTGTCAAAGGCCTCACCTGCAGCATCGTCACGTGTTGTTCCAACAAGCTCCATGTCGAGGTAGTCTTTTACAAGAACAATTTGGGTGTGACCACCCGATACCGTTAGGCATAAGAATGGAAATTTGGGCTTTGGCTCATCGATGAAATGCGCAAGAACATGAGCTTTCATGTGATTCACCTCAATGATTGGTATTTCAGAAGCCATGGCAAATGACTTCGCGAAAGAGGTTCCAACCAAAAGAGATCCGATCAAACCTGGTCCTCTGGTAAAGGCAACTGCAGAAATGTCTGTAAGCGAGACACCAGCTTCTTTAATTGCAGCGTCTACAGTGGGGATAAGGTTCTGCTGATGGGCGCGAGATGCCAATTCAGGTACAACTCCGCCCCAATCAGTATGTACATCCTGCCCGGCGATGCGATTGGCAAGTATTTTGCCGTCTACACAAATGGACGCAGATGTATCGTCACATGAAGATTCAATCCCAAGAATAACAACGGCCATAGCCTATATTGCCTAATTTTGGACAAAGGTAAAAACTTAAATAGCAGCCTTATCAGGATCACTCTCCAAAGAGTGGGCAAATATGCGTTTAGAGCAGCGCTGACCATTCTTATTTTTCTGCTACTTGTATTGATGACAGCAAGGATCCCTGCTGTACAAACCTTTCTTGCCCAAAAAGCAACCAATTACCTAAGTGAAAAGATGGAGACTGTGGTCACAGTCGATAAGGTTTCAGTTGTCTTCTTCGATCAGGTCAGACTAGAAGGAGTTTACATGGAAGACCTCTCCCGTGATACGATGATCTACGCCAGTGAGATTGAAGTGGATATAGACGCTTTGAGAATTTTGAAGCAGGAGGTGATGATCAGCGAAGTGGAATTGATCGATGCCAAGTTCTACATGCGCAGAAGAAAGATTGATGAGAAATTCAATCTGTCCCTCTTTTCAAAACTCGCAGATCCAGATAAAGAGGAAAAAGATTCAAAGCCATGGAATATTGGCATATCGAGATTAAAGCTGGATAACGCCAGGTATAAGTTGATCGACAGCCTTAACATGACCTTCTTAACAGTTTCAAGTCCACGTCTGGATTTCACTTTTAATGAAGTCAGTATTGAAAAAGGTCTGGTTGATATCGCCAGTGCTGATCTACGGGAACCCGTCACGAAGATTGTGATTCAGGAGAGATGGCGGATTGATAGCAGCGCTGTCTTAAGCGATATTGACACCAACCACATCCTCCCGAAGGGTTTAGAGATTCGCTATGCGAATGTGTGTATGGATAATGGCTACTTCAGTTTGAGAAATTATCGCGGAGGAGATACAACCTCGAAAGGGATTGATTTTAATGATCTTGAAGTTACCGGCATTCAATTGGATGTCTCAGATGGAGGTTTGTTGAGGGATACGATCTTTACCGATATCGAATACCTCGCAGGTCGGGAGAAAAGTGGATTGGAGATTATTTCTCTTAGCTCTAAGACCAGAGTCTCAACGGTTGACATCACTTGTGATTCACTGTACCTGAAAACAGCCGAAAGTGAGATCTCTGACTACCTGAAATTTACATATCGAGGGTTTAGGTCATTTGCCTCCTTTGTAGATGATGTAAAAATGGAGGGAAATTTTGATCGATCTGTCGTTAGCATGCGAGACATAAATTACTTCGCAAAGGCCCTGGATATCGTAGAGCATAATGATATTAAGATCAATGGACAGATAACTGGAACGATCTCAAATCTTAGAGGCAGAGACCTTGAGTTAAAGGCAGGAAATCAAACCTCCTTTACAGGGAAGTTTAACCTGATCGGCTTGCCAAATATCAAAGAGACCTTTATCTCTTTCAACTGTGAATCACTGAAAACGAATTATAATGATCTGATGAAGATCACGCCCGGAATTCCGTATCCGGAAAATCTAGCCAGTCTGGGACAGATAAACTTCAACGGACACTTTGATGGCTTCATTAACAACTTTGTGACCTATGGAATGATGAAGACTTCCATTGGTACAATCACCACAGATATCAACTTAGAACTTCTGAGCACTGCTGATAAAGCGGCGTATTCGGGAGCTCTTTCAATGGACAATTTTGATCTGGGTCAGTTTACCGGTGATGAAAAGAATCTGGGAAGAGTTAGCCTGGCAGGAACTCTTAAGGGAAAAGGATTTGATGTAGAGCATGTAAATGCAGCTCTGGATGCAGAAGTTCAAAGCTTTGTTTTCAAAGACTTCAATTATGAGAATGTCCTGGTTGATGGGAAATTTGACCAGAGAGAGTTCAATGGTGAACTTGAGATCGACATGGAGGATATATCCTTTGTGGCCAATGGATTAGCAGATTTTAACGACACATTACCTAAGTTAAATTTCAAGGCTGATATCCGTAGGGCTCATCTTCAAAATCTGAATATTCTAAGTGTTCCTATCCAGGTAAGTACAAGTGTTCAGGTTGATTTCATTGGGAATTCAGTAGATAATGCTATCAGTTATATTCAGGTTGATCAATTGGAATTGATCCGTGAGCTGGACACATTCAATACCGAAGGAATTGAGCTTACTACAACTGTGATTGATTCGAATAGAACAGTCTCGTTAACTTCTGAATTCATGGAAGGCCAGATGAAGGGCAACTATAGATTCATGACGCTTCTTCCTTCCCTGAAATATTTCTTCGGCGAGAAAGAGCCAGAAATTTTTGGAACAGCTGAAAAACCGGAAAGAGAACAACAGTTTGAGCTTGATTTTGTGATCTATCAGCCAGGCAATCTTACCAAGATCATCGACCCAAATTTTAAAGTTCTAAGGAATACTAAGGTTTACTGTGGTTATGATTCAAGAGAGTCCAACTTAACTGTTGAAGCATCTATACCAGAATTTGTCTTTGGTGATATTGGGCTAGTCAGAAATAGAGTGAGCCTTGATGCAAAAGAAAAAACTGGTATCGACCTTAGTTTCTTAGTAGACAAGGTCACGATCAAGGATTCGGCTAAGGTAGATTCTATTCTTTTTGAAGCCAACTTGCTAGATCATCAGCTAGAATATCGATTTCAGCTACAACCAAAGGACACTGTCAATTCATTAGACCTGAATGGTAAAGTAAAATGGGAGGAAGAATTTTACTCCATGGTCATGGATACCAGGTCTCTTCTCATTAATGCCCAAAAATGGGCAATGGACAATTCAAACAAGATCAGTTTTCTGACAAATGGCCTTGCGGTTTCTGATGTAAAGATCTTCAGCGAAAGCCAGTCAATTGCGATCAATTCTGAGAATGTACACCCAGATAGCATTGTAAATCTTGATCTTGAGTTTGAAAACCTCAACCTCGAGGATTTCTCTCAACTTATAAAACTGGGAGAGATTACTCTGACCGGATTAGTAGATGGATCTGTCCAGCTGCTTGATGTATTTAGCTCACCAAGTATCACTGGAGATGTTTCAATTCAAACACTTACCATTAATAAGGATACTGTTGGAGATATTGAGTTCCATGCCAAGTTGAATAACCAGGCAAAGCGAATTGATCTAAACGGAAATGTAATTGGGAAACACAACGAACTGGTATTACAGGGTAGTTATCCTTTAACTGCTGATTCTGACGGTCTGAATATCAATGGCTACATCGAAAGAGTAGATCTATCCATACTCAATACCCTACTACCTGCCTTTGTCTACGATGTAGATGGGAAGGCAAATGGAACTGTATCTCTAACTGGCTCTATTCAAAAACCAAATCTCACGGGTTACCTCAAGTTGCGCAAGGCGGAAGCCACGGTTCAATATCTCCACACTCATTACATGGTGGAAGATGGCCAGGTAAATCTTAATGCCGGGGAGATTGATTTAACCGGATTAGAGTTAACAGATATTTACGGGAATAAAGCAAATGCTACTGGCAGGATCGTTCATGATTACTTGCGTGACTGGCGACTTGATCTGTCAGTGGCATCAAACAACTTCCAGTTTGTAAATACAAATTTCGAGCTTAATCCTGATTATTTCGGCGAAGTGATCGCTGCCGGATCAGCAAAGTTTTCTGGTCCATTTAAGGACATAAAAATTGAGGTTAAAGCGAAGAGCTTGCCTGGAACTGACGTTGCTCTGGTGGTAGATGAAACAGGTGACGTTGGTGAGTACAAGTTCTTGAACTTCGTTGATATGGATGCAGAGGAGTCTGAGCCAGAGATAATTGAAAAGAAAAAAGGAACGCTTGAGGTATTCCTGGATCTGGAAATTACGCCAGATGCTCAGATCACTCTGATCATGGACCTGGATGCAGGTGACCGTCTGGTAGCAACAGGATCGGGAAACATTCAGTTGAAGGTGGACAAGAATCTGAACGTCGGAATCTTCGGCTCATTCACTATTGAATCTGGAGATTATCTGTTTACCCTCCAAAATGTGATCAACAAGAAGTTTGTGATCAATAAAGGGTCGAACATCATTTTCAATGGAGATCCATATCAGGCCATTATTGATGTGGGAGCCGAATACACCAGATCTGCATCAGTATATAACCTTATCGCAGAGTACCTGGTAGATGGCCAGGATGAGGAAGAGATATCAAAAGCTCAAAACAGGACAACTTATAATATCTCATTTAAGCTAAGGGGCGTCTTATCAAAGCCAAATATTGAGTTTGATATTGAGATGCCTGATCTTGATCCAAGTATCAGAACAACAGTTGAGAACAAGCTTGCTCTATTACGGAACAATCAAAATGAATTGAATAAGCAGGTCTTCGGACTATTGGTAATGGGTCAATTCCTCCCAAGTGGAACCGGTTCTGCCTCTGCTAATAATCCAAACCTTCTTGCTCAGGGGATTGGAAACACGATCTCTGAGTTTCTCTCAACCCAGTTATCCTATTATCTATCTGATGCCCTAAGTGCCTTTGGTTCTGGAATTACTATTGATATTGATTACAGACAGTACGGCGATTTTGGAACTTCGGCCACAGAAGGAAGTGCCCAGGTAAGACAGGCGATGAACATTGCATTACAGGAGGAATTCTTTGATGATAGAATTACTGTAAGAGTAGGTGGTGGATTCGATGTGGGGACGAACTACGAAACTCAAAAAAATCAAACCACCTTCATCGGTGATATCCAAATTGAATACTCGATCACTGCCGATGGAAGAATTAGGATCAAAGCATTCTCAAAAACTGATTATGATGTTTGGACGAGTGGAAACCAGAACAGAACAGGAGCAGGAATAACCTTTAGAGAAGAATTTGATACGGGTAAAGACCTCTTTTCAAACATCAAAAAGAAAAAGAGGGAGAAGAAAAGAAAGAATGCTGAAGAAACAGAAGCTTTATTACAAGAAGAAATCAATCCAATCGATGAATAATATCCCAATTAATCAATTAGTCCTTTTCATTGCCCTGGTATCTATAGGCTCATTTGCTTCATCCTGTAAATCCTCAAAAATTGAGTCTGAACAAGAAGTTGAAGAGGAAACAAATGTTGAAACCCCACCAAGTTCAGTTCCCTTATCTGAAACAGATCTGAATAAATATCAGCAAGAACTAAAAATCATGAAAAAGGAGGTTCTGCTGCTTGGAAGAGAGATAATTCAATCTACAGAGTGCTCTAATGATTCTTCATGCATTGCAATTGCATTGGGTGCAAAGCCTTGTGGAGGTCCATGGGAATATCTAATTGTGCCAAAATCAGACAAGACTAACGAGCTTATTGCGTTAATAGAGGGATACAACGGCTTTGAACAAGAGATCAATGAAAGATTTGCTCTTGCTTCAGATTGTGCCTTTGTTGAACCACCTCTTTTAAAATGTAATAGCGGTAAATGCGAGGAAGAAAAGTAGAAAAACCAGAGTTAGTACTAACAGAAGATGGCTCTCATACACTTCGCCATCAATCTCTTAAAGAACTTTATCACAGCCATTATGGGGCGATCCAGGAAAGCCAACATGTCTTCATCCAGGAAGGTCTAAATCACTTAAACCTGGAAAAAGTCAAGATCCTGGAAGTGGGATTTGGGTCAGGTTTAAATGCCCTTTTAACTGCATTAGAAGCAAACGAAAGAAAGCAGATTGATTACCTGGGTTTGGATAAATATCCCATTAAAGAAGAGTTCTGGAAGAAGCTCAACTACCCTAAGCTAATTGAGGATGAAAGGGCGAAAAGTACTTTTCAAAAAATATGCGAAGCTGAATGGGATGAGCCAGGCTCTATCAACCCGAATTTCATCCTTGAAAAAAGGGAAGTTGATTTCTTTAAATACAGAGCACATAGATTAAATGATGTTATCTACTTCGATGCTTTTGCTCCTACTATCCAACCAGATCTTTGGGAACCGGAAATATTAAACGAGATGTTTAAATCGCTCCGCAGAGGAGGAATTCTAGTAACCTATTGCTCAAAAGGAAGCTTCCAAAGAAATCTAAAAGCATGTGGGTTTAGATTAGAGAAAATCCCGGGTCCTCCGGGAAAAAGGGAGATGATCAGAGCTTACAGACCTTAATTTTTGGACTTAATTGAATTGTTGAAATAGAGCAGGCTTTTGCAATTGCTCTATTTCTTTATTTTTGGCCAAAATCAATTAATGAGCGAGAACAGAACCGCACGTGAAATCGTGCACACATTGCCCGACAGATTCAAGCCAGATGCAGCTGAGGGAATTGAATTGATCTTCCACTTTAACCTCGAAGGAGATAGCGGAGGAGAATTCACGGTTTCCATTGCAGACCAAAAATGCAAAGTTGAAGATGGTCTTCATGGAGTACCTGACTGTGTAATGACCACAAAGGCCAGCATTTATGAAGAGATAGAACAAGGCAAGACCAATCCGCAGATGGCCTTTATGATGGGAAAGATCAAGATCTCTGCAATCGGAGAGATGTTGAAATTCACCAACCTGTTTGAACGCTCAAACGCCGGACAATAAAAATTGCAACCCCGACAGACATAAATGTTGGGGTTTTTTATTTCTTAGAAGTCTTAGCTTCTTCTTTGTCTTCAGTCTTTGACTTATCCTCTTTCTTCTTGATGATCTGTCTAATCAGATCAGGAACTTCTTCAAAGATTCTTTCCATTCCTGAGCTCTTCTGACTACTGATAAAACTGATCTCATCTCCACGGCTAACAAGGAAGCCTATCGGGACAACCCCAACCCCTGCTCCTGCTCCTCCACCGGAAGAAGACCCAGCTGTTTCGTTATTATTACTCCCACCTCCGGTTCCAAAGCCCATTCCTGTCTTTATCACGGGAACACAAGTAAACTCTCCCAGCTTGAATGGCTTGCCAATGATGGATTCTGTGTTTGCTTCTGAATGAAGAAACTCAGTAACTTTTTTTAGTAACTCTTCATGATTCATCTCCATTGTAATGCGGTTTTATGTTTGAAAAGAAATGCCCAGATCATTCTGGATATTCGGTATTGAATTGTAAATCGAAACTCTACTCTGCCTTCGAAATTGACACAGGCAAGGCTTCGGGGTCCATTAAAGGGTTGAAGGACGGGAACTAACAATGCATTATTGTAAAAGTCGCCAGTATCCATATCCAGATGGAACTCCCTTACTTCTAATGTTCTAATCGCCGCAATAGCTCTGAACACTATGCTTCTCCTAAATGGAATTCTTGAACCGGTTTTTCTTGACTTACTCCTTTCAGATGAATCCTTATCAAATCTTTCCACTTTCTCTTTCGATTTTTCCCTATCGAAAACCGGGATTGGCAATTTCAGTCCAAGGAGCCTAAGCTCAGGAATCACTTCTATACCCTCAAGCCTAAATGAGACTATCACCAAAGGGAATAAGGATATGGCAAATCTTCTGAATCTAGAGTCAAACTCTAATCGAAACGGAAGGAATAGCAATGAAAGTAAAATCATCACTACAGGAGCAATCAAGATGATCAAAATCCATAGCCACCAGCTCATATTATAAAGGAAGCTAATTAGATTGGGAGAAAGGAAATAGAAATGATGAGAGATATCACACCAAGAGAAGATATCTGGCAGGTTAGAAGAATCGTTCACCTACGGTTACAAGGAATTGACAAAATGACAAATTGACGAAGTGACAAATGAATTTTTGTAAAAACCTCCAATCTATAGTCCTCTTGAAAATTTGGCAGGCACTCAATCTTCCTGTCAGGAAATAAAAAAGCCCGCCGTCGCTGAAAGCTAT
>CAXDOZ010000092.1:0-8987 GCA_963991145.1 uncultured Chitinophagales bacterium | reverse complement strand
CGCATACACATGCACCGAGTGTGGGAGATGCTCAGCTGCCTGTCCGGCCAATCAAACCGGCAAGCTCCTTTCACCTAGAAAGATCATGATGGATACTCGTGACCGCCTTGCTGAAGTGGGAAAGAACTTTGATGCAAATGGTGGTGAGTTTAAGGCTGACGGAAAGACCTTGCTTCACGATTATATCAGCGTAGAGGAGTTAAGAGCATGCACAACATGTAATGCTTGCGTTGAGGAATGTCCTGTAAATATCAACCCACTTGATATCATACTTCAGTTGAGAAGAAACCTGATTCTCGAGGAATCAAATTCTCCTGAAGAGTGGAATGTGATGTTCAACAATATTGAGAATAACGGAGCGCCATGGCAGTTTTCTGCTGCCGACCGATTTAACTGGTCTAAGGATATCCAAACAGAAGAAAAAGAATAACATGTCAGAGAACGGAACGATCCACGTACCTACCATGGCCGAAATGATGGCCAAAGGAGAACAGCCAGATATCCTTTTTTGGGTTGGTTGTGCAGGAAGTTTTGATGATAGAGCTATTAAGATCACAAGAGCATTCATCAAGATCATGAATCACCTAAATATCAAGTATGCTGTTCTTGGCGATGAAGAAAGCTGCACGGGTGACCCCGCGAGAAGAGCAGGGAATGAGTTTGCCTTCCAAATGGCTGCAATGACCAATATTCAGGTGATGAATGCTTATGAGGTAAAGAAGATCGTAGCAACCTGTCCTCATTGCTTTAATACGCTTAAGAACGAGTATCCGGCTATGGGAGGAAATTACGAAGTGATCCACCATACCCAATTTCTTCAAAGCCTTATTGATGAAGGAAAACTGAGTGTGAAAGATGGCGGTGCCTTTAAAGGAAAGCGCATAACCTTCCACGACAGTTGTTATCTGGGTAGAGCAAACGATGTGTATGAGGCACCGCGGAAAGTCCTTGAGGAGTTGGATGCTGAGCTGGTTGAAATGAAGAGCTGCAAGACTAAAGGGCTTTGCTGTGGAGCAGGAGGTGCTCAGATGTTTAAGGAAGAAGAGAATGGAACTGAGCGCGTCAATATGAAACGTACAGATGAAGCGCTTGAAACCAAAGCTGATATTGTAGCAGCTGGATGTCCTTTCTGCATGACAATGATGACTGATGGAGTGAAGACTCGCGAAAAGCAAGATGATGTAAAAGTCTTTGATATCGCTGAGCTGATCGCTCATGGTCAGGATCTTGAAACTTTGAAGTTCTAAAGGCTGTTTATCCAACATGACGGTTAGCTACGAAGAACTTAGTCCAGGCTCGCGATTGTGGATCTACCAATCTCCAAGGGCACTTACTGAATCTGAACAGAAGGAGATCACAGAGACACTGAAATCATTTACTGATCAGTGGCAGGCACATGGAAAAGATGTCTACAGCTGTGGTCTGGTAAAAGATGATCACTTCATTATGCTCTTTGCCGATGAGGAAAAGTCGGGAGTTACAGGATGTAGTATCGATAGTTCTGTTGCATTAATGCGCCAGATCGCAAGCCACTATCAGATCGATCTCTTTGATAGAATGCAGTTCTTTGTAAAGGATGGTGATTCTACTAAGAGATTCGACCAGCTTACATTTAGTCAGGCATATCAAGACGGGGAGCTGAGCTCTGAAAGTCTGGTTTACGATAACCTAATTACAGACAAAGTAAGCCTGGAAGCCAGGTGGATCAACCCTATCAAAGATTCGTGGCACGCACGCCTGGTCTAACCCAGACTTTATATTTTTCAATTTCTTAATAGGATTAGTAGACTGACAATCTGTCATTTTACCTTTTGTTTCGCTACCTTTGCCGGTCCGTATTAATGTAAGATTAATGGAGTTATACAAGAACGAAACAGCTTTTGAGCTGGGCGAGAAGAAGATTGACGAGGAACGTCAGGGTGAAGCCGTGGTTAAAGAAAAACCAGAAGGCGTAGAACTCAATGGCAAGCGATACTATATTGAAAGTTATGGCTGCCAGATGAATTTCTCAGATAGTGAGATTGTGGCATCAATTCTTGGCGAGAGCGGATTTGAAGGCACCAGGAATATCGAAGACGCTGATCTTGTATTGGTCAATACCTGTTCGATCAGAGATAATGCTGAGCAAAGAGTTCGCAACAGGCTCCGCGAATTCAATATGATCAAAGACCGCAAACCAGGAATGGTGATCGGTATTCTTGGTTGTATGGCTGAGCGTTTGAAGGAGCAGTTGTTAGAAGAAGAGAAGCTGGTTGATATCGTCGCCGGTCCGGATGCTTACAGAGCTTTGCCGGGATTGATCGAAGAAGCTGAAACTGGTCAGAAAGCGGTTAATGTACTCCTCTCAAGAGAAGAGACTTACGCGGATATCAATCCTGTGCGCTTATCGAGCAATGGAGTTACTGCTTTCATATCGATCATGCGAGGATGCGATAACATGTGCTCATTTTGCGTGGTTCCATTTACTCGTGGAAGAGAGCGAAGCCGCGATCCAAAATCGATAGTGCATGAAGCGAAGTACCTATTTGAGAAAGGATACAGAGAGGTTACTCTATTAGGGCAAAACGTAGATTCCTATCGCTTTTCTGATGATGAGAAGCTCAAAGGAAAGAAGCTGATCGAAGCGAAGTACGATGATGATGTAACGAACTTCGCCAATCTACTTGAGCTTGTCGCTCAGGTTGATCCAAAGTTGAGAGTGCGCTTCTCTACTTCTCATCCAAAAGACATGACTGATGATGTACTTGAGGTCATGGCGCAGTATGAGAATGTTTGCAATTACATCCACCTTCCAGTGCAATCAGGCAACTCCGAGGTTCTGGAAAGAATGAATAGAACCTACACTCGCGAATGGTACTTTGACAGGATCGATGCGATACGCAGAATCGTTCCTGAATGTGCTATCTCGACAGATATCATTGCCGGTTTCTGCGGTGAAACAGAGGATCAGCATAAAGAGACTCTTAGCCTGATGGAAGAGGTGAGGTACGAGATGGCTTATATGTTCTATTACAGTGAGCGTCCGGGAACACTTGCCGCTAAGAGGTACGAAGACGATATTCCAACCAAGGTGAAAAAGAAGAGACTTCAGGAGATCATCCACTTACAGAATGGTCACAGTCTTGAGAGAAATAAGAAGGATATTGGAAATGTCTACGAGGTACTTGTAGAGGGAACTTCAAAGAAATCAGATGAGCAATTGTTTGGGCGAAACAGTCAGAACAAGGTGATCATTTTCGATAAGCACGACTTCAAGCCGGGCGATTATGTGTCAGTTGAAGTTTTTGATTGCACATCAGCTACACTTTTTGGAAAAGTGATAATGTAAACCCCAGGACTAGATGGATATTCAGAGTATAAAACAGCGCTTTGGGATCATTGGTAATTCCCCCTCTTTAAACCATGCATTAGAGATCAGTGCAAGGGTTGCTCCGACAGATCTGACCGTTTTAATTACGGGAGAAAGTGGAGTAGGGAAGGAAGCCTTTTCTCAGATCATTCATCAACTGAGCCCAAGAAAGCACAATCCATTTATCGCAGTTAACTGCGGAGCTATTCCGGAAGGAACAATTGACTCTGAGCTTTTCGGACATGAGAAAGGATCCTTCACCGGAGCTCATGATAAGCGTAAGGGATATTTTGAAACAGTAAATGGCGGAACAATCTTTCTCGATGAGATCGGTGAAATGCCATTGGGAACTCAGGCAAGATTGCTTAGAGTCCTGGAGTCGGGCGAGTTCATAAAAGTAGGATCCTCAAACGTTCAAAAAACGGATGTAAGAGTAGTAGCTGCTACTAATGTTGACCTTCCTGACCTTATCGCCAAAGGGAAATTCAGAGAGGATCTTTATTACCGTTTAAGCACAGTTCCAATCGTAGTTCCTCCTCTTCGAGAGAGAGGCGATGATATACTATTGCTTTTCAGAAAATTCACCCTGGACTTTGCTGACAGGAACAGGACCAAACCGGTACGACTAGATCCGGGCGCGCAACAAGTTCTTTTGAATTACGATTGGCCTGGAAATGTTCGTCAATTGAAAAATATCGCAGAGCAGGTATCAGTATTGTCTTCAGAGCAGGAGCTAGGAGCGGAAGAGATCTCGGCATTTATTCCGGATGCTCATCGCCGTCGCCTTCCAATGATCAGAGAAGATGAACCTCAAGCGAGAGATAATTACTCAGAGCGTGAATTGCTTTACAAGCTTCTCTTCGAAATGAAGAAAGACATTAATGATCTAAAGCAATACATGCTGCATATGGGACAGGGGCAACCTGTTGCACCTCCAATTTATGATGAGCCCGGGCATCCCGCAGCCGTTGAAGTGGAGCACCCGATTTCTGATGGAGCTAGCGCTCCCATTGTGATTTCAAGACCTGATTCTCAATTTCAGGATGGTCATGCCGAAACTGTAGAGGAGAATCTAAGTCTGGCTGATTCAGAGAAAGAACTCATAACCCGCGCATTGAAAAAACACAGAGGAAAAAGAAAGGATGCCGCTGCTGAGCTAGGCATCTCTGAACGTACTCTGTATCGTAAGATCAAAGAATACCAGATCAAGGAATGAGGTTAAGTGTTTTAGTAATATTCGTTTTGATGACCTGCCTTTCATGCAAGGTCAAATACTCATTTACCGGTGCAGATTTCGGTAATCTTGAGACTGTAACAGTTAACTATTTCCCGAATAAAGCGATCAACGGCCCGGCTAGTTTAGGGCAGCTTTTCACAGATAACCTCAAGGACAAATTTGCCCGTGAGACTAATCTTAGAGCAACCGGAATTGCCGGAGATATCGAGTTTAGCGGCTACGTTTCGCAGTATAGAATCGCGGGGCAATCACCTACCGCCGGACAGACAAACGCCATTGTTCGACTTACAATGACAGTTCAGGTTGTCTTCAAGAATATCGTTGAACCCGAAAAGAGCTGGGAGAAAGCTTTTACGCAGTCAATTGATTACGAGAGTCAGCAGGATCTGAGTTTGATTGAAGAGACTTTGATCAATCAGCTAAATGATATCATCGCGGACGATATTTTCACCGCTGCTCTTGTGGATTGGTAATGAAGTTGGGAAATAGAAATATCAACGATTATCTGGATAAGCCGGGATTGGTTTCAGGACTGTCTGTTTCTGAGATTGAGAAAGGCATTGCAGAGGCGAAATGGAATCCAGCTCTAAGAGCAATTCATGCCAGGAAGCTATTTCTCGAAAAAGATGAAGCGTATGAAGATGTGCTGGCGACAGCTTCTTTGTATGCCCTGGATAGAGCCTGGTTGAAGGAGTTTGTGTATGCACCGGATGAGCTTGTAGAGGACACAGAAGAGAAGGGAGTTAAAGAGGGAACCATAGAGGGCACAGAGAACACAGAGAGAACAGAAGAGGAGAGAACCACGGAGGGCACGGAGGAGAAGGAAGTTGAAGAGGGAACCACAGAGGGCACGGAGGACACAGAGAGAACGGAAGAGAAGGGAACCACAGAGGAGAAGGAGTTAGAGGGAGAAAGCGAAGGAGAGGAGAAGAAGTCTAGATCGGATATTGAAATTGCTCCTTTGAATCTTGAGGAGGAGGTTGATCTTGAAGAGGAGGTTCATGTTGAAGCTGCCAAGACAGCACATCAGGAGTCGAATGTGCGCGGACTTGATACAAGCGGAAAGGATTCATTCCTGGGCTGGTTGAAACAGGTGTCGGGAGAGATCAAAGCTCATGATGAGGAGAATCCGGATGTCGACTACGAAGAACCAATTCCCAATCCGCCGGAGGCGCAGGAAAAAGTAGAAGAACCTGAAAAGAAGAGAACCACTGATATTGACTCTGCGATGGAGCGCTTCGTTCTGGCTCAGCAAGCTCTGAAGCAACAATCACCCGATGTAGATCAGGAAGCTCCAATGGAAATTGAGAAGAGCATTGAGCAAAGTGATGGTATTATATCTGAGACGCTGGCCGAGCTTTTAGTCAAACAGGGAAAGCCAGAAAAGGCAATTGAAATGTATCAGAAGCTGCAATTGAAATATCCCGATAAAAGTACTTTCTTTGCAGGCCGAATAGAGGAGATTAAAAAAGATTAGAGATGCTTACAATCATTATTATTCTAGCAATTATCGTATCTATTTTACTTGGAGCTGTTGTATTGATCCAGAACCCAAAAGGTGGCGGATTGACAGCTGGTGCGGTTGGATCAGTAGGGAATAACATCCTTGGTGCAAAGCGTTCAACAGATTTCGTTGAGAAGCTTACCTGGTACCTATGTGGTGGTCTTATGGTGCTATGCCTGATCAGCGGAAGATTTGCTGATACCACAACTACGACTATCGAGTCTCCACAAGACGGACTAGAGCAAGAGATTCTTAGTAATCCTGGCGCTGGACTTCCTTCTACTCAGCCTGGTCAGCCAGGTGCTCCTGCTAACTAAGCAGCTTCCCCATTTTGTAAATGCCTTACAAGCATCCGCTTGGCGATTGGCAAATAAGTTTCGTTTAAAGGAATTGGAGTCTTACTGGCAATCCGGTAAGTAGCAGGGATATTCTGCAATTTGAATTCCTCTACGAGCTTAGCCTTAACTCGATCAAGCGTATTCTTTAGACTTAATCCTACTTGCTTGAGCCACTTCGTTTTCAAGGCTCTGTGCTTTTCTGCTCCAAGCGTGATCATTGAGAGTTCGTAATTGAAGATATGTGCTGAACCCTGGAGGTCGTCACAGAGGAAGAAGTATCCAAAATCCCTATTGACCGGAAGAAGTCCAACAGGCTCCAGAGTGACAGTTTCTTCAATGCGCTCATAGACCTCTTTTCCGGTATGAGCTGTTGACCGGATCAGGGGAAGTGAGTACTCAATGACATCATCAATAACATCAAGAAACTCAGAATCGCCTGTTTCCATTTTGTATTTCAGGCGTAGTTCCTCCCAATCAATCTCGCTCAACTCTTTAGACAATCCTTCTTTGGCAGCGCTTCGCGCCGATTGAAAATCTGTAAGGGATCTTAAGTGTTTGATGAGATCAGAAAAGCCGGGATAAAGCTTATCCTCGCTAAAGTGTTTATCTACTGATTGCAGGTAAGCGAGTAGAATATATTTCTTGTATTCGAAGTCGATAGGCTGCTCTGTTATCCAATTGCTTTTCAAAATCTTCATATCCTCTCTTTCTTTTCTTAACGATTCTCACCTGAATTAATGACATCTTGCCGCTCTGAAAAGCTTAATTGTCAGTTACTCTGACAATTTTGCACATCATTTGCCATTGGCATAATCCTCGCTGATGGCGACTTGAATAAATTAATTGTCAAACCCTTAAAAAGCAAATACAATGGGATTGAACATCAAACCGCTAGCAGACAGAGTAGTCATTCAGGCAGCGGATGCTGAAGAAACAACTGCAGGAGGAATCATTATTCCTGATACTGCGAAAGAGAAACCACAAACAGGAAAAGTTGTGGCTGTAGGCCCTGGAAAGAAAGATGAGCCTACAACTGTAAAAGAAGGCGACACAGTTTTATATGGAAAGTACGCCGGTACTGAGATCACTATCGAAGGTGGTGAGTACTTAATCATGCGCGAGTCAGACCTACTTGCGATTGTCTAATTAATCAAAATCTAAAATCAATATATCATGGCTAAAATGATCAACTTCGATGTAGATGCCAGAAATAGCCTAAAAGCTGGTGTTGACCAACTATCGAATGCTGTAAAGGTGACGCTCGGCCCAAAAGGACGAAACGTTATCATCGATAAAAAATTCGGAGCTCCATCTGTAACCAAGGATGGTGTTTCTGTTGCTAAAGAAATCGAACTAGAGGATCCAATCGAAAACATGGGTGCTCAAATGGTAAAAGAAGTAGCTTCTAAGACCAACGATCTTGCAGGTGACGGTACAACTACTGCTACTGTTCTTGCTCAGGGTATCGTTACTCCAGGTTTGAAGAGTCTTGCTTCTGGCGCTAACCCAATGGATATCAAAAGAGGTATCGATAAAGCTACTTCAGCTGTTATCACTGAACTTCAAAAGATCTCTGAAGAGGTTGGAACTGATAATAATAAGATCAAGCAGGTTGCTACTATCTCTGCAAACAATGACCCAATGATCGGTGACATGATCGCTGAGGCAATGGAGCGTGTTTCAAAAGAAGGTGTGATCACTGTTGAAGAGGCAAAAGGAACTGAAACTTATGTTGACGTTGTAGAAGGAATGCAATTCGACAGAGGATACCTTTCTCCTTACTTCGTAACAAATACTGAGAAGATGGAAGCTGACCTTGAGTCTCCTTACATCCTTATCTACGACAAGAAGGTATCAAACATGAAAGACCTTCTTCCAGTATTGGAAAAAGTAGCTCAGAGTGGACGTCCACTTCTTATCATCGCTGAAGATGTAGAAGGAGAAGCTCTAGCAACTCTAGTAGTAAACAGACTACGCGGAACATTGAAGATCGCTGCTGTAAAAGCTCCAGGTTTCGGTGACCGTAGAAAAGCAATGCTTGAGGATATCGCTATCCTAACCGGAGGAACTGTTATCTCTGAGGAAAGAGGATACAAGCTTGAGAATGCAGACATGAGCCACCTTGGTACTGCTGAGAAAGTTGTGATCAACAAAGACAACACAACTGTGATCAACGGTGCTGGTGAAAAAGAGAACATCACTGCTCGTGTAAATCAGATCAAAGCTCAGATCGAGTCTAGCACTTCAGATTACGATAAAGAAAAACTACAGGAGCGTCTTGCTAAGCTAGCAGGTGGTGTTGCAGTTCTTTACGTTGGTGCTGCTACTGAGGTTGAAATGAAAGAAAAGAAAGATCGCGTTGACGATGCACTTCACGCTACTCGCGCTGCAGTAGAAGAGGGAATCGTTCCTGGTGGTGGAGTTGCCTTCATCCGTGCGCAATCTGCTCTTGATAAAGTTGAAGGAGAAAACGAAGACCAAACTGTTGGTATCGCTATCGTTCGCCGTGCGATCGAAGAGCCACTTCGTCAGATCTCTAGCAACGCAGGAGTTGAAGGT
>CAXDOZ010000091.1:0-9215 GCA_963991145.1 uncultured Chitinophagales bacterium | reverse complement strand
ACACCTCTCTATTCGTCGGCAGCGTCAGATGTGTATAAGAGACAGCCATAGGGGTGGGTTAAAGAACTATTGTGCTTCGTCAGCCATAGCCTGTGGCGACGGCTGACCAACTCTAACCCTTCGCTCAAGCTACGGGTCACAAAGCCCGGTCTCAAGCTCCAGCTTTTGCTTGAATTTCTGTGCTATTAATTTGTTATTGCTTGAATTAACTTGTGGTATAGAGTTTCCAGTTGATATCCACTGACTAAAATCATCTCAATAATCTTTTTGATTTATGGACTTTATCGTACTATTGCAATAAAGCGATAAAGCAATAGCTATGGGGCTTTCAAAAACAGAAATATTCACTGATCAACAGAACGAGCTTGCTGTGGTACTCAAAGTGCTGGGGCATCCGGCCAGAGTGGCGATTCTTGAGCATTTATTCAACTTGAATACTTGTGTTTGTGGCGATCTGGTTGAGGAAATTGGTTTAGCTCAGGCTACTATTTCACAGCATCTGAAAGAATTGAAGAACGCTGGTTTGATCAAAGGATCTATTGAAGGCACAAGCGTTTGCTATTGCATTGATATTGAAAACTGGAAGAACATGAAAGAAAGGATTAATCAATTTCTGGATCGTGATCTTTCAAATGAATGTTGTTAAATCAGAATATTATGAGACTTACTGAAGTAAAAGAAGCACTTAGCGGATTAGAGAGAATTGGCTTTAAACTACCTAACGGAGAGATGGTTCCGGGACACTTCCACGTGACGGAAGTAGGGAAGGTGACCAAGAATTTTATTGATTGCGGAGGAACAGTAAGAAATGAAGAGGTTGTCAATTTTCAGCTATGGAACGCTGATGATTATGACCACAGACTTCACCCGGAAAAACTGGTAAAGATCATTGAGCTTTCAGAGCAGACTTTAGAACTTAAGGACTCAGAAATTGAGGTAGAGTACCAGGGGCAAACCATTGAAAAATTTGCATTGGAATTTGATGGGACCAACTTTCTATTGACCTCGAAACATACCGATTGTTTGGCTAAGGATAACTGTGGAATTCCTGAATCAAAGCCAAAGGTTAGGCTAAGTGATTTACAGAGTTCAAATGCTTGTGAACCGGGAAGTGGTTGCTGCTAAATATTGCAGGTAGCAAGCTCCTTGTAATCCGGCCGGTCTGCCGCTGAATCGTGGATGTACTGCTTGATAATTTCACCTTTTCGAAGGAGAAATACGCCCGGCATTTGAGTGCCATCTCCCATTTCTTTTCCAACTCCATGGCCTTTTACAAATCCGGCTGTAAAGCCTCTAAACCATACCTTAAGACCAAATAATTGATTTAGGGAGCCTTTACGAAGCTTGAACTTCTTGTAAAGGATACATTCAGGATCGCTGATATGTGGAATATCTTCAAGATCGTACTTCATCAATTCCTGATGAGCTACATCTTCATCTACCATGTGTACGATCACAATTCTAGTCCCCTTGATCTCAATATCATTTCGAGTCTTCGAGATCTCATCAAGTGATTCTCTGCAGAAAGTACAGCCAAAGTGACGAAGGAAGATCAAAAGTGTAGGCCATTTATTTGACATCTCCTCGAGATTCATTCCTTCATTGGTCTCAAACATGTCCAGGCTGAATTGCTCATGCTCACTGAACATGTCTATCAAAATACTATCAGCCAGATACATTTTCTTGTAAGCTTCACGAAGAATGAAGAAAAAAGGAATCATCCAGAGAATTCCATTTGTAAAAACCAGGTAACCAAATTCTGCAGGAGCAGTTCCATTATAATAGGCTAAAAGAAAGGCCAGGGAGATTAACAACTTAGCCAGAAATCCCATCAATACTATGCTCCAGTGCCTCAGAGGCTGAACTGAAGCAATAACAAACCCCATCCCGAAAACCACTGAAACCAGACCAAGGCTTTGCCACATAGGCATATACAACGGCTGAATCATCCCGAAATAGTCAAAGAACCATCCGGGGAAAGCAACGATTGATAAACCAAACAGGATACTATATAATCCCGCAGCACGTAGCACCTTCGTCATCCACATCTGTCTGTCACTTGCTGTATGCATATTAAGTTAACCTAGAGTATCGCAAATAGTTTACTGGAAATACCTTATTTGGGTTTCACTGAGCCTGCGCAGGGTCAGTAAGTTCAATTACTAGCTTAATGATTAAGGCTAAAGCGTTTGCCATAAAGAAAAACACAACAGTCACTCCCAAAATAATTCGATACTCCACAAACTCATTTAATGGACTTATCGACAACAGTTTAGCAGATATTAATATGCTTAACATAGTTGCAGCAAAAAAAGCGAGAGAGATCAGGAAATAGCGGAGTTTTCTCTTATACACAAAAACGGATAGGGTGGGGTTTACAAGTGCAAAAAAAAGTATGCCAACACATGCTATCATCCACTCAGCTTCTCCTGAGAATCCAACCATCTTAGCAACGATCATTGCCAAAACACTAGCTCCCGTGATGAAGGCGAATTGTTTGAATGGATTGAATTTCACCATGTTTTAAAAGCCTTGAATCAAAACAAACCGAACACCAATCCTTAAGGATTGTTTCAATATTCATTTCTCTGTCAGACTGGATATGAAATACCATGTCAATAAGGCAAATTTCTAAAACGATTTTCAACTAATCTGACAAATTAACATGAAAGCTGACCCTGAATTGCTATGGTCGAGTTTTTGATTAGAGCGAGATATGAATCCGAATAATTTCACGGTAAAGTCAATGGAGGCCATGTCAAAGGCTCAGGAGATTGCCTACCAATCCAAACATCCATATCTGGATACGATTCATCTTTTAAAAGGAATCCTGGAGGTAGACAAAGACGTTGTTCCATTTCTTTTGGAACAGGTTGGGACAGAATCACAGAAACTAAATGATAGTGTAAATGATCGATTGGATGGGATCAGCACGGTTTCAGGTGACCAAATGCAATATCCTACTGCCCAAATGGGACAGACAGTTCTAAAAGCAGGTAGCCTGATCAATGATTTTGGAGACAAGTTCGTCTCAATCGAACATTTACTGATCGCTCTTTCTGTTGGAAAGGATGATACAGGAAAACTGCTCAATGAAATTGGCCTATCGACCGATGCCATCAAAGAGGGAATGAAGGTTTTGAGAAAGGGAAAGAAGGTAGAGGAGCAAAATGCTGAGTCTGTTTATAATGCTCTTGGCAAGTACGCTAAGAATCTAAATGAGGCTGCCGCCGATGGTAGTCTTGACCCAGTTATCGGAAGAGATGAAGAGATCAGAAGGGTCCTTCACATTTTAAGTAGAAGAACAAAGAATAATCCTGTTCTGGTAGGTGAACCCGGAACCGGAAAAACAGCTGTAGCTGAGGGGATCGCACAAAGAATAATTCAGGGTGACGTGCCTGAAAATCTGAAAAGCAAAGTAATCTTCTCTCTTGATATGGGCCTTTTAATGGCTGGTTCTAAGTTTAGAGGGGATTTTGAAGAGAGGTTAAAAGCAGTCCTTAACGAAGTAGAGGAGGCAAAGGGAGAAATCATCCTCTTCATTGATGAGATCCATATGATTGTTGGGGCAGGTGCCACGGATGGAAACACCATGGATGCTGCCAATATCCTAAAACCAGCTCTTGCCAGAGGCTTGCTTAGAGCAATTGGTGCTACTACATTGAATGAATACCGCAAGTACATCGAAAAAGACAAAGCCTTAGAGCGCAGATTCCAGACAGTAATGGTCGATGAACCCGGTATCGATGATGCAATTGCAATCTTACGCGGATTGAAAGAGCGCTATGAGAATCATCATAAGGTGAAGATCCGCGATGAGGCCATTATTCAGGCCGTGCAACTTTCAGATCGATACATTACAGATCGATTCCTTCCGGATAAGGCGATCGACCTTATTGATGAAGCGGCAGCGAAGATTCGATTAGAGATAGACTCACTTCCAGAAGATCTTGATGAGATTGAAAGAAAGATCCGTCAGCTCGAGATTGAAAGAGAGGCATTGAAGCAGGAAAGTGGGAATGGAGCCTTAGCTGCTCTTGAAAAGCAATTAGCAGATCTCGGAGAAGAGAGAGATAAGATATCAGCAAGTTGGCGACAGGAAAAGGACCTTCTGGATAAGATCCAGGAGCATAAGAGATCGATCGAAGATTTTAGACTTGAGGCTGAGCAACTGGAAAGAGAAGGAAACTACGGTGCAGTGGCAGAGATCCGTTACGGAAAGATCCGTCAAACTGAGGAAGAGCTTAGTGTTCTCGAACAAAAGCTCGAGAAGCAAGAGTCTTCAAAACGCATGTTGAAAGAGGAAGTTAGCGGTGAAGATATTGGAGCGATCGTCTCAAAATGGACAGGTATTCCGGTCCATAAGATGGTCCAATCCGATAGAGAGAAGCTGCTGCATCTCGAGGATGAGCTCAAGGAAAGTGTTAAAGGGCAGGATACAGCTGTAACAGCCATTTCTAATGCTATTCTGAGGTCAAGAGCAGGATTACAGGATCCCGACAGACCAATGGGAACATTCCTCTTTCTTGGAAGCACAGGTGTAGGGAAAACACATCTGTCTAAAGCTTTGGCTGAAACGCTTTTTGATAATAAGAGCGCATTGACAAGGATTGATATGTCGGAGTACCAGGAGCCCCACACGGTATCTCGTCTTATTGGCGCACCTCCGGGTTATACCGGCCATGATGAAGGTGGAATTCTAACAGAAGCGGTTCGTAGAAATCCATATTCAATAGTGCTCTTTGATGAACTTGAAAAGGCACATCCCGATGTATATAATGTGCTTTTGCAGGTTCTGGACGAAGGTCGATTGACTGATAGCAAAGGGAAAACTGTCAATTTTAAGAATGCGATCATCATCCTTACATCAAACATTGGCTCAGACATTATTCATGAAAACTTTGACGGGGTTGCTGTAGATGATGTTCCAATGGTAATGGAAACCACCAAATTGGAGGTTTTAGAGAGGCTCAAAGCTTATGTGAAACCTGAATTCATCAACCGATTGGATGAGATCATTTTGTTCTCACCACTCCTTCGTCGACAGATCAAGTCGATTGTAAAATTGCAGTTAGACGAGGTGAAAGAACGTATGAAAGAACAGGGAATCAGCATCGAGTTTACAGAGACTGCGGTCAATTGGCTCGCAGATGAGGGATATGACCCTGAATACGGTGCAAGACCCATCAAAAGGATCATTGAGCAGGAGATCATAAACGAACTCTCTAAGAAGGTGATCAGCGGAGAACTCAGCTCCGATAGTGCAATCTTAGTGACCATCGAAGAAGGTGATCTCACATTTGAAGATGCTAATCTGAGTGATTTGAATATCAACCTGAATTAATAGAAATCGAAGATATGTTTGAAAATTCCTTCATGGGATCCTCAGATGAGGAAGTAGATTTTTTGCCTATCCTGGCGGAAGATGATAGTCAGGATCCAGATGAGTTAGATTATGCCGAGACCTATCCGGTAGTGCCTTTGAGAAATATGGTGCTATTTCCTGGAGTGGTTCTCCCTATTACTGTAGGTAGAGATAAGTCAATCAAAGCCATCAAAGAGGCTTATAAGAAAGATCGCATGGTTGCGGTAGTGAGTCAGCGCGATGGCAATATCGAAGAGCCTGAATCCACTGACCTCTTTGAGATTGGAACTGTAGCAAGGATCATCAAGATGCTCAAAATGCCTGATGGGACTACAACAGTCATTCTTCAGGGAAGAAAGCGTTTCCAGGCTGGCAAGTATTTAAGTGAAGACCCATATTTCATTGCTGAAGCACATATGCTTGGTGACGAACCAACTAGTGATGAGAAGGAGTTTGAAGCTCTGATAAGCTCGATGAATGACCTTGCAAAGAACATTATTGAGTTATCTCCTCAGATTCCATCTGAAGCGGGTATCGTGCTTAAGAATATCAAGAGACCGGCATTCCTGATCCACTTTATCGCCAGTAACCTGAATGTTGATCCGGAGACCAAGCAAGAAGTGCTTGAGATCAATGGCATTGATGAAAGAGCGCAGAGAGTTCTTGAGCTGCTGAATGAGGAATTACAGATGCTTGAGCTGAAGACCCAGATCCAAAATAAGGTGAAGGGCGATATGGAAAAGCAACAGCGCGACTACTATCTGCACCAGCAAATGAAGCAGATCCAGGAAGAGTTGGGTGGTGATTCGATCAGCAAGGAAATCGAGAATCTCAAGGAAAGGGCTGAGAAGATGAAATGGCCACAGGAAGTGGCAGATACCTTTTCAAAAGAGATCCAGAAACTTGAGCGCACCAATCCGGCGGCAGCCGAATATTCAGTTATTCTGAACTATTGCGAGTTACTTCTTGATCTCCCATGGAAGATCTACACCCAGGATAACTTTGATCTGAAGAGAGCAAAAGAAGTTCTCGATCATGATCACTTTGGCTTAGACAAGATCAAGGATAGGGTTCTGGAATATCTAGCAGTTCTTAAACTGAAAGGTGATCTTAAGTCTCCAATCCTTTGCTTTGTAGGCCCTCCAGGTGTTGGTAAGACATCTCTTGGAAGAAGCATTGCACGAGCATTGGACAGAAAGTATGTAAGAATGTCACTCGGTGGATTGCATGATGAATCAGAAATTCGCGGCCACAGAAAAACCTATATCGGCGCGATGCCGGGAAGGATCATTCAATCCCTGAAAAAGGTGAAGACATCTAACCCTGTTTTCATTCTTGATGAGATCGATAAGGTGGGATCTGATTTCAGAGGTGATCCAAGTTCTGCCTTACTTGAAGTGCTTGACCCAGAGCAGAACACTGAATTCTACGATAACTATTTGGAGCTCGAATATGATCTGAGCAAGGTCATGTTCATCGCGACTGCCAATAGCCTGTCCAGCATTCATCCCGCGCTTAGAGATCGTATGGAGATCATTTTCCTAGACGGTTACAGTCTGGAGGAAAAGGTTGAGATCGCTAAGACCTATTTGGTGCCAAAACAAAGAGAAGCACACGGTTTGAAAGCGAAGCAGGTAAGCATAGGGAAGCCTGCCATTGCCGAACTTATCTCTTCGTATACCAGAGAATCCGGCGTAAGGGAACTCGATAGAGTAATGGCTGCTGTGATGCGTAATGCTGCGAAGAATATAGCTATTGGCGAGGCTGAAAAGGTAACGGTAAGCGCTGATAGCCTGGTTGATATTCTGGGAAGACCTAAATACGATCAGAGTCTGTTCAAAGAGATCAATCCTCCCGGAGTCTCAATTGGAATGGCATACACCAGTGTTGGAGGAGATATCCTATTCATTGAGTCCACCATATCGGCTGGTAACGGCCAATTGAAGCTTACAGGTAACCTGGGCGATGTGATGAAGGAATCTGCTTCCACGGCATTGAGTTATCTGCAGCGACATGCCACCGAATACGGTATTGATCCAAAGATCTTCTCGAAAGTGAATATTCATATCCACGTGCCTGAAGGTGCTGTTCCAAAGGATGGTCCATCTGCGGGTGTTACGATTCTATCTGCTTTGGCTTCTTTATTTAGTCAGAGAGCGTTGAAAAAGCAGCTGGCCATGACCGGTGAGATCACTTTGAGAGGGAAGGTGCTTCCTGTTGGTGGGATCAAAGAAAAGATCCTTGCTGCTAAGCGCGCCGGCATGAAGGATATCATCCTTCCAGAGAAGAATCAGAAGGATGTGGAGGAGATTCAGGAGGACTTTGTGAAGAGCCTGAGATTCCATTATGTGAAAGAAATGGATGAGGTTCTGAATATTGCCCTGAATGCCAAAACTGTCAGAAATCCGTTAAAGATCTCTGATTTCATTTCTGCTTCTGAGGTGAAAAAGCAACCCTAGTTATATGGCTGAACTCTATTGATTACATTTGCGCGGGTTCGGCCAATTATGCTGCAGAGATTTCACCATTTTACCATTTGCCTTGTTCTTTTAAGTTCATTTTGGGCTAACGCCCAGATTGGAGGTAGAAGCGTATATAACTTCCTTACACTTTCGCCATCTGCACGCCACACCATGATGGGCGGAGCTTATATCACGGTAAAAGACGATGATCCAAGTATCGCTTTTGGGAATCCTTCAGTGCTGAACCCAACAATGCACAACAAGATCTCTCTTAGCACAGTAGCTTATCCGGGGAAGATCAATCACGGCGTTGGCAGCTATGCGCGATATAATGGCAAGTTCACCTGGAATACGGGTTTTCAGTATATCACATATGGGAACTTTACCCGAACAGATCCCAATGGAACTGTTCTTGGAACCTTCAATGCCAATGAGTTTGCTGTCTTCTATGGCATGGCCTACGAAGTAGAGAAATACAGTTTTGGGGGGAATGCCAAGTTTATCTACTCTGGCCTGGATGGGAATATCTCAACCGGAATGGCCTTTGACCTGGCAGCAAACTACACTGATACTGCCAAGATGTTCTCAGCTTCTCTGGTCTTGAAGAACATCGGTTTTCAATTCAATAGCCATACAGGTTCGCCAAGAGAGCCTATTCCATTTGATATTCAAATAGGTATATCTAAAAGGCTGAAGTACATGCCATTTAGGTTCAATATGGTTGTGCATAATCTTTGGCGTTGGGACATCCGATATGACGATCCCACACTACAGGATGATGGAGGAATTTTTGGTCAGGACAGCACCTCAGGCGGAGGAGCAGGTGATTTCTTTGACAACTTCTTCAGGCATTTCATCTTTGGGGGAGAGTTCTATTTCGGAAAGTCTTTCCGGGTTGGATTTGCCTACAATCACCTCAAGCGTCAGGAGCTTGCTGTTAACTACCAGAACTACAAAAGAGGCTTCGCCGGATTCAGTTTTGGCTTTGGCTTCGATGTAAAGCAATTCGAGATCAATTACGGATTTGCTAAAACCCACGTCGCATCAGGGATACACCACTTTACCCTCAATATAGATCTCGATGCTTTTATGCGCTGATGAAGCGGCGTGAAATCTTTGATACTTCTTGATTTTCTTGTATTTTTGCACTCCATTTTCCGAAAGGGATTTTGGATCATTTTATAACCCGTCTTGCGGTTGGATGACCGAGGACAAAAAACATTTGTTTTGACTGAAAAAGAATTAGAAAATCAGGAGAACGTGGGAAACGAGGAAAACTCGGGAACAAACTCCGATGCTGAAGTAGCAAAAGAAGAGACTACTGAGGCTGCAAAACCCGCACCCGAGGAAGCAGAAGCTCCGGCTGAAGAGCCAGCAAAAGAGGAAGC
>CAXDOZ010000090.1:0-9367 GCA_963991145.1 uncultured Chitinophagales bacterium | reverse complement strand
ACGACATTTCTGCCTGTCTCGTGGGCTCGGAGATGTGTATAAGAGACAGCCTGCATTTTATTGTGAAGGTCAGAATCCTCGGCTACGGCTTTCTTTACTGCAGTAGCTTCGTCGAGAATGCTTTTGATCTTGCTTAGATCGTCCATGTTGTTAGTCCAATTTTGGTAAACTGATAGCGCATTGCGCGTCCGCCAAAAGTATTGAGCGCTTCGATGACGTCAAAGCGTTTTACTCCCGGAGCGTAAAAGATCATGAATCCACCACCTCCGGCACCTGAGATCTTGCCTCCTGTTGCGCCGGCATCAATTGCTGATTGGTAAATATCATCGATCAGTGGATTTGTGATACCCTTGGCCATCTTCTTCTTATTCTGCCAACCGAAATCCAATATTCGGCCAATATCATCCAGGTCTCCTTTCAGAATGCTCTCTTTCATCTGCAAGGCCTGCTCTTTCAGATTATGCATCGCTTCGATTGAATCCTGTTTCTTTTCATTCACATTCTTTGACTGACTCACGATAATGTCCGCAGATTTCCGACTTGTCTCTGTGTAATAGAGAATCAAATTATGGGATAGCTCATTCAGGTAAGTCGAGCGAATTCTGAGAGGATTTACGATCACTTTATCGTTATCGAAGAACTCCATAAAATTCACACCGCCAAAAGTCGCAGCATATTGATCCTGCCTTCCTCCTGCCATATCGAGATCCATTCTTTCGATCTCAAAAGCCAGATGTGCAATATCATATTCTCCAAATGGAAGATTGAGATACTCAACGAAGGCTCCTAAAATGGCAACCATCATAGTTGAGCTGGTACCAAGGCCTGAACCAGGAGGAGCATCGGAGAAGGTGGTAAGCGTGAAAGCAAATGGTTTTTTTGTGTAGTCTCTTACGAGACGATTATAGACACCTTTTGCCAGGTCTAACTCTCCGTTGATCTCCAACTGTTCTGTGGCTTCAAGCTCAAATCGCTCACCGCGGTCTCTGGCATCGAGCACGATCTTTCCATCGTTACGAGGTTCAATCGTAGCATATGAGTACATGGAGATGGGGGCATTGAGGATGGCTCCACCGTAGAGATCACAATATGGACTTACATCGGTTCCCCCGCCTGCCAGTCCAATTCGAAGGGGTGCTTTACTTCTAGCTATCACGCCTGCAAAATAGCAAAATCGCTAGGAGCTTTTGCCTCGTATTTCCGCTTCAAGAGAGAATATTTTTTCTGTCAGGACTTCCCAGGCAAAGCGCTTTTTCTCTTCCTGAATATTGCTGACCATTTCTGCTTCCCGCTCATAGGAGTAGAAATCATCAATTGCTCTGGCAATATCTGCAGGCTCTGGTTGAGTGACGTAACCCACCTTTCCGTCGGGAACGATCTCTGCCAATCCACCTACATCGGTAACCAGCATAGGTTTATCAAAGTGGTAACAGATCTGAGTTACTCCGCTTTGAGTCGCATGCTTGTATGGCTGAACCACCATATCTGAAGCACAGAAGTACAAGCCCACCTTATCATCCGGGATAAAATCCATGAATCGATAGAGCTGTGGCTCCAGGTCCAGATCCTTTATCAATTTCTCATATGGCTCGGGATCACAGTAGAATTCGCCCGCGATCATCGCCTTGACATTATTCCCTTTTAATCTTTCATCTGCGAGGGCTTTAAGAAGAAGATCCAGGCCTTTGTAATCTCTGATAAAGCCGAAGAAGAGCAGGATCTTCTCATCGGCCGGAAGGCCAAGTTCTTTTCTTGCTTGCTCTTTAGAAACTGCGTTCCCAAAATTGTCATAGATGGGGTGCAAGGTCATCAGCCTTGGCTTCTTCGTATCGAATTGATCCAGATCCCGGAGAACAGAATCCGACATCGTGATAAATGCGTCTACCGGCTTTGTGAAATAGTTGGCAAAAGCCTTATCGCCAATTCGCTTTTCATGAGGGATGATATTGTCGATGATGGTGATCACCCTGGTGTGTCCGTTCTTTTTGACCTGTCTGGCAATAGTGCCAAAGCAAGGACCCATGAAAGGCAACCAGAACTTGATGATCAAAAGATCGGGCTTGAGATTTTTGATCTCATTTCCCACTGTCAACCAATTGAGAGGATTGACAGAATTCACTTTGACCTTGATATCCAGCTCTTCAGGCTTAGGCTGATCAGTGTATTGAGATTTACCGGGAAAGAGGATTGAAGGATACTGCAGAGAAAAAGTGTAGATGGTCACCTTATGTCCTTCTCTTTGAAACTGAAGGGCTAAGCGCTCATTGTAGTTTGATAATCCTCCGCGAAGCGGATGAGCAGAACCTAAAATGACCACATGCGACATGCCGCAAAGCTATACGGATTCAGGAAAAAATGCGAGTTGAATAAAATTTGATGAAAGTCAGTTTTTGAGTTGACTGCCCTCATGGAGATTGGATTGAGGGTAATTGAACTTTGAGTCATCAAATCAAACAAAACCTAGAGTCATGGTATATAATATGAGCATTGCGGACATCATTGTTAGATATGTTTTAATGATTGTCTTTGTCGTAGCAGGTGGATTAATGGGTAACCTTTGGATTATGGTTCTCGGACTTCCATTCTTCCTTGCAGCTATTTTAGGATACTGCCCGATTTACGGTGTATTTGGTATCAATACCTGTAAAGACGACCCAAGCCAAAACCACTAGTTCATGTGTAAAGAATCTAGTGTCCCCGGATCCCCATCCGGAAAGAAGTCAAGAGAAGGAAAAGCATGTTGTGGTGCTTGCAAAAAGAAATTTGAGCAGGCGCTAAAAGAAATGCAAGATCAGGCTGAAACTAGCCGATCAGGTTCCGAAGTCCCTCAAGATCAAGAAGGATAATCTTAGATCCCTCAATCGAGATCAATCCTTCCTCTTTTAAATCGCTTAGAGTCCGAATTACGGACTCTTTTGCGGTTCCAACTATACTTGCCAGATCATCGCGAAGAATCACAATTTCTGTAACGTCCTGATCTTCATTCTGAGAGTATTTGCCGTGCAATAACAGGAGGCTGTCTGCCACTCTCTTTCGCACAGAATCGTAGGCGAGATGGATCAATCTTTTCTCAGCCTCATCGAGGTCATTTGCCAATAACTTTATGAAACGATCTGCTATCTCTTTTGCTCCGTAGATCAATTCCATGAACTCTTCAGAAGGAATAATTGCGATATCAGACTCTTCTAGCGCCGTTGCGTTCTCGTGATATTTTGAACCCTGAAGAAGTGCATTATAACCAAAGTAATCTCCGGTTTTGAAGATATTGGTGATGTACTCCTTCCCGTCCTCGTTGACTTTGTAGGTCTTTACCTTTCCATACTTGAGATAGAAAAGGAATCTAGGATACTTGCCCTCAGAATAAACGATCTCTTTCTTCCTGTAGATCTTGGACTCTCTGTCTTCAGGCAGCTTTTCAAGATCTTCCAGGGAATATTTTGGTTCAGCGGTACCATTCGACTTTCCATTATCGCTATGAGCTTTCTTCAGCCTTGTTTCAACGGCATCGAGAAGATCAAGATCCTGAAATGGCTTTGTAAGATAGTCGTCTGCTCCCAGGTTCATTCCCTTCCTGAAATCTGCCTTTTCAGACTTCGCGGTCAAAAAGATGAAAGGAATGTGAGCTGTGTTTGAGTTGTCTGCCAGGATCTTCAAAACTCCATATCCATCAAGCTCAGGCATCATAACATCACATATGATCAGATCTGGCTGATGCTCTTTTACGAGTGCCACTCCCTCTTTGCCATTCGGAGCTTCAAAAACTTTGTAATCAGCTAATTCAAGGATCTCTGCGATATTCTCGCGCATTTCGTGGTTATCCTCAATTAAGACAAGCGTGGCTTTCATTCACTAGAGTTTGAAGGGTAATTTTACAAAGAAACTAGTTCCTTCATCTAATTTACTTTCAAATCTAAGCTCGCCTTTCATCAAATCCGCGTAGGACTTAACAATACTCAAGCCCAGTCCGGTTCCCTGGATATTGGTCACATTGTTTGCTCTGAAGAATCGCTCAAACATATGTTTCTGTTCTTCTTCCGGGATTCCTATCCCTTCATCCTTCACCATTAATTCAAAACAATTGCCACAGTCCAATAAACTGACCTGTATCATCTTTCCTTCCGGAGAATACTTAATTGCATTTGAAATTAGGTTGAAGCAGATGTTCTTGAAGAGTTGGGGATCGAGTCTTACCATTTTTCTATCCCACTGAGAATTAAACTCAACTGTTTGCCCTGGTTTGGCCGTCCCTTGCATTTGAGCTACAATCTCAGACCCTAATTCTACGATGTCAAAATCCGATGGCTTTAGCTCGGTAGCTCCTTCTTCGATCTTTCCAATGCTCAGTAGATCATCGAGAATATTAACGAGGTTTTGCACTGAGTTTTTGATCCTCCCAATGTGCTTTTCTCTCTTTTCCTGAGTATCTGCTTCTGTATATTTCTGAATAAGTGATGCCGATGATAGAATTGTCCCAAGTGGTGTTCTAAACTCGTGAGATGCCATTGTGACGAACTTGGATTTTAGATCATTAAGCTCTTTTTCTTTCTCAAGAGCAATTTCAAGCTCCTTCTGACTATCGAGAAGTTCCTTTTCAATTTGTTCTCTTTTCTCAACCTGATGCTCCAATAAGTTATTGGTATTCAACAACTTGTTTACCGCTTCGGTTAGCTGACCGGTTCTCTCCTCTACCTTAACCTCCAATTCACTGTTCAGCAGTTCTAGTTTCTTTTCTGCCTCAATGATCTCAGAGATATCGTGCACAATCCCAATAAAAAGGTGGAGGTGTTTCGTGCGGACCTCACTAATGCTTAATCTGAATGGAAAGGTTTTTCCATTTTTCTTTTGACCTGTAACTTCCCTTCCGATTCCAATGATTTTGGCATCTCCGGTTCTTAAATAATTTGCCAAATATTGGTCGTGATTTTCTCTATCGGGAGAAGGCATTAACATGGAGACATTCTGACCGACCATTTCTTCTTTATCGTAACCAAAAATCTGGGCAGCAGATTGATTGACAGAATCGATCAAACCCTTGGTGTTAATGGTTATGATGCCATCAATAGCAGCTTCAAAAATTGCCTGATATCTGGATGCGCTTTCTGGTAATTCCATGTTGTTTTCAGATCATTGACAAATATCACTTTTTCCTCTGATGTCACTCAATAATGATACAGGGTCTGTCAGATACTTTTGAAGCATGAGTTCGGTGACGATCGTAGGGATGGGGTGTGCTAAATGCAAAGCACTTGAGCAAATGGTTCAGGATGTCTGTATTTCCAATAACTACGACGTGGATCTACGATTCGAAGATAATGTGGATTACATGATTCGCAATAGAATCAAAGCAACTCCTTGTTTGCTAATTGATGGCAATGTATATTTCGATGAGTCTCTGCCAAGCTACCGCGAGGTAGAGGATTTGTTTAACTCAGTTATACCAGCAAAAGCCAAATAGATGATCACCAAGATTCTCGTCCCCGTTGATTTTTCGAAGAATAGTCATAACACCGCACGATATGCCCTTTACCTGGGTCGCCATCTAAATGCGGAGATCACATTATTCCACGCTGTTACTGTTCCGGTAGTAGTTGGAGATTATCCTAGCGCCGTTCCTGTTGAGATCGACACTAAGCCTTCTGAGGAGGAATTGGAAAAACTTGCAGCAGAGCTTAGAGATTCACTCAGCCACGATGGAGACAGCAGTGTTAAAATTGACACCAAAGTTTCTGTTGGCTTTACAGTTGATGCGATCATCGAGGCGAGCAAAGAGTTAGATTCAGATCTTATCGTAATGGGAACTACCGGAGCGAGCGGACTGGAAAAATATTTCATCGGAACCAATGCTGTTTCTGTCATCGATCGCAGTGAAGTTCCAGTTTATCTTATCCCTGAGAACTCCAGAATCGAGCCGATCAAGCGTATGGTTTACGCAACCAACTTCGATCCTGAGGATGATATCATGATGGATACATTGCTTCAGTTTGCAAAACTATTCGAAGCAAAAATTCACTGTATTCATGTAACAGAAGAATTCTCTGCAGAGGATAAAGCGAACCTCGATGAACTTGAAGAGGCCTCATGGCATAAAGAAGTTGGAGTAGATGTCGTATTCGGCATAATCGAAGGCGATGATCCTAATGAAGCTCTAGATGGCTACATCAATAAGAATGAGATCGACCTTCTCGTGATGCTAACTCATGAAAAGACATTGATCCAAAAGATCTTTGGTAGCAGTGTTTCTAAAGAAATGGCCTATCACTCTCAGATCCCTCTTCTCGTATTCAAAGAGTAGGTGACAGATAGCACTTGAGGAATGCTAGCTATTCCCGTACTTTTGCCTATCGAAATTTAGATCTCAATGAAGATTGTAATTGCAGGAGCCGGTGAAGTTGGATTTCACCTTGCCAGGCTTCTATCCTATGAGATGCAGGATATCGTGCTTATTGACACGGATACGAAGAGATTGGAATACGCGGGGAATCACATCGATGTTATTACAATCAAGGGTAATGCTACAAGCCCTAAGATCCTCGAAGAATCCAATGTTGCCAGTGCCGATATGTTGATCGCGGTAACTTCTAATGAATCTACAAACATGACGATCGCCATGATTGGGAAGCAATTAGGAGCGCATTCCACCTTTGCCCGAATCAATAACAATGAATTCCTGAAAGATGATACCAAGGTTGATTTCCAAAGCCTGGGAATTGACTTCATGATATCTCCGGAAGATCTGGCTGCGGTAGAGATCAGCCATCTGGTTCGTCAAAGTGCTTTCACAGATACATTTGAATTTGATCAGGGAGAGCTCCACCTTATCGGTATTAAACTCGAGCCTCAGGCCAGCATCATCAACAAGACCATTTTTGAAACTGCTCAGTTAAATCCGGAGCTCAGTTTCATTCCAGTCGCCATTCAAAGAGATAATAGTACGATCATCCCCAGAGGAAGCACGGTCTTCATTGAAGGAGATCAGGTATTCTTCATTTCTGAGAAATCTGGAATTGAAAAAGTAATTCGCCTGTCGGGAAAAGAAAACCTGGACATTGAGAATATCATGATCCTTGGAGGGTCCAGAATTGGCTATCTATCATCACAACTTTTAGCGAAAGATTACGACCTCAAAATTGTAGAAGTCGATGGAGAGCGCTGTATGGAGATCGCCGACAGGCTTTCAAATATCCTTGTCATTCAAGGTGATGGAAGGGATGTAGAGCTGCTCGAAGAAGAGAACCTGGAATCGATGGATTCATTCATAGCGGTGACAGGAAACTCTGAAACGAATATCATGTCCTGTCTTGTGGCAAAAGCCAGAGGAGTTAAGCAAACGATCGCATTGGTTGAAAACATGGATTATATCAATCTCTCAAAGACCATCGGGATCGATACCATGATCAATAAAAAGCTGATTGCGGCAGGGAATATTTTCCGACATATCCGTCAGGGTGATGTGCTCACCATGGCAAATATTCACGGAGTTGAAGCTGAGGTTTTGGAATTTGAAGTGAAACCTGGCAGCAAGATCACCAATAAGGAGATCAAGGATCTGGGCTTTCCAAAAACTGCGATCATTGGCGGAGTGGTAAGAGATGGAACTGGAGTGATCGCCATGGGCGATTTTCGCGTTCAGGCAGGTGATCACGTTGTAGTTTTCGCTCTTCCAGATGCCATTAAAAAAGTGGAATCCTTCTTCAAATGATCCTGAATTTCAAGCTGATCGGGTTCGTACTTGGCCTGTTGGTCTTAGCCATCGGGTTCTTTATGCTTTTGTGCATTCCCACAACCTTATCTCTTCATGATTCAGCATGGCAGGCCCTTCTGATATCCGGTTCGATCTGTATTGGAATTGGTGGATTTGTATCAATCATTTTTAACAGAGCAAAGCGAGAGTTAAAGAAAAGAGACGGTTATGCAATCGTGACGATGTCATGGGTTGTCATGGCAATTTTTGGAGCTCTTCCATTTCTAATTTCCGGCGTTGTAACAAATCCGATCCACTCACTCTTTGAGACCTTTTCAGGCTTCACTACAACCGGTGCTACCATCCTCGATGATATCGATAATGTGCCGGAAGGAATCTTAATGTGGCGGTCCATGACTCATTGGATAGGCGGAATGGGAATCATTGTACTTGCAGTTGCCATCCTGCCATTTCTGGGAATTGGAGGAATGCAGCTTTTCAGTGCAGAATCACCCGGACCTTCCACCGATAAGCTTCACCCAAGGATAACAGAAACAGCCAAAAGGTTATGGGTCATCTATGTGGCTCTTACCGGACTGGAAACTATCTTATTGATCATTGCCGGGATGCACTGGTTTGATGCCATTAACCATGCGATGTCGACCATGAGTACCGGAGGATTTTCAACGAAAAGTGCCTCGGTAGCGCATTTTGAGAATCCCTGGATCCACTACATTATAATCACCTTTATGATCCTGGCGGGGATGAATTTCTCCATGACCTACTTTGCCTTAAAGGGAAAGCTCTCGAAGATCTACAGGAACGATGAGTTCAAGGTATATATAAGCGTCATAGCGATTGTGGCTCTGGTGAGCACCTTCATCGTTTTTATGCAAACAGATGAACCAAGTCTTGAGAAGGCATTTCGGGAAAGTCTGTTTCAGGTGGTAGCCGTGATCACCACGACGGGATTTGTAACTGCAGATTTTACTGCCTGGGTTCCCTTCCTTACGCTGGTATTCTTCGCCTTGATGTTTCTGGGCGGCTCTGCCGGATCTACTTCCGGAGGAGTTAAGATCGTGCGACACCTCATCATTCACCGAAACAGTATCAATGAGCTTAAGAGGTTGATCCACCCAAATGCAGTGCTGCCCGTAAAATTCAACGGCAAACTGGTTAACCAAAAGACGACCTATAATGTCCTGGCATTCTTCCTGATCTACCTTTTGGTCTTTGTAGTTACCTCTCTCATTTTAGGAATGATGGACATGGATATCATCACGGCTATGGGAGCCGGGGCAAGTTGTATTGGAAATGTAGGACCCGGACTTGGTGGAGTTGGACCAGTTGAAAATTATACGATCATTCCCGATCCTGGAAAATTGGTTTTAATGGTAACGATGCTCCTGGGCCGACTGGAGATCTTTACGGTTGTGATCCTCTTTAGTCCGGTATTCTGGAAGCGCACTTAGGACTCAAGCACTTTCTTCATTGCAGCTGCCTTGATCAGGCATTCTTCGTACTCCTGTTCAGGAATAGAATCCCAGGTAATTGCTCCTCCAACTGGAACAGAGATCTGCTTGCTTTCGCTATTATAGAGAATGCTCCTAATCACCACATTGAAGTCAAAGTCGCCCTCCGGGCGGATGTAGCCAATTGCACCTGAGTACCATCCTCTGCGAAAGT
>CAXDOZ010000089.1:0-9462 GCA_963991145.1 uncultured Chitinophagales bacterium | reverse complement strand
GCAGCCTGATCAACCGACATATCACCAATTGCAAAAAGCTCTTCAGTGAGAATATTCTTATCAGCTGCTTTCCATTTTCCCATCATGAAGTTTTCAGTAACCTGATCAAGAACTCCCTGATAAGCATCAGAATTCTCTGAGAATCCGTACTCTTCCTTGATCCTACCAACCAATTGTTGTCTGGCTACTTCAGATCGTTCATCCTTCTCGATCTTCTTCTTCAACTGATACTTCATATCGTTGAATTCCATCAATGGCTGAATGCTTACACGCTTGATAATGTGCCATCCGTATACAGTTTCAACTGGCTCAGAGATCTCACCATCATTCTCCAGAGCAAAGGCTGCATCAGCAAAAGACTCTTGCATTTGTCCAGCTCCGAACCAGGCAAGCTGACCATTTTTCACAGCTGAAGCCTTGTCGTCACTGAACATTGTAGCAAGCTCACCAAAATCTTCTCCTCCTTCAGTTACCTGATCGTAGAGAACTTCAATTTCTGCTTTGGCAGATGCTTTATCTTCTTCAGAAGCATTCTTTGGATACTTCTTGAGGATATGGGCTACAAGGATTCTACCCTTATTATCCTTGATCTTATTCACCTTGATCAGGTGGTATCCATATTTCGATTTTACCGGACTACTTACGCCTCCTTCCGGAGTGTTGTACATAGCATTTTCGAAATCGTAGAAAGTTTGAAAAACAGTGTATTCGCCCAAATAACCTCCTCTATTTCCTGAAGCGGTGTCATCACTCGAGCTCATTGCAAGGCTTTCAAATGTCTTTCCTCTATCGAGTTGCTTTTGAATTGAAACCACCTCATTGTAAGCATCAGTGGTATCGTCACCATCAAAGGTTATAAGGATATGGCTAATGCTGATAACCTGAGTATTGCGCTCATAGGCTTCAGCTAAAAGGTCATCCATGATTTCCTTGTCGGTTAGATATGAATTCGCTAGCTGCTTTCTATATCCTTCCAGTTCTTGCTGAATAGATGAAACAGTATCAAAGCCCAGAGTTTCGGCTTCTCTTACTTTCAATCTGAAATTCTCATAGAGCTCCAGGTATTCTTCAAGAGACTCTTTTGAGTAGTCTGATTGGTTATTGATGTTATTCTTATTGTAGACATACTCGAACTCAGAAACCGTAATTGGCTCGCCATCGATAGTGAAAAGAGTTCGAAGATCTTCTTGAGCAACAGCTGTGCTAATTGAAGCTAAAATGATTGCTGCTAAAACAAGGCAATTTCTCATATGCGCAAATGTATTCGACAATGGTTATACTATGGCTTTTCAAAGCCTGAAAAGAGGGGCAAAATTAGGCTTTTTTAACTGTTTTGAGCCCTTTCGGGCCGATAGGTCTTGAGCAAATCAAATGCCGAGTTTTTCAATTTCTCATCTTTGCAGCAAATGGGGAGAAGAAAGAAGCGATTTTTCGAGAATCTAAGCATTGATGGAATGTCCTCTGAGGGCATGGGAATTGGCAGGGTGGAAGACCGTGTAGTCTTTGTAGAACAAGCTGTTCCGGGAGATGTGGTTGATGCTCTGGAATCCAAGAAAAGGTCCAAGTTCTCGATGGCCAGTATTCGGGAGCTAAAGACAAAATCTGAACTAAGAGTAGATCCATTCTGTGATCATTTTGGCTTGTGTGGTGGATGCAAGTGGCAATTTCTGCCTTATGAAGAACAACTTAAGTTCAAGCAACAGATCGTAGAAGACGCTTTTAAACGCATTGCCAAGGTTGAGCCCAAAGTCATTCATCCGATCTTAGAAGCTCCATCTGATCGTCGATATCGCAACAAGATGGAATTCACTTTCTCCAATAAAAGGTGGCTTACACAGGATCAAATTGATTCTGGAGAAGAATTCAATCGTAACGGTCTCGGATTTCACATCAAGGGCTTTTTTGACAAGGTGGTGCATATTGAAGAATGCCATCTTCAAAAGGAACCCTCAAATGCGATCCGGAATGCCATTGGCGATTATGCCAATGAAAAAGGGATCGAGTACTTCGATCTGAGAGAGCAGACAGGCATCCTGAGAAATCTATTTATCAAGATCACAGAGCAGGGAGAGATTTTGGTATTACTGTCGGTTGCTAAATGGAACGATGATGTAGAAGCTCTGCTTGAGCATATCAAATCAGAATTCCCTGAGGTCACATCACTTCAGTATGTGGTCAATGACAAACGAAATGACACCATTTACGATCTTGAATGCAAAGTCTTTCACGGCTCTGAACATATTCATGAGCAGCTTGGTGATTTCAAGTTCAAGATTGGTCCAAAGAGCTTCTTCCAAACTAATTCTCAGCAAGCTGGACGACTGTATGCCAGAGCAAAGGAAATGGCAAATCTCAATGAAGACACCCTTCTGTATGATCTATATACAGGAGTAGGTTCTATTGGAATTTATATGTCTGACAGATGTAAAACAGTGGTTGGACTTGAGACCATCCCAGAGGCGATCGAGGATGCCAAATGGAATGCGAAGCTGAATAATCTTGATCAATGCCATTTCTATGCTGGTGATGTGAAAGACCTTCTGACAAATGATCTGATAAAGAAGCATGGCAAACCGGATGTACTAATAACAGATCCACCCAGAGCAGGAATGCATCAGGATGTTGTTCAAATGCTATTAGATCTTGAGATTTCAAGGCTGGTTTACATTTCATGTAATCCTGCTACCCAGGCAAGGGACATCCAACTTCTTCATGAGAAATATGAGCTCGATGAAATTCAAGCTGTAGATATGTTCCCCCAAACTACACACATAGAAAACATAGCCTGTTTAACTTTGCGCTAATGCAAAACGATCGCAATCTTTTAGAAGAGCTGGACGAACAGCTTAGAGATTACAAGCACTCTCTGAGGCTTCTCTCAATGAATATGATCGATGAGGGAATTTCGAATTACCCGATCTATGTTCTTCATGAAAATGATATTGACCTTGGGAAATTACTCCTACCTGAGGATGAGACATTTCTGGGTTATTCTGTGAATGCTTCCCACCTGGAAGATTTTGTCCATAAAGGAATCGTAAGCATGGACGCAGTTGAAAAATTCAAAAAGGTATATAAGGATCCAAAGGAATTTCTGTGCTTGTTCTATTCACTTGAAGAGAACCCAAGATTCGTCTTTATCCCTTTTTAGAAGCCAAGCTTCAGACTCTCCCCGAAGATCTCTTTCCTGAACCAACGCTCAAAAGCGGGATCTAAGAATTCCAATCCCTTTTCTGTCTGATCGATGATATCGAGTTCGATCAGTTTCAGCTTGTTCTTTCTCACATTATTGGGTGTACCAAGCTGATACTTATCCATTACTGATGCAGAGGTTAATCGCTTCTCTCCGCTTGCTATGGCTCGAAGAGTATTGAAGAGTGTTCTACTCATAAACTCAATCTCGCGCCTGAAAAGGGGAGCATTTGCATTTATAAGCTCTTCATAAGAAGCCAGGAGGATCTCTTCTGTGCAGATGTTTCGAGTTCTCATCCAGGCGTAGTGAGAAAGCTGCTGCACGTACCAGGAGTGATTATTCATAAGAACCGGAATCTCCCCTGCCAGATCTTCGCTTATTCTCTTTCCTGTAGAAAAAAATGAATTGTAAATGAAATCCTTCCAATGCTTTTTCGAGATACGCTCGAGCAACATGATGTCGCCAAAGCGGTAGAAGGGTTTGGAAGGATCATTAAAGATCTCCGACATCATATGTCGCTTGGAACCATAGAGGCAATAGCTAACATTCTGGTGTCTCTGCCAACTTGCTCTGAGCCGTTTTTCGAAGGAACTAAAGCCTTTCATTTCAGCTAGATTCTGAAACTCATCCAGGCAGATAACAAATCTGATCTTTTGCTCCTTTGCTATCTTCTCTGGAAGATCAAGAACCTCTTCAGAAGACTGAAGCAGGGCAGACATGTCAAAGCTCAATTGAAGCTCTAACTCCTCGCTTGGCTTCACACTCACTTTTGGGATCAGAGATTGAAAGAAGCGCTTTGTTATGGCAAGCCAGTCATCCATTTTACTGCTGCTCGCCTGTACAACAGCTCTTGCATAAGCTTCAAGGAACTCTTCAATTGACTGATATGAAAAGAGATCGAGGACAATCACCTTTGACTTTTTCTCCTGTGCCAGTTCATTAGCTACCAATTCTACAAGACTTGACTTTCCCCATCTTCTAGGTGAGATCAAGGTGGTGCTTATACCTGATTTTAGATTGTTCTTGAGCTTCTTGCGCTCAGCTAGTCTGTTTACGAAGCGATCTTCTGTTACAGTATGGCCGTAGATAAATGGACAGTTGGACATTTTTATACCAATTGGTATTATACTTAAAGGTATAAAAACTATTTGACCAAAGAGGCAATTCTTTGGAATTGAGCTGCATTGTGCGGATCGCTTAGGGCAGAAACGATATCCTCTTTCTCCTTTGTAGTAAGGTGGAAGCTCATAGACGCCCTTTCCTCATCTTCATTGCTGCCGTACTCAAAGACCACGTACTCAAAGTTGTTCCCCAATCTCTCTCTGAGAAGAGCGAGCTCCATCTCATCATTGTAATCCTGCATAGTAGTCAGATTCCCATATACAGCACCAATAGGGTTCAGGATTTTGGAGAAATAGGATTTCCTGTTCTCCTTCACATCTTTAAACTTCTCTCTATCTCTGATCTCTACAAAAACTACTCCCGCCGTATTCTCTAATATCCAATCTGAGTAGACATCAAGAAACCTGATTGATGTGTTTAAGCCATAATTGTCAACCACGCCCGCATCTACAATTCTGATTGGAGGCTCAGTTGGCATTACTACCTGCGGTAGGATGTATGGGTAGGTGGCATTTATACGCAAGACACTGGTAAAGCGCGTATCCTCAGGATTCAGATCTTTGAGCAGCGCGGCATAATCCACTGCATCAATTAGATACTCATCTCTTTCTGGCTTAAGAGCAGCAGGTTTCATCAGGTAAGAAATAGGCTGAGCGCTAAAAAGCAGTCTTCTTGAATCATTTGTAATGGCTCCATTGGCAACCAGCATTGGTATTTGCCCTTCTAGCTCAGGCTGCCGGTAATCCGAAATTGGCTTGTCCATTACAAAATCTGTATTCTCATTAAATTGCTTCTCAAAGAGGTAGGCTCTATCCTTAAGGTAAGATTCACCATTATAGTTAAACTCCTGCCAGGGATGGAAGAAATCGGTGGTGGTAGTCATGAACATGATCCCATTCAAAAGATCCGTGCCCGCTTTATACATGTATTGCGGGGAATTGATATCAAGTCCTCGTCCCTGTGATCTTCTTAGGAATAGTTCTCTGAAATAGGCTATTCCAAGCATTCCCCCAGATGCTCCCGACATGAATGTGGTATGCTCCATAAAGGAGCCATTTGTAAGAGTATCGGCTACCTGTAGAACACCAACTGCAAACATGCTAGTTCGCAGTCCTCCTCCTGTGGCATTCACTACAACCATTCTGGGGATATAATTCTCCCCATAAAGCCTCTTCTGTTTCGCCAACCAATTTTCGAGCATGATCTCCCCCTGATGGTAATCATGCTCTAAATTTTCTACTGAAGTGAGGCTGTCAAGTGTGGGTAAAGTATAGGGTATCTGCTCGGCATTATAGATCAATCCATATGGTCGGTTCTCATGTCCGAGATGCTCATATTTCGAATAGAAATGGATGCCAAAAATTAGGATCAAAAACATGGAGGTGCTCCAGCCTCCCATCCAAAATCTAAAGACTCCTAATACTGCAATAATGGCTGAAAAAAGCAAAAAACAAGATGCTGCAGCAGGAATAATACTCCAGTCTTTCTCCAGAAATGCCCCGGTACCAACAAGCACAACCAAAGTCCCGAACTGAATCACCAATGCATTAATATGGTGCTGACGAAAAACGATTTTCACCACTTTCTCATCGTAGTGTTCAACCCCTCGGGTAGGCCTAAAATGAAACCTAAAGGTGAAATAGGAGTCGACACGCCAAACATCCCTCTCTTTCCTTAGGGCTTCCCAGCGATTATCCCGTTTCATCAGAATGGTTCTGCGGACTTTCGAGATCTTCTTATTCCTTTGCTGCCTCTTCAAATAGCCCTCGACGTTCTGATTGGTCGCGCTGAAATACAGAGTAGTTAAAAGAAGAATCAGAGCTACCCCGGCAAAGAATCCTGTAACCTGAAAGATCAGATTTGATTCTGTAGCAAACTCGTTCTGCCTTTGAAACCTGATCATATAGGAACCATAGGTAACCAGGAAGATCAGAGGTAAGATGAAGTTGTTCAAAGTAAAGACCGCGAAAGGCCACCTCAAGGAAGCCAGAAATGGGAATCGAAAAGAGTTTAGGAGATAGGAGGTGATGTTCCAGGTAACCAAAAATCCGCCGAAGGCTGCACCTACGATTGCAAAGCTTAGATATCCAACAAAACCAAGGTATTCGGGATCCCAGAACAGATAAGGGATTCCATAGCTGGAACCAAATCGGCCGGTAACGGTCAAAAAGAAAAGGAGCCAAATCCCAAGTAGCAGCTGATGTCTCTTGATGTGAAGTATCAGCAACTGGATGGGAAAGGAGTAATAGATTCCCTGTAAAATGCCCCAAATCTGATTCACGTTGCCCGCTTTTGCTTAAATATACATATAGCCTCCATTGTGGGAGCCTGGTATTGATATTCAGATGGCACTAAGGGTGCAGGAGTAGGATAAATAAGTGCTGAGTGGGTTATTGGCTTTCAATCGCGCCAAGGTCATATCCACCGCCTTGAGGTCTGGAGCCTCCATAGAGGTCTCTATCTATAATAACGCCGCCAGGGAAGCTTGAAGTTCCATAATCAATGGCAGGGGAACCGGGCATTAGCTGGAAACTATCTACTGAAGGTCCTTCGAAAAGAGGATTCTGGTTTAAGAGAATGTTCTGATATTCCGGTTCTGTAGTATCCAGTTCGGTCTTCAGCAAACAGTGATCAAAAAGTAAGTTGAAGGTTCCTAAGCTGTCTCTGTTGATGCTAAGTTCCTCGTCAAGACTTCCGTAATTGATACAATTGGTAAAGGTTGCTTCATCCAGGCTTCCAACTACAAACTGACCGCAACCCTCGGCAAAATTGCTCAACAGGATATTTGGGGCATTGTGGTTTACTACAACAGATCCACCGTTATTGAATGTGCATTGATTGAACTGGTAGTCTCCTCCTAGTCCAAGCGCAACAAGCTCCTCAACCGAATTATAAAAGAGGCAGTTGTTTGCTCTTACTCTTGAGTTAAAGCTGAAAAGGGCATTGTTGAAACTGTTTCTGATAATCACCTGATTCATGGTGATATCCGGTCTCGTATTGTTGGTAGCTGTGGTAAGGTCACAAGTGTCAATGACCCCAAGGTTTATCCCAAAGGTGCTTTCATCGATCCTTACGTGCTCAAGAATGTTACCTGTGCTACTTCTGAATATGAAGATCCCCAGCCATTGACCAGGTAAGCCATCAAAGAAGCTCTCAAGGCGAACTCCCTCAAATTGAATTGGACTGGAAGCAGTACCGATAGCGGTAATACTCGCATTCTCATTTACAAAGAGGGCCGAGTTATTGTACATGTACACCTCAGCTCCAGCATTGATATTAAGATTTCCATTGACGATTATGCCCGGGTGGAAAGCCTGAGAAGCACTATCAAATCCACCAACAACAACATGAGGCTTGTCGCTGAGCCAGGTTTCTGAATTGATCGTTTCACGATAATGGAAATAAGCATTCTGTCCCCATGCATTTAGCTGGACCGTTTGAACATTCCCGTTTACGACCACCTCGACCTGATCTTCAATTATAAAAGGAAGGTTTCCGGCTGTTGGGTCTACAGTTACCTCTACAAAGACATAAATGGAATCTCTTGGTAAGATTGGTACATCTGTAGCGTTCCCCGGAACACCATCTACATTGATCCTGAAATTGTTGTTTGGAGAGTTATTGAGCAATCGAACAGAACTCAACTGTATCAGGGAGTTTGTTGGATTTTTGATCTTGAAGAACTTCGTGGTACTTCCGAACGTGACGAATACAGTATCGAAGGTCAGTGTGTCGGACGAAAAGGTGACCATTACATCTGAACCAGTGTTTGGTCCTTTATCCTTACAACTGAATTGAAGGAAGATGGTAAAGCCTATAAGAAGCGTCAGAATGAATTTCAAAATCCGCATAAAAAACCGTTGCTCTAACAGAAGGGCAAATGTATGACAATTAGCTTATGCCATTGGGTTGTATCGCCCTGGTCATTTTTTAATCAGCAATTGCCAAAGTAGCTACAGAAATTGAACCTGGATTGCCCTTTTTGAGCGTATTACAACATGCCTCCAGAGTTGCTCCGGTAGTTACCACATCATCTACCAGAAGAATATCTTTCCCTTCAATTTTCTCGGGTTTTAGAAGCCTAAAGGCTTCCGATACATTTAACCAGCGTTGATGTCTGTTTTTCTTTGTCTGTGACTCAGTGGCCACCATTCTAATAAGAGTGTTCTCCTCCAGCTCCCATCCAAGACCCTCTGCCAATCCCTCTCCAATAGCTGCCGCCTGATTATAGCCTCTTTGGATCTTCTTTGCCGGATGCAGCGGAACAGGAAATACCAATCCTCCCGAAGGGAGACATGAAGCTTCCAGGAGTTCCTGTCCATACCATTTGCCAAGATCTTCACCTACATCTGGTCTGCTCTTATACTTGAGCAGCTGCATGCAGTTTTGCACGAGCGCTCCTTTTCGAAAGAACAGATAGGATGAGGCGTGCAATAGATCTGCCCTGCCCCAAAAGAGTTTAGCAGTTCGGTTTTCATGATTCTTCAAATAGTAGGTGCGTGGAAGATTAAACCTGCACGATAGACATAGCAGACGCTCACTCTCTAAAAGCTCCCTTTCACAGCCAACACAGATGTTAGGGAAAAGCAAATGAAGAATGCTTTCGAGATGTCTCCTGGAATAAGATCTGAAACTTGAAACTCCTATCACCCAAACAGTTTCCTGTAAAGGTCCTGAACGCGGGCTACCTGAACGACCTCGATTTTGTATTTGTCGAGGTTAAGTTTGTGATTGTACTTTGAGACGAATATCTGCTTGAATCCAAGCTTGTCTGCTTCAGCAATTCTTTGATCTACTTTACTAACAGCTCTCACCTCACCACTCAATCCTACTTCTCCGGCAAAGGCGATATCGGGATCAAGGGAGGCATCCTCATAACTGGATATTAGTGCAGCAATTATTGCAAGATCGGTTGCGGGATCATCAACCCGAATACCTCCAGCTATATTAATAAAGACATCTTTTGATCCGATCTGCATTCCTCCCCGCTTTTCCAATACCGCAAGAAGCATATTCAATCGCCTTGTATCAAATCCGGTAGCTGAGCGCTGCGGTGTTCCATAAAAGGCGGGACCAACCAAAGCTTGCACTTCGATCAGCATCGGCCGGAGGCCCTCAACTGTTGCAGCCACCGCAATACCGCTAAG
>CAXDOZ010000088.1:0-9973 GCA_963991145.1 uncultured Chitinophagales bacterium | reverse complement strand
GTAGGTAGCTCAACAAGTGGACCACCACCGTTTAGAGCAACCCATAGTCCGAAACCAGGACCATTATTATTGGCAGCAGGATTTAAGAATCCAGAAGCTACTACTGAGATCGACTGACCACCAAGACCTAGAGATTGCAGTGGAGCTTCATATACTCCCACTGTAACAGATCCTGTAGAATCCATAACCTTTAATACGTAGTCATCAGTTGCAAGCATCAAGTAATTTGGAATGAAATCTCCATATTCGAGATTGTCTACAACGATTCCAGCTCCTACTCCTACCTCTTCAACATCAACTGCTGGGGCATCAGTAACGCCATGGAATACCTGAACATCAGTATTTCCTGGCATGTTAGCCATCATTCGTGTAGATGGATAAGCATAAAGATCAAATGCAACGAATGGAGTATGATTAGGACTATCAACAATACCATTTGCAATTACGGTGTAAGTCTCTTCAAAGAACAAACTTAGACCCTCTGCACGGAAAACCGCTCCGGCAGTATCTGCGGCATTTGGTCCTGTTATAGATAGATCAAAGCCTACTCCTGTAGGAAGATCAACGAATGGTGTAGCTGTGCGGAATGCAAAGTCATTGATTAATAACTGATCATTATACCATACATCAACTGTATCTGCTGCAACATCTGCTGCATTGTGAATCACCTGAACAGGTGCAGTGCTGGTTGGAAGTTCTACTAATGGACCACCTTCTGGTAAAGCTACCCATAGTCCGAATTGTGCCCCCCCAGAATTCAATGAAGTATCAAGGAAACCTGAAGCCAAAATAGTCAGAGCACTGTCTTGTAATCCTAGTGTTTGAAGCGGAGCTAAGTATTCTCCAACAACTACACTATTACTTGAATCAGCAACACTCAATACATAATCCAATGGATTAAGAGGAGTGTAACCTCTAAACTCTCTAAATAGTAGGTTGTCAATTAGAGTACCTCCTACCTGAGCTAGCTCATTAACATCTACCGGAGGAGCATCTGTTACACCGTGATAGACCAAAACATCAGTCATACCTGCCATTGAAGCTTCTTCACGAGCCTGATCAAAGATCGAAAGACCAAATGCCGGGCTTGGAGAATATCCTCCTGGGCTTACAATTCCATCAGCAACGATAATATAGCTGCTGTTAACACTTAAATTCACTCCAGAAGCTCTGAAAACAGCTCCTGTAGTATCTACTGAACCAGGTAGTGTAACAGAGATATCAAGATTTACTCCAGTTGGTAGATCTACAAAAGGAGTAGCAGTTCTGAATGCAAAGTCAGGAATGATCTTAGTGTTGTTCAGCCATACATCAACTGTATCTGCTGCAAGATCAGCTGAATTGTGGATCACCTGTGCTCTTGTAGTAGCGGTTGGTAGTTGTACCAAAGGACCTCCTTGAGGAAGCGCAGCCCAAAGGCCGAATCCAGGTCCGCTTGAGTTTACAGAAGGATCAAGGAATCCAGAAGCAAGAACTACAAGCGCTGAATCTTCTAAGCCAAGGGTCTGAAGTGGAGCTAAATACTCACCAACAGTAACCGTTTGACCGTTATCCTCAACCTGAAGAACATAATCGTCAGTGGCAAGCTCCAGGTAATCTCCAATCGGGTCTATATTTCCATATGACAAACCAGAAATGATGTTACCAGCTCCTACACCTACTTCATTTACTCTAACTGCAGGAGCATCTGTTGCTCCGTGGAATACACGAACATCTGTGTTTCCTGCTGTATCTGAACGTAACTGTGCATTGTCAAAAATGTACAATTCAAAAGGAGTGTTTGGAGAGTAACCGCTTGGACTTACAATTCCATTTGCAATGATTGTATACTGTGCACCTGCATCTAATTCAAGTCCATCTTCACGATAAACCGCTCCAACTGTATCAACAGAGTTTGGTAATGTGATGCTAATATCAAATGAAACTCCTGATGGAAGATTCACAAAAGGAGAAGCAGTTCTAAAGGCGAAATTTGGAATGATCTTAAGGTTGTTATACCAAACATCAACCGTATCAGCTGCAAGATCCGCAGAGTTGTGGATCACCTGAACTGGTACCGTACTCTCCGGTAATTGAACCAATTGACCACCTGAAGGGATTGCTACCCAAAGACCGAAAGCAGCATTTCCGTTAGGAGCAGATGCTGGATCTAAAAATCCTGAAGCAAGAACAACGATTGCTGAATCCTGCAGCCCGAATGAAGCTAGTGAAGCATTGTACTCTCTAACAATTACATTCTGAGTTGAATCCTGAACACTTAATACATAGTCATCAGTTGGAAGGTTTGCGTAACCCTGGAAGTTGCCATATTCAAGATTGTCAATGATTGTTCCAGCGCCAACACCAACTTCAACTACATCAACACCAGGAGCGTCAGTTGAACCATGGAATACAAGAACATCAGTTTCACCTGCGTTGCCGGCTTCTTCTCTCGCCATATTTTGAATAGAAAGACCGAATGGAGTTGCAGTTGGAACACTTACATCTCCAGAAGCAACAATAATGTACTTATCATTTGCTGCGAGATTAGCACCAGAAAGACGGAAAACCGCGCCAGTAGTATCTACTGAGTTTGGTGCTGTAATACTGATATCAAGATTAACTCCAGTAGGAAGATCTACGAATGGAGTAGCAGTTCTGAATACGAAGTTTGGAATCGCTTTCGCATTATTTACCCAAACATCAACGATAGCTGCAGCTGTGTCAGCACAGTTGTGAATCACCTGAACAGGTGCTGTAGATTGTGGAAGTGCAAGCATTGGACCACCACCTGGAGTGGCAGCAAAAAGACCGAAAGCAGCACCATTATTATTTGAAGAAGGATCAAGGAATCCAGAAGCAACTACTACTAGAGAAGTGTCTGAAAGTCCCAGTGCAGCAAGTGGTGCACTATACTCAGCAACAACTACAGATTGTGTTGAATCCTGCATACTGAAAACATAATTAGCATTTGGTACAGAGATATATGCTGGATTGAAATCTCCAAACTCTAGATTATCTCCAACTGTACCAGCTCCAACACCAACTTCAACTACATCCACGCCAGGTGCATCTGTTGATCCATGAAAGATCAAAATGTCGTTTGTGCCCGGAGCAGAGATCGTATCACCTGCAGTGAAGTATAGGTTAAATGGAATTGCAGGATTGTAGCCTGGAGAAACAGTTCCTGCAGCCACTGCAACATAATCACCTGGAGTAACAATGAAATTTTCTACCCGGAAAAGGCCATTTGTTGTATCAATTGCTCCTGGAGCAGTAATGGTGATATCAAAAAATGTGTTTACCGGTATGCTAGTATATGGGGATGCTTCTCTAAAGTTAAGACCTGAATAGGCCAGGGAATTATCAACCCAGATATCGACAGAGGCTAATGCCGTATCCGGACTGTTATGGACCAATTGCACTCTGGCACTCTGGGCATTTACTGTGAAACCTAAAGCAACAAGAACAAATGACCATAGCAAACGGTAAAGTGTCTGGTTCATAATTGGAAAGTTTTGAATGATTTTGTTGAACTAATTATTGGCTTTTCCAACAGAGCCTAATCTGTTTTGTTTGAGGCTTGTAAGCATGTAAAATGTCTCAACAAAATCATCGAGGTGCAAAGGTTTGAAAACCAACGATTTAGAAATCAGTCACACGATTAAATAATAAAAGGTTAAACAAGCTCTGACAATTCTTTGATAGAAACATCGCCCCGCTAATAGACCTGCAAATACCGGATTGGCCAATCACTTGCTAAAGTGTTGAACTATTTTATGTTATAGTGGCAAATTGTATCAACAAACATAGAAAGTGACATTTGCTACCCTGTTTAATTACTAAACCGTGAAGGCCAGATAAACAAACTATTTCCAAAACATTGGCAAACAGCTACTTAGTGATCAGACTCAATTCAATACATGATTCTCTTCATAATATGAATCGTTAATCACAATGAGTTTTGTTGAGAACAAACTAAACCCAATGTCCTCAAAACACTCAAGCACGATCAGTTCCTGGTTGCCATTTATAGTAATACCACTTGCTCTATTAGCAGCCTATTTCATCTACTCAAACATCCTGGGAAATCCATCAAACTTTGTAGGTGAGGATCCTTCAAATGAACCTTTAAAAGACAATTACTACGGTGTAATCTATAAAGGAGGACCCATCGTGATCATCCTGATCTCCTTCCAGATCATACTCTTAACCTTCATTCTTGAAAGAATGGTCAGCATTGGATTAGCAGCAGGAAGAAAAGGAGGTCAACAATTTGTTCTAAAGGTTCGGGAATTCATCCAAAAGGATGATTTCACTGGAGCTGCTAAATACTGTAATAAGCAAAAGGGATCAGTAGCTGCAGTGCTTTATGCTGGATTGAACAGCTATGGTGAACTGCATGAAGCTTCTGCTTTGGGTGATGAGGAAATGCAGGTAATAACTCTGCAAAAAGAAATGGAGGAGGCTACTCAATTGGAACTCCCGGAGCTCAATCGAAATATGCCCATTATCTCAACCCTTGCTTCCATATCAACTCTGATAGGACTTCTTGGAACGGTAACGGGAATGATCAAGGCCTTTGCAGCACTCGCGCGTGTTGGTCAGCCAGATGCAGTGGGATTGGCGAATGGAATTTCTCAAGCCCTGGTCACAACTGCTTTGGGAATCAGTACTGCAGCTGTGGCGATTGTGTTCTACAACCTTCTCTCAACAAGGATTGATAAGATCATGTACGCGATTGACGAAGCGACATACACTTTGATTAATACTTTGAAGATCAAACTAGCAGCAGGAAATGCCAAGGTTGGAACCGAGACAGAGTAGTCCAAAACTGGACATGAATCCCATGGTGGATCTCGCATTTCTGTTGGTGACATTCTTTATGATGACTACCACCTTCAGGACAGTAGAGCCTATTACTCTGGATATGCCGGATTCGCAATCGGAAGCTAAACTTCCGGAGAGTGATGTTCTTACAATCATCGCTAGCGCTGATGGCAGGTACTTTATAGGTCTGGATAAGAAGGAAAACAGAATGAGCTGGCTGGATCTGATGGCAAAGGACTACGGTGCATCTTTTTCAATTTCGGAGGCGAATGTTTTTGCACTACAAAGCTCTATCGGAATGCCGATGAACCAATTAGGTTCCTTTTTGAGTATGGATCCGGATAAGCGTCCGGGATTCATCCAGCCAGGAATTCCAATTGACTCAACAGGAGGCGAACTAAAGGATTGGATCACCTTCGCAAGACTTGTAAATCCTTCTCTGAAAGTTGCCATAAAAGGAGATGAGGAGACCCCATATCCCGCAATCAAAGATGTAATGGACCTTCTGCAGGAAATGAATATTACCCGATATGGATTTGTAACCGATATAGAAAGGGAGAGCGATGTTTAAGCATATCGAAGAATGGGAAATAATCAAGGCTCGACGCAATCGCAGAGAACAGAGGAAAACCTCAAAGGTGGATATCGATGTAGATATGAATCCAATGGTGGACCTCGCCTTTTTGCTCCTAACCTTCTTCATGCTCACTACCACATTCAATCAACCGCTTATCATGGATATCGTAACACCGGTAAAACCTGATAATGAAGAAGTGGTGCAGGAGCAGGCAGTAAAAGAATCTAAAACCCTTACAATTCTAATGTCGGGCGGAGATAGGATCTTTTGGTTTATTGGAATTACAGATCCAGAGATCATTGAAACCGGCTATGATAAAACCGGATTACCTGAAATCCTTCTTGAAAAGAATAGTGAAATAGAGGATATGGTGGTTCTGATCAAAGCAGATGAAAGCGCAGATTATCAGGACCTGGTCAATGTACTTGACGAGATGCAAACCGCTGCCATTCAGAGATATGCTGTAGTTGACATTACTGAAGACGATCGTTCACTTCTGAAAACTGTGCTCTAATGAAAGATCAGAAATCAGATAACTACATCGATCTTCTTTACTACCGTAAGAGTAAGGATTACGGTTCCCTCAAATTAAAAAAGAAAGCCCCTCTCTTTACCATTGCTTCATTTTCCCTGGCCATGCTTCTTTTCCTTGGAGGTTTTCAATTAGCCTACACTAATAGCATGAATAAAGAGGAAGAAGATAATAAAGCTGAGATCCTTGAACTTGAAACAGAAGACCTGATCACCATCAATGAGATTTCAGCAGCACCTGTGATTGAAACCCAACCTCCTCCTCCTGTAGCAATTGAACAACCTCAGGTCTCTACAATGAAATATCTTACTCCGGTGGCTAAACCCGATGAAGAGGTGCCTGATGATGAAGTTATACCTACTCAGGACGAGCTGGCAAATACAAATGCCGGACTTGAAACAGTTGAAGGGATAGATAGCATTGTACTGGGCGTTGTGCCGGAAGCAACACCGGAACCTATTCCAGAACCTGAGCCTCTTGTTAAAGAGGAACCCTTTACAATCGTTGAGGAAATGCCCCAATTCCCGGGAGGAGAAGTAGCACTACTTAACTATTTGGCAGAGAACATCTCATATCCTGAAATGGCAAAGGAACTGCAGGTTGAAGGAGTGGTCTATGTGAAATTCACCATCAACTCAGATGGAAGCGTCGGAGATGTCGAGATTCTTAGAGGCATTGGATCGGGATGCGATGAAGAAGTAATATCAGTTGTATCTTCCATGCCTGATTGGACACCGGGAATGCAGGCGGGTAGATCTGTTCCTGTTTCAATGGTTGTCCCTGTGAATTTCAACCTGACAAACAACGATGGATAAAAGAGTCCTTTACATTGGAATACAGATCGTCAAAATTGTAGTATTCCTTGCCTTTGCTGCTTACTTCCTGATCCTAAAACCCGAAGGCACTCTCCCACCTGAAGCGTACACTGTTCTGGCAGTATTCTTAATTCTCTATAGTCTGTTTCTCGGAGTTAGGATATTCCAGTTTCTCAAACAGAAACCTTAGTAGTCGTACTTCTCTTTCCACCAGTTCCGTAGTCTCTTCCTCATATCCGCTTCGCGGGGATTATTGCCTGGCTCATAGAATTTCGTTCCCTGGATATCTTCCGGGAGGTATTCCTGCGAAACGAAATTCCCCGAAAAGTCATGACCGTATTGGTAATCCTTACCGTAATCGAGATCCTTCATCAACTTGGTTGGAGCATTTCGAATATGAAAAGGAACAGGAAGGTCACCGGTTTTTCGCACCAGGCTTTGAGCTTCTTTAATCGCCAAATAAGAGGCATTACTTTTTGGCGAACTGGCAAGGTAAACTACTGTCTGCGACAGGATGATTCTACACTCGGGATATCCTATCACATTCACTGCCTGAAAGCAATTATTAGCTAATACGAGGGCAGTAGGGTTAGCATTCCCGATATCTTCCGAAGCGGCTATCAATAACCTTCTTGCAATGAATTTCGGATCCTCCCCTCCTTCTATCATTCTGGCCAACCAATAAAGAGCACCATTTGGATCACTGCCTCTTATAGACTTAATGAAAGCAGAAATGATATCGTAATGCTGTTCACCTGACTTATCGTAAAGAGCGGCTTTTTGCTGAAGCAGTTTCTCAACCAATTCGTTATTTACTTTCTGCCCGGCAGCATTCGCAGCAATGATCTCCAGGAGATTCAATAATCTTCTGGCATCTCCACCAGATAGCCTCAAAAGTGCCTCTCGCTCCAGAATCTCTACTTTCTGTTCTTTAATCCAATCGTCCTTCTCAAATGCGCGATCTATAAGCTCTTCAAGATCTTTCCTCTCAAGATGTTTCAAAGTGAAAACCTGAGATCTGGATAGTAAAGCCGAGATGACCTCAAAGCTTGGATTCTCTGTAGTTGCCCCAATAAGCACGATCGACCCATCTTCAACTGCGCCAAGTAAGCTATCCTGTTGGGACTTATTGAAACGATGGATCTCATCAATGAAGAGCAATACCTTTCCCTGTTTACGAGCAATTTCAATTACCTGACGAACATCTTTAACTCCTGCATTGATCGCACTAAGAGTGATAAAGGGAAGGTCGTAGTACTTTGCAAGGATATGGGCCAATGTGGTTTTCCCAACTCCGGGAGGGCCCCAAAAGATCATGGAGGGTAAGCTACCGGAGTCAACAAGTTTTCGGAAAACCCCATCTTCTCCCAATAAGTGTTTTTGACCTACAACCTCGTCCAGGCTTTGCGGCCTCAACCTTTCGGCAAGTGGTTTATTGTTTGTAATTGCTGACAATAGATGATTCTTTAACTTCGCCCAAAATACTGAGAAGCCCGTGTACAAGCTAATCCGCTCAATCTTATTCCTCCTGCCTCCCGAGCGAGCACATTATTTCACCCTGTACAGTCTTCAAATCCTTTTTATCATTCCAGGGCTGAAGTACATATTCAAGGCCATTTACCGAAGAAAATCATCTAAGCCAACTGAGCTTTTTGGTTTGTCTTTCCCTAATAAAATAGGCCTTGCGGCCGGATTTGATAAGGATGCCCGGTTTCTTCACGAGCTCGAAGCTCTTGGATTTGGATTCATCGAGATAGGTACTCTTACACCAAAAGGACAGCCGGGAAATCCGCAGCCAAGGTTATTTAGATTGAAAAGAGATAATGCACTTATTAATCGTCTGGGCTTTAATAATCAGGGAGTAAATGCTGCTATTACGCGTTTAAAGAATCGGCCCGAAGGGCTCATAGTTGGCGGAAATATTGGCAAGAACAAAGTCACGCCAAATGAGGAGGCTTACAAGGATTACTTAAGCTGTTTTGTGGCTTTGCACCCATACGTTGACTATTTCACTGTGAACGTATCCTCGCCAAATACTCCGGGATTGAGAGAGCTTCAGGGTAAAGATGCCTTGCTGGAAATTCTAAGCAGTTTGGTGAAGCAGAACCGGAGCTCAGAAAACCCGAAACCGATCCTTTTAAAGATCGCGCCGGATCTAACTGAAGGACAGATTGATGATATCGCTGACATTTCCCGTACCTCTGGAATTGATGGCTTAATCGCTACAAATACAACTATATCGAGAGCGGGATTAAAAACCTCAGAAGCCGCTGTTGTTGGAATTGGTCCGGGAGGATTAAGCGGTGCTCCAGTATTTGAGCATAGCACTGAGGTACTTCAAAAGCTTAGAGAAAAGATTGGTCCCAACTTTCCAATCATCGGTGTGGGCGGTATTATGGATGTGAAATCAGGACAGGCGAAACTCGATGCCGGGGCAAATCTTATTCAGGTCTATACCGGTTTCATTTACGGTGGTCCCAAGCTAATTCGCGACCTGGGAAAACTCTAGAATCTGGCTCTCAGACTTCCGGAGAAATTGATACCTGTTGCAGCAATTCCCGAAGAATAGGGTCTGTATCTTCTATTTGTGATGTTCTCCAAACCGAGACTAAGCATGATATTCTTTCCCAATTGATAGAAAGATCTCAGGTTAAGCGAGTACCATCTTGGGCTGTATGGATTTCCGTTTTCGTCTTCAGCATATAAGTATGCCTTATCTCGCTCGCTAGGTGCCAGATCCTCAAATGCGATCTCTCCTGCATATTGAACACTTAGCTCAAATCGCATTTGCTTTCGATCATAGGTTATCGCTGAGATTCCAAACATTGGTGCCACATGGCGAAGTGGAACCAGTTCAGTGCTAGAGGTTCTGCGCTCCTCGCCCGTTTGATAATTGTACCTGCTCTGCAGACCAAATCCGGCCGGCAGGTCGACATTCAAACCAAGTTCAACTCCCCAGACATAGGCTTTACCACTGTTCTGGATTGCCTGCACCTGGCTTAGCTCCCCATCATAAATTATGCTGTCTTCTCCGTTCAATTGAAATTCGTCACGAACCATGGCATCAACCAATTTGGTATAATATGCATCGACCTGGAACAACATGAAATCCCCAAAACGCTTATCTATTCCCAGTTCAAATTGGTAGGCATTTTCAGGCTTAAGGTCGGGATTAGGAACGATCACAGAGCCCGGTTCTGAGTCAAAGACTTTCCCGATATCGTCGATATTCGGTGCTCT
>CAXDOZ010000087.1:0-10002 GCA_963991145.1 uncultured Chitinophagales bacterium | reverse complement strand
CGTAGAGCGCAGGAATCTCAACTCCCTGATCGATGGCTGCCCTGCCAAGCTTGAGCAGTTTGCTCCACTCTTGCATGGTGACATAATACTCTGTTCGCTCATTCACCTTTGGATAATCGAGCTCCTCAGTTTCCTGAGCAAGTCCAATTAGGGGGCTGACCAATACGAGTAATAATAAGGCTAGGAGATTCGCTCTGCTGTATACCATTTTCCTCGGTTATTGATTTTCATACTCTTAATACCATCTCTGTCGATGGATACCTCATTCTCGATCTTTAAGCTGCTTTTGGAACCAATACTGGTCCTGGCCTCTGATTTGAAACTTAGTTCAAGCGGCTTTAGATCATTATCTGCACTAGTGAATTGAAACCCATAGTGCACGTGCAAGTAGTGGAAAAATGGCGCAGTGAAGTCATGGATACCCTGCAACAGCTGCGGAAAAAAGCCTGACAGCAACATGTTGTCAGACATTGTTACTTTCTTATAGTATCCAAGAAGAACCTTGTAGTTCGCCAGATAAAACTGGTATAGGAAGCAATCCCTGGTTCCCTGGAAGTCTGTGAAAAAGAACAGTGTTTCATTATTGACAAAATACGCTCTGGCTTTTGTCTTGTTACATTGAATATAGCTTTGATTGTATGGAGTAACCTCGATTGTCCAGTCTGTTTTTTCAACCTTACCGTTGGGATTTTCCACTCTAAAGACCAGTGGTTTCCCAGGAATCAGGTGATATGCTTCCTGTAAGATCTTGGTTGACTGGATATTACTTACGATCTCCTCCTTGTTTGGAATACCGTACTCATTGAATCTTACTTCCCCATCTTTCTCAGAGAGGTAGTATGTAATTGGGAACCTTAGGGTCTTCGACCCGATGAAAGGAGTTTTCTGCAATTGGAAATGCAAGTGAGGTTCAGGCGAACGCCCACTGCTTCCGCAAGTAGCAATCACCTCACCTCTCCTCACATAATCACCTTTAGCGACTTTGAAGCTTCCCTTTTTAATGTGTGATAATTGACTAAAAAGTTTTGGTCCGTGCTTTATTACGATGGTGTTTCCCCAGTTTTGGTCGAGGTTAACCTCTCCGATATTATTATCGTTAATCCCATCCAGTATCTCTACGACATAGCCATCAGCTGGTGCACAGACAGGGATATTAAAGCAGAAGTAGTTCTCAGCTTTGGTTCCCGGCTCCCGGTAAGTGAAGCCTTCATTATCCTTGATCACGAAATCCCACGCCTCGGTCCAATCTTCTTTATGCGTGTATTCTCCTTTGTGTCCTTGTGATACATTCCATTTTCCAAGGAATGGTAGACCGAGGAAAATCCCTCTATCGGCGCGGAAGCGCTCTAAATGAGTGACCGATTTATAGTGATTTAGCTCAGGAGAGAATTGCTGATAGATAACCCGATCAAGGCCATTTGCTCTTACTCTTAAATTGAAGCTCAAAAGAAGCAGAATCACTACCAGATTGAATGGGAAAGAGTAAAGTGGCAGCTGAAAGATCTGAAATATAGGGTCCAATGCGCTGATAGTTATCGCAATCATTGGGATCACTAAAATTACCAGCAGATAGCTCCGAACGGATGGAACGATAAAAAATCCGCCCAGTGCTATTGCTGACAAAATGAAGTTGAATCCGATATAAGAGTAGATCACCTGAGTAAAGTCTACTCCTACAATTGTGTAAAAAAGGTAGCCAATACCAAATCCTAAAATGGAAAGGGTAAATGACATCCGACTAAAGATCAATAAGCCCACGGTTACAATTATCCCCGCCAATAAATTGTATTGAAACAGGATCGCACCCATCGATTTAAAATAGATGGCCATCAACTCTGGCATTTGGATCTTGTCGATCGAGTATAGTAGCGCCTGGATAGGTCCTTTTGCCGCTCCCCAGATCTGGGTTACAGCATAATCTTCCCGGAAAGCCAGCTTAATGGAGGCGAAACCTCTTGCACTAAGCAGGACTGCCCAAACGGCCAGCAAGAAAGGAATACTTAGAAAAGGAGCCTGATTTGTGGTAGCCCAACTGATCATCCTTATCGTGATGAAGAAGGTTAGGACGGATGCCAGAACCAGGATCAACCAGAAAGCGGTATTGAGCTCATAATAGTAGCCCAGTACCAAACCTACCATCAGTGAATTGTAGGTATAGGTTCCATCCTTAATGTACTTCGCTGAATACCCCAGAATAATGCCGGTGGCTTGTGAGACCAATACTGCAATGACCCCACATAGGCCAGCGGCAGGATCCAGGAATGTGGCGATCAGTAATAGAATGGAGAAGATCTTCATATTACTAAAGAAGATCTGCCCATAACTATTTAGCAGCCCATCGCCAACGAGGGTGATATTTCTGCGAAGCTTATGCATCTACAGTTTAAAAGAGCTCAGGTAGTCTGGCAATACTTCATCCATTTCCAGGGTGCCTAAAGATTCCCTCTGCTTGATTACGTGGGTGTCACCTTTCATATCAATCATTACAACGGCTGGTCGTAAAGCTATGAATTGCATGCTTTGTGTGATGTTATAAGCACCAACACAGTGGACAACCACATGGTCACCTGCTTTCAAAGGAGGCAGCGTCACATTCTCCCTGATCACATCGATGTTCATGCACAGCGGTCCGTAGACTACCTGGCTCTCAGTGTAGTGGCTGAATTCTTGAGCCGGGCTGATCTTATGATCATACCAGAAGCTCGTAAAAAGCAGGTTCACCCCGAAGTCCATGATAGTTGCTCTTCTACCATCTGACAGGCGCTTGTTGGCTATGACCGAACCTAACAGAAAGCCTGCATCGTCAATTAGTGCTCTTCCTGTTTCCAGGAACAATGTAGGCAGCTCCTCCTGGGTGAAACCTGCGTTCATAATGGGGGAAGTAATCGCCTCGGCAAACTCTGAAACCTCCGGAACAGTATCCGAACCCTTCAGGTAAGAACCTCTCAATGTGTTTTTAGAAGCGAATCCACCACCCATATCGAGGTATTGAACCATGACTCCATGTTGGTCTCTAATATTCTTGGCCAGATCGCACATTTTGGTTGCAGCCACGCGATAGGCACTTGGAGACAGCATGTATGTCCCGATATGGCAGTGTAATCCAATTAGGTCGAGCTTTCCTCTCCCCATGATTTTTGAAATTGCATCCCATGCTCCGCCATTTTCATAGTTGAATCCAAATCGATCCCACATAGGATAGATGCCCGTATCCATGTTTACCCGAATGGCGACCCTTGGCTTATGATCGAAGTCATCGGCAATCTCAGTGAGTCTGTATAGCTCATCGAGATGGTCGATATGAATAGGTGAGTTGTTGCCCACTGCCACCCTAAGATCATCATCTGTTTTATCTGGACCGTTAAACAGAATTTTTTCACCAGGGACACCATTCTTCAAGGCTTTCTCGTACTCAAAGCGCGATACGACCTCTCCCCAAGACCCCTCTTGGTGGTAAACATTGCATACGGCATTCAGGTAGTTCGTTTTATAGGACCAGGCAAACTGGACCTTTGGATAGCGCGTCTCAAATGCGCGCTTTGCATTTTGAAAATTGTTGCGCATTGTGCGCTCGCTGATCACATAGAGCGGAGATCCGTTCTCCTCGATCAGTCGTTTAACGGGCACGCCGTCAATGTGGCTTACAGGCTCATACTCAGTTCTCATTCCGAACTTATTCATCATGCCCTTGCTAAGGACTCTGATGATCGGCCTTTCGTATGGTCTCTTATTCATCGTTCCAGTGGTTTTATAATTCGCCGAATGTGCTTATTTGCTCAAATTCGTTAAGGTTCACAATCATGTCGTAGCTGTAGCGGATGAACATCTTCCCACTTTCATAGCTATCGAATCTTTCAGGAGTATTTCCCATGCCCAAATGCACAGAGGCCTCTACCTGATTTTGGCCTGCTCCTACCGTGAGATAAACCCAGGCCGGGAATCGCGGATTAATCTCGAGGAGATAGTACTCGTCTTCAGTGGTCTTCATAAACTCGAGCTCAAATCCACCATTCCACTTGCTCGTTTTTAACCACTCCGCGGTGATACGAAGAAGCTCTTCGTCCTCGATCGTGATTCCCGCCCAGGCTTTACCCTGATCAGTAATGAATAGTTTTCTCATTGGAACTGCTCCAATTGTTCCGCCTTCGCCATCTCCTACTCCACATACATTCACTTCCGAGCCGTAGATGAACTCCTGTATCAGGATGGGTGTGCCCCATTTTCCGGCGATCTTCTGGAAATGACTTTTCGCCTGATCGGAATTGTAGGCAATAGAGGATTCATAGTACTGCCCCTTGACTACACAAGGGTATTCAATGCGCGAACCCAGATCGTCGATCTCATTTGCCGAGTGGAGAGTCTCAGCAAATGGAATCTTTAGGTTGTGTTTGCGTCCGTATTCGTTCAGATTCACCTTTTGGCGCGCCTCAAACTGCTCTACGGTGGGCAGACAACTATGAATTCCATACTTCTCGCGAAGTTGCTCTGCTATCTTAATGAAGTTGAATAGCTCTGCATCAAAATTTGGGATGATGAAATCGAGCTTCTCAACTGAATGGATATACTCCAATCTTGCCAGTAATGCTTCCTGCCCAGCTGAGGGGAAAGGGATCTGGTAGGTCTTGTCTACGTATTCATGCATGTAGATCCCAGGCTCCAGACTCTCATATGACAGACCAATGATGCGAACATCAAAGCTCTCTGCGTCGCGCAAAGCACGGATAACAGAAATTCCTGAACCCGGACTATCAATGGCATTCAGCCCTGTTACGGCAATATTTAAGACTTGCTTACTCATTATCTTCCTTTTGAACCAGCTTGTAGTTCTTCAGCATCACCTCAAAATCATAGAAGTCTTTCTCGAACATTGCTTCATCAGTGAGGTAGTTTGCAAGTACATGTGCTTTAACCTCTTCTCTGCTATGACCTTCCTGAAGCATTTTGAAGATCTCCTGTCCAATCGGGTTGATCGAATAAGAATCGCCAGTTGAGGGATTGAACAAGAATCCCGACTCGCTTACTGCTATGTTTCTCTTGACTTTCATGGTCTTCGCATTTTGTATATCAATAATACGAACCCAGTACCTACAAGAGTTTACACTATTTCACGAAAGATGTATGAGATTTCGTTAGCGGGGCCCTACGGGCCGATGTCACTCGCTATGCTCGTGAGAAATGACGAATTGACGAAGTGGCGAAATGACGAAAAAGATCCTGCCAGAACACTGGCTTATTAATCACCCCGTCACCCTATCCCCCCATCAAGTACAGACAATGTCTCCTCAATCGATGCCCTTCCTCAAGGCTGGGGTGTTCAAATTCACCAATGTGATCCATTCCAATTTTCTGCATGACTCGTTCAGAGGCAAGATTGTCCAATGTAGTGAATGAGAAGATCTGTTTTAATTTGAGTTCTTCGAAGGAATGCTTGAGAACTGCATTTGCTCCTTCGGTAGTCAACCCCTGATCCCAATATTTCTTGTCGATTCGCCAACCGATCTCTACACTATCCAACCAGGGAAATTGAAAATTTTGAATTCCAAGCCAACCAATAAAGCTGCCTGATTCTAGATGCTCTGCTGCATAGAGGCAATATCCAAAATCTTCATATCGCTGATTAATTTTTTCCTTAACCAATTTGCATTGCTCCAGCGAATACTTGCTCGGTAAGTATCGCATTACATCATCATCTTGCGACATTGAGTAAAATGGTTCAATATCAGAGTCGAGCCAGGGACGAAGGCCGAGGCGGGGAGTTTGGATGATGAATTCTTTCATAAAGGATTTGCTGGTCTGCTGCCGTGACTAGATAGCTGTTCGTTAATTCTTTTACAAATCAACAGCACATTAGCACATCAGCAAATTAAATTAGCTTGTCTTTTTGATAAAGCTCAACTCCAAGTTTCACCATCTCTTTTATCTCAGATTCCATTTCCGGGCTGAGATTTTTGATGTGAAAACAGCTTTTTCCTTTGAGTGCTTTTCTGGTCTCTTCGCTAATGTTTGCATACTGATCTACATGGGTGTAGATAGGGAAGAAGTAAAGTCGGATATCCTTTGGTTTAGGGACTACACTTGCGAAATAGTACCCGTCAACCTTCTGCTTTCCTTGCATGGTTTCTTTGGTGCCACATACCTCAAGAACTCCAGCTGTATCCTTTCGAACTCTTAAAGGAGGGGTTTGGGATTTGAGAATATCTCGAAGTGTTTTTTCGATTTGATTTATATCGGTGATCATGTATTAAAATTGACAAACTGACGAATTGACAAAATGACAAATGGATTTCATAGGGAGTAGGGGTGGGTATAAGAACTATTGTACAACCTCCCGGTTTACAAGCTAAGGCTTTCTATTCAAATAACTATGCCGCTTTTGATTAGTGCAAATAATTTCCAATAAGTGATTGAATTGAGTTTTTACCTGTGAATAGGTGTGTCGTCGCTAATCAACAGCACATTAGCACATCAATTATGAGGCCTGATAATACTGGATCACATCCTCCAACGGAATCCTCGGTTTCTCTTCGAGCTTTTTATATTCAGATGGTGTGATACCGGTTGCTTTTTTAAATTGAGTACTTAGATATTGAACACTTGAATAACCCATCATAAATGCAATTTCACTCATACTGTGTTCATCGTAAGTGATGAGTTCTTTTATTTTCTCAACCTTTAAATAAATTAAATACTGCTCTAAAGTGGCTCCCGTTTCGTCGCTGAATATCTTGGATAGTTTAGGATACGGGATTTCTAATTTCCGTGCGAGGTAGTCTGAATTCCGGATCAATGAATTTGAATTGTAGGCCTGATGGACTAATTCAATTGAAGCAATTTTAATTTGCTCTACAATTCTTTGCTCAGCATTTAAGATGGTAGGGAATCCAACTTCCTTTAATTTTTCTTCCAGCTCAATGACATCAAATTCGGGAGCTGGAGCATCCAGGATTAGTTTTCCAATCCGAAGGGAGATGATATTGACATCGTCGAATGACTCCACCTGCTGACGCACAATATGCACGCAGCTCTTGCTGACCATGTTTTTTAGGTGCAGCTCAATCTCAACTCTATTGAGGCTAGGGGGAGACATTCCTGAAAATTAACGAATTACGAAGGGATTCGCTTGCTAGAGTTCGAAATCTTCGCCGAGTTCAATCATTGGATCCCAGAAGAGCTTATCGAAATCCATTACCTGGTCACCTACTATTCGTACACCTTCCTCTTCAAGTAACTCTTGCATTTGCTCCGGATATTCGATGTGGTGTCGGCCCGTGAGCATGCCTACCCGATTCACAACGCGATGCGCTGGAACTGGGGGAAAGACCCTAAAACTCTGGTTCATAGCCCATCCTACCATTCTGCTTGATCGTGCGGAGCCTAAAAACTTTGCGATAGCCCCGTAATTGGTGACTCTCCCTGGAGGAATATGTCTTGTAACCTCATAAACCCGCTGGAAGAAATCCGGCTGATCTTCACCACCGACCGGGAATGCAATATGATGGATCATTGCTCCATCCTGCAGGTGCATTTTCTCGTAATATGTCTTTATACGAAGCTCGTCTGTGAAGGTGTTATGGCCGTAAATATCTGGCTGGAAGATGGCAGGCTTGATCTCCATATCGCGAAGAACACATTGAGTGTACCCGAAAAGCCCCATACTGTCAGTCTTTAAATGCACGAGGGCATTATCCTTGCAAATGCGCTTGTATAGCTCGATATAGCGTGGGCTGGTCAGGCGGTGCTTTTTGTGTTTGCTTCGTGGAAATGGATCTGGAAAAGTAATCCAGATCTCACTTACTTCATCTTTCGATAGTACCTGATCGAGGAGTTCAATCCTGGTGCGGAAGAACCGCACATTGTCCATCTCTTCTGCAATGGCTTCACGGGCACCGACATGAATCCTCGCCCCTTTGATGTCAACTCCAATGAAATTCTTTTCGGGGTACATTTTGGCAAGAGCGAGGGTGTAATCTCCTTTACCGCAGGCAAGTTCGAGCACTATGGGATTATCATTTCCAAAGATCTCTTTGGCCCATCGGCCCGAAAGGGCCACCATGTCTGGATTTGGAGTGCGGTAATCGCTAGCCTGGTAGACGTTCCTGAAAGTCTCTAGTTCTGCAAACTTGACGAGTTTTCCTTTTCCCATATAAGCTCTTCACTTGCTTTTCCGAGATAAACAAGCATATCGCCTTGCTCAAAATTGAGCTCATAGCGCGCATTTACCACGGTGTGTACATTGGATTTTGACCGAATGAACAAAGGTATCAATTCATCATCTTCAATCTCCAGTATCCGCATGAGATGATCTTTACTTCGAAGCTCAAGTTCTCCGAGGGTTGGATACTTCCGAACGATCTCCGTCATTTTGATGAAATCTGCATCACCACCGAATAGAATGGTTCTCGGGCGGGTCATAGTTGAGTATTTCATTTCACTTACTGTGATCAATCGGAACACCCGGCCTTTGCCAAAAATGCGCTCAAACTTATTGCAGGCAAGGATATTGATATCGTGATTAGCAGTAAGTGCCATAAGGTTTCCGGCATCTTCTGTAAGCACTTCTTCTGAGATCTCTTCGCTTAGAATATTCCCTTCAATTGCGTGCAAACTGTTTGCAATGGCATGGTGGATGTTCCTGCGCGATGTATCTACAAGAGTTACAGCAATGTCCTGCTCCTTTAAGTACTTGGCAATGGCTACCGCCGATTCATGTGCTCCGGCGATTATGAATCCATTGGAATCTTTACGAATGACCCCTAGAAGTTTTGCCAATCGTTTTGCTGTAAGGCCACTCAATGTTACCGTTCCCAGGATGATCATAAAGGTGAGAGGAACTATCGCCCTGGCAGGGCGGAGGTAGCTTTCATCGATCATTCCCTGCTCGATCAGATCAATAAGGTTAAGCGAGAATAGCGAGGCAATGGCGGCAGCTACGATTCCCTTTGGACCTACCCAGGAGATGAAGATCTTTTCCTTAAAGCTTAGGAAGGATCCCCGGCTTGAGATGAATACAGCCAATGGGCGAAGCACGAACATTACTACCAAAAGGAGTGCAAATGCAGGCCAACCAAGCGATGTAAGCTGTTCTCCATCGATATGAGAAGAGAGGATTATGAATAGAACTGAGATGAGGATCACAGTAAGCGATTCTTTAAAATCGAGGATCTTCTCAATGTTTGGAGTCCTCGTATTTGCCAGGAAGATCCCCATTACGGTCACGGCCATCAGACCAGATTCGTGCTTGATCGTATCTGCTGCTGCAAAAGTGAGTACCACGAAAGTTAGAGCTACCACATTGATGAGGAACTCAGGAATTTGATCGTGTCGAAGTAACCATCGCATCACCCAACCCATTGCCAGGCCTACAAGACTTCCCACCACAATGGTAAAGGTGAAGGTCTCAAATGCGATATTGGTAATGTCTTCACCAACAGTGTGGCCGGCAGCTGCTGTAGCAAAAAGGAGTTCAAACATTAATACCGCCGCAAGTGCTCCAATAGGGTCGATAAGGATCCCTTCCCATTTCAGAACCGTCGCAATATTCTTGTTTGGCCTCACCGATCGAAGTATTGGTGCAATAACCGTTGGTCCGGTAACAATGATCAAAGAGCCAAATAGAATGGACATTCTCCAGCTGACTCCCGTAATGAAGTGTGCCGCAATTGCTCCGCCGCAGAGAGTAATTATAGTTCCCCAGAATAGCAGGTTTCGAATGGTTTTGGCAAGGTGCCGAACTTCTTTGAACTTAAGAGTGATACCACCTTCAAAGAGGATAACTCCAACTGAAAGGGATACAAAGAAGTACATGGTCCTTCCAGCGAAGTGATTATTGGGATCAATGAGCTTGAACCCATTGACCAGCTCCCAAACCGGTCCAACAGTAAGACCGATGATGATCAGCGGGAAAATGGCGGGTATACGCATTCTCCAGGCAATCCATTGGGCGGCTATGCCCAGGATAAGGATGCTGGCGAGTTCGAGCATGATGTTAAGATAGGGAGGATT
>CAXDOZ010000086.1:0-10290 GCA_963991145.1 uncultured Chitinophagales bacterium | reverse complement strand
GAATACGGTGAAGCAGTTTTGAACCGGGGAATCAGCAAGAAACTATTAGGCAATTATGAAGATGCCTGTCAGACCTATAAGGATGAGATCACGGCTGGAAATGCCACTACCGATACATACAACCAATTGGGAATTGTAAGAATGCTTTTCCAGGATTACCACGAGGCTATTGTAGAGTTTGACAATGCTCTTCAATTAGATTCAGAGAACTCTGATGCATTGTATAACAGGGGTCTGGCATTCATTCTTACCTACAAGAGTACGCAAGGCTGTACTGATCTTCAACAGGCATATGACCTTGGAAACACGAATGCCAGAGAGAAGATGACATTCTTCTGTAAGGAGAATTTCTAGGATTTAGCAGCTGCTCTTTTTAACCTGTCATTGATCGCAGGACCCAGTCCACTTTCTGGAAGCTTTTCGGCGAGGATGCATCCAAAATCGGACTCGTCAAGCTCGCGCATTAAGCGGAACAAGTTCCTTGCAGCTTCAGCAGTATCTCCCTTCTTACTTAGATAAAATACAGCAGATTCAGGAGATTCATCCAGACTATTCTGGAAGCAAATTATTGCTGGAGCTTCATTCTTATGCTTAGAGTACAAATCTCTAAGATCTCCCAGATAAAAAGGCTTTCTTGGAGCATAATGAGACTTTAATTGCCCGGGACTTACAGGATTGGAACTACTGTGCTTTTGGATCTCAACTTCATCAAAATAATCCTCCAACTCGCTGAGATCCATTCCACCTAACCTCCTCACAATGACTTTCCCTTCTTCCCATTCAATGATCGTGGACTCGATTCCCACTTTACAGGGACCACCATCGAGGATATAGGGAATCTTTCCTCCTAATTGATCCATAACGTGATCTGCACTTGTTGGACTGATATAGCCAAATGGATTTGCAGAAGGCGCTGCCAGAGGGAAATCCAGAGATTGAAGAAGCTCAAGAGAAAGCGGGTGATTTGGGACCCTGAATGCAGCTTTTGGAAGGCCAGAGGTTGTGATGTCTGGAATGATCTCATTCTTAGGGAGGATGCATGTAACAGGTCCGGGGCTCTTTGCCCTCATGAAATTCTTCGCTGGTTCAGGAAACTCAGCAGCGTACTTCTCAATTTCTTCTACTGAGGAAAGATGAACGATCAGGGGATCAAAAGAAGGTCGATTCTTTGCCTCATAGATCTTTGAAACAGATACCGGATCTAGAGCATTACCTGCCAATCCATAGACGGTCTCTGTAGGAATAGCTACAATCTGTTGCTCTTCTAAAAGCTTCTTAGCGAGCTTTAAATCTGTACCAATTTGTGTCTCCAATCTTAGAATTCAGGTACCTGAGCCATTTTGGTGAACTTCGCAATCATCTTGTCTCCGCTATAGAATTCAAGCGTTTCTCCTATGACTTTGTAGTTATTAGTCTGATTCATCACATTCAACATGGTTCTCTCGATCTCAGCAGTTGATTCACAATACATTTCTGAAGAGGCAATTTCTGCGAATCCAAAGGCATCTTCTCCCATGTAATAATTTCCAAACAACTTGTTGCAGGCAGTAGAACCAGTAACAGCAAGATCTCCGACATTGAATGCCAGGTATGGGATATTCGATCTGTCTGGAAGTACAATTGGTTCTCCAAAAGCTTCTACTAGTTCCCAACCACTTCCCAGAATGCTCTGATTAGTTGTTTCAGTTTTGGTGGACTTCTCTCCCGACTTACAGGAGAAAGCAAAAAGTGCAATACTTACTAAGACAAGGTAGATTCTCATATCTCAAAGGTAAAGTTTCACATGATTTTGAATTTCATCTTTGGAAGCTCTTTTTCTCAATGTTTTACATTTACAACATGGCAAAACGCATACCCCTTTTATTGCTCATTTTATTGAGCGTACTATTTACTTCTGCTCAACCATTTCCAATTGGGTTTAGATCAGACACACTAATCGACGCTTCCCGCGGAAACAGACAAGTTACTTTTGAGATCAGCTATCCTGCTGTATCATCAGGGCAGGATGAAGATCTAGCAGTGGGATCTTTCCCTGTTACCTTCTTTGCCCATGGTGATCAAACACCTGTTGGAGTCTATGAAAACTTCAGCGATGAATTATGTCCGGATGGGCATATCATGGTTTACCCAACAACTGAGATTGGTCCGCTTCCTCCGGGTGATCCAGCTGAATTGGCCCAGGACTTAATCTTCTTAAGAGAACAATTCGAGCTTCTTACAAATGACAACACATCTTATCTCTTTCAGAAACTTAATGGAAGGGCTGCCTACTCTGGACATGGGTGGGGAGGAGGTGTTGCAGTTTTTGCTGCCTCGCAGGATACCAGCATCACTGCACTTTATAATTTTGGTTTTCTGGAGAGTAATACGAGCGCGCTCGCAAGTGGAAATCAGGTGATCGCTCCTGCAATGATCTTTTCTGGTTCTGAAGATTGTATTGCACCAGATACAGCCAATCAGATTGCCCTCTTCGATACCCTAAATTCCTCATGTAAGTTTCTGATAAGTATCGATAGTGGTCTTTATTGCAAATTTGCAAATGTCAGTGTTACATGTGATGGTTTAGAAAGCGCTTGTGCCCCTACCCAGGGGATTAGCTATGCGGAGCAGAGAACGATTGTGTTCAGGAATCTTCGTCCCTGGCTGAGCTTTGTTTTACTAGGTGAATGTGATGATTGGTCCGAGTTTCAAACTGCTATTAATTCTGATACGGCAATCCAATTTCTTGCAAACTGTGATTACACTCCTTTGAATCCAAGAGCAAGATTTCAGCCCGACACGATTGCATGTGATGGAGATACCCTGTTTTATGTTTATCAAAACCCAAGTGATTCCTTCTTTTGGAGTCCGGGCGGATTCCCAAATCAAAGAATTCTGCCAGTAACCCAAACTGGAACTTATCAGCTTTTTGCAGTTGATGAATTTGGATGCCTTTCTACAGATGATAAGCAGAGATTCACTTTCTATCCATTGCCCTCTCCATCTTTAGTTCTAAGCGGAGACACCTTCATATGCCCGGGAGATCAGTTGGAAGCTCAGCCAGATGCCATGTTCAACAGCTATCTATGGTCGAATGGCGACATGACTTTCAGCACAAGCACATCTGACTCTGGATATCTATTTGTAACAGTAACCGACACGAATGGCTGTGTAGGAAATTCAGACTCAGCATTCTTAAAATGGGCAGATCAAGAAGCTCCGGTTTCTATTACTGCTAATGACGATACCCTTACTTCAAGTCAGGGTAACACCTATCAATGGTTTACAGATACGGGTGCAATTGATGGAGCGACTCAACAGACTTTAATTGCCCCCGGACCAGGAGATTACTGGGTTTTAGTATTTAAAGAGAACCTGTGTGAGGAGTATTCAGATACGGTGACCATTCAACCTGATAACATTCTCTCAATTGAAGATCTTGGAGTGAAGATCTATCCCAATCCGGTCGAAGACCAGCTATCATTCTCAAGCCCGGCTCAGGGAACTCTAACCCTGTACAACTCAATTGGAGAGATGGTCTTAAGCATTGAGATTGAGCAAGGTGAAAACATAATCAACACGGAGTCCCTACAATCTGGGGTGTTTATCCTTTCTTTTAAGCCCTTACGGGCCGATGCGCTTTACCAGCAAAAGATCATCAAGCACTAATGGCCAGAGTTGAGATCACCATTCCGGAGAAGTTTCATTTCTCCACCGAGCTGGATATTCGAGTAGGCGACCTGAATTACGGTGCCCATATGGCAAATGACTCCATCGCCTCTTATGCAAATGAGGTGAGAGTTCAGCTCGTGAGAGCAATGGGATTTGAATCGGAACTCAATATCGAAGGCAAGAGCCTGATCATGGCAGATGCAGCCACGATCTTTAAGAATGAAGGCTTTCACGGCGATAGGATCAGAGTTGATGTAGCGGTCGTAGAAATGGGGCGCTCGGGCTTCGAACTAATCTTTGTCTTTGAAAACCTCACAAAGCAGAACCGACTGGCGATCTCAAAAGCAGGCATGCTCTTTTTCGATTACATCAATCGCAAACCAACGTCGATTCCGGACTCATTTCGAGCGTGGATAGAGGAAAAATCTTAATCCCACAATCCCGGCATCAAGATCTCGCAGCAGTGATTATCAGGGTCTCTGAAGTAAAAGGAGAAAACATCATTTCCCCAGTCGATCTCGCGCTCTATCTCGATTCCCAGTGATCTGATCTTCTCTTTCCAGGGCTCGTAATCATCGCGGGAGCACTCAAATGCATAATGGAGGTTCCCATAGCCATAATGCGGCGGAGCGCTGGTTTTCACCTTGCTTTGTTCTGGTTCAAAGCATAACAATACACTTTCCCCTGCCCGAAAGAATATCAGCCTTCCTTCATCTTTAGAGATCACCGGTAAGCCAAGCAATCCGTGGTAGAATTTCTCGGTAGCCTCAATATCCTTGACGTACAGGACTGTTTCCTTGATTTTGCTAATTTTCGGCCCATCGATATTCATAAAATCAATTTACAATGAATTTAGTAGGAAAGACCGCCGTGGTTACCGGAGTGAGCCGCGGAATCGGATTGGCAACTGTGAAGGCTCTTTTATCCAAAGGAGCAAGAGTAGCAGGCTGGGGGAGAACCAATAACGACATCGAAGACGAGAACTACCTCTTCATACCTACAGATATCACAAACCTGGATCAGGTAGCAAGTGCTTACAATCAAACCATCAACAAATTCGACCAGGTAGATATCCTGATCAATAATGCGGGACTCGGATATTTCAAAAAGCTCGAGCATATGACTTTTGAGCTTTGGAAGGAGATGTTCGATATCAATGTCCACGGTCTGTTCTTCTGCACCAAAGCCGTCCTGACCAATATGAAAGACCAGGGCTCAGGGCATATCATCAATATCAGCTCGATCGCCGGTTTAGAGGGAATCCCGGAGGCCACGGGCTACTGTGGAACCAAGCATGCCGTTCGCGGGATCTCACATTCGCTCTTCAAAGAAGTGCGGAAGAAGGGAATCAAAGTGACCTGCATTTATCCGGGTTCGGTTGAGACTCGATTCTTTGATCATTACGACTTTGTAACTCCCAATGAAAGCATGATGCAGCCCGAGGATATCGCCAAAGCAGTGATCGATGTATTGGAGAGCAGAGACAATGTGGTGCCACTAGATCTGGAGCTTCGTCCGATCAATCCTGTTTACCAGAAATAGGGCTTAAAATGTCATCGGCAGGCAGGCCAAAAAACAAGCTTGCAGATTAGGCCTGAAGAAGCAATTTCCTATCTAAAATTGGCTTATTTTCGCAGCGAAAATTTTAATGAAATGAAAGAAGTCCGCTTCCGTGAAGCCCTTAGAGAGGCTCTAAGCGAAGAAATGCGCCGAGATGAAAAAGTCTTCCTTATGGGGGAAGAAGTTGCTGAATACAACGGTGCTTATAAAGTGAGTCAGGGAATGCTTGATGAGTTTGGTCCTGACCGCGTGATCGATACGCCAATTTCAGAACTTGGATTTGCTGGATTAGGTGTTGGAGCCGGAATGAACGGTATCCGCCCGGTTGTTGAGTTTATGACCTTCAACTTTGCACTTCTTCCAATCGATCAGATCATTAACAGTGCAGCTAAAACGCTTGCCATGTCAAATGGCCAGTTTGGTTGTCCGATCGTTTTCCGCGGCCCTTCTGGATCTGCCGGTCAGCTTGGAGCTCAGCACTCACAGTCTTTCGAGAACTGGTATGCGAATGTTCCCGGTTTGAAAGTGATCTCACCATCAAATCCATATGATGCAAAAGGTCTTCTTAAATCAGCTATCCGCGATGATGATCCTGTGATCTTCATGGAATCAGAGCAGATGTACGGTGATCCGGGAATGATTCCTGAGGATGAGTACATTATCGAGATCGGAAAAGCCGATGTGAAAAGAGAAGGAACCGATGTAACCATCGTATCGTTTAATAAAATGATGAAAGTTGCTCTTGCAGCAGCTGATGAGCTAGCAAAAGACGGAATCAACGCAGAAGTGATCGACCTTAGAACGATTCGTCCGCTTGATTACCAAACCATTGCCAACTCAGTTAGAAAAACTAACCGTCTTGTGATAGTTGATGAGAGCTGGCCATTTGGCTCGATCGCATCTGAGATTACTTTCCAGATTCAAAAGTTCGCTTTCGATTATCTGGACGCGCCGATCAAACGTGTAAATGGAGCTGATGCTTCAATGCACTACGCACCAAATCTTGTTGAAGCTTACCTTCCAAGTACGGCTCGCGTGATCCAGGCCGTAAAAGATGCCATGTACGTTTAGCGCAGGGCATTGAACAAGAAATCAGAATTAACCATTCCTTATTAAAGAGGTATAGAAATACGCTACCTTTGCGGAGCGAAAATTGAAATTATGTCAACAACAGATACAAACCTGAAATACAAGGTAAAAGACATTTCTCAGGCCGACTGGGGAAGAAAAGAGATCGAGCTTGCTGAGGCAGAGATGCCGGGACTAATGTCTCTAAGAGAAGAATTTGGCGATAGCAAGCCATTGAAAGGTGCAAGAATTGCAGGATGTCTACACATGACCATCCAAACTGCAGTATTGATCGAAACATTGATCGAGCTTGGAGCTGATGTTACTTGGTCTTCATGTAATATCTTCTCAACTCAGGATCACGCAGCTGCTGCTATCGCAAAAGCTGGTATCCCTGTTTATGCATGGAAAGGCATGACAGAAGAGGAATTCGACTGGTGTATCGAGCAAACATTGTTTGCATTCGAAGGTGGAGAGCCACTTAATATGATCCTTGATGATGGTGGAGACCTTACCAATATGGTTTTCGACCGCTACCCTGAATTAGTAGCAGGAATCAAAGGTCTATCTGAAGAGACTACTACTGGAGTTCACAGACTTTACGAGCGCATGCGTAACGGAACACTTCCAATGCCTGCGATCAACGTGAACGACTCAGTTACAAAATCAAAATTCGACAACAAGTACGGATGTAAAGAGTCACTAGTTGACGCTATCCGCCGTGCTACCGATACAATGATGGCAGGTAAGACTGCAATCGTTGCTGGATACGGTGATGTTGGAAAAGGATCTGCTTCTTCACTTAGAAGCGCAGGTGTTCGTGTTATGGTTTCTGAGATCGATCCAATTTGCGCCCTTCAGGCAGCAATGGACGGTTACGAAGTGATCAAAATGGAAAACGGTGTTCCAAAAGCAGATATCGTTGTTACTGCAACTGGAAACAAAGACATCGTTACTGAAAAGCACTTCAGAAGCATGCGCGACAAAGCTATCGTATGTAACATCGGGCACTTCGATAATGAGATCGATATGGCCTGGTTGAACGGTACATACGGTGATACTAAAGACGTAATTAAGCCGCAGGTAGATAAGTACACTATCGAAGGAAACGATATTATAGTTTTAGCTGAAGGACGATTGGTGAACCTAGGTTGTGCAACCGGTCACCCATCATTCGTGATGTCAAACAGCTTTGCCAACCAAACATTGGCACAACTCGAACTTTGGAACAATAGCGACAGCTACGAAAACAAAGTTTACGTTCTTCCTAAACACTTAGACGAGAAGGTAGCTGCTCTACACTTGAAGAAAGTAGGAGCAGAGCTTGAAACCCTTTCAAAGGATCAGGCTGATTACATTGGAGTGAAAGTGGAAGGACCATTTAAACCAGAACATTACCGGTATTGATCCGGAGTGTTGGATAAGGATAAGCCACGTCGTTTTTACGGCGTGGTTTTTTTGTTTTTAGAGGCTTCCTCATGCCTAATTGATACCTTTACGCAGTGACTCGATTAAGCGTAAACATCAATAAGATCGCCCTGCTTAGAAATGCACGCGGCGCAAATATTCCCGACCTACTTCAATTTGCAAAAGACGCCGAGCGATACGGTGCAGAAGGCATTACGGTACACCCAAGACCGGATGAACGCCATATCCGAAAAGCGGATGTCTACGATCTAAAACCTTTGGTGAAAACCGAGTTTAATATCGAAGGATATCCAAGTCGTGACTTCCTCGATATGGTGCTGGAAGTGAAGCCTCATCAGTGCACCCTGGTTCCGGATCCGCCGGAGGCGCTAACCTCTTCTGCAGGTTGGAATACAATAGAGAAAGAGACTTTCCTTACGGATGTGATTGGAGAGCTGAAAGCAGCTGGAATCAGAACGGCAATCTTCCTCGAACCGGTGGAGGAAATGCTGCAGGGAGCAAAGAAAGTAGGAACAGATCGCATCGAGTTCTATACCGGTCCTTACGCAGAAGAATTCTACAGCAATAGGGAAGAAGCTGTTAAAGATTACGCCTTGGCCGGGCGGATTGCGACCGAGCTCGGACTCGGCATTAATGCAGGACACGACCTGAACCTGGATAATCTCAAGTACTTTGTAGAAATGGTTCCAAATGTGCTCGAAGTTTCGATCGGACAGGCACTTGTTCGCGATTGCCTGTATTTTGGATTAGAGAACACAATCCCAATGTATAAGCGCTTGCTCGCTTGATCTATGAATAGCATCCTAAGAAAGATCGTAGGCTTTTGGTTCTGGTTATGGACAATGATCAGTGCTCCTTTTTACGGCCTCATCTTAGCCTTTGTTATTCTCTTTGGCAACGCCAAAGTAAAGCGCCGATTCGCTCGCCTGAGCTATTTCTACGTTCCGCGCTGGCTCTGTTATCCATGCGGCGTAAAATTCGAAACCAAAGGACTTAAAAAGCTCCAGAAGGGTAAGCAGTACATTCTCGTATCCAATCATCAGTCTACCCTTGACATTTTCGCCAATCCTGCCACCTGTCCGGTTCATTTCAAGTATTTGGCAAAGGATGAAGTGCGCACCATTCCTTTACTTGGAGCAATCGCAAAGCCCTTCTGCATCTTTGTCAAGCGAGGTGATCGCAAATCCAGATCGGATAGTATGGAAGCACTGATCGAGGCGATTGAGAAAGATGGATCATCCTTGCTCATTTACCCCGAAGGAACGAGAAACCGAACAGGTGAACCGCTAAAGAAATTCTACGATGGTGCCTTTAGGATCGCTATTAAAACCAAGACTCCAATCGTGGTTCAAACCCTATTGAATACCGGCTACCTCGGCCCGCCCGATGATCTTTTTAACCTTTCACCTGGTACGGTGCACGCCATTTGGGATGATCCCATTGAAACTAGTGAGCTTACTATCGATGATCTTCCTATTTTAAAGGAACGAGTTCGCTCGATCATGTTACAAAACCTGGAAAACTATGCTACTGAATCAAAGAGACATGCTTAATCAGCTGGAGCTGGTCAATATTGGAATGATTGAAGAATTCAAACAGGAATACCTTCCAATGTCGGCAGAGGATCTCAATAGAAAGCCCAGTGAAAAGTCCTGGTCCATCCTCGAAACCTTTGAGCACATTCGCAAAGCAAACAGGACTTATGTCGAGCAGTTTGACCGGATTCTAAATGAGCCAGCAAAGAAGGATGAAGCTCCTGAGCTCTTTAAGCCAGCTTTCTTTGGTTTGAAGTTTTACCAAATGATGCGTCCGAAAGGAGATAAGATCCCAAACAAGATGCAAACCATGAAGAAGATGCGCCCAGACACCGAGCTGGGAATCCTTTCTGAGTTCGACAAGGACAAGGTTCTTGCTGATATGCTAATTGAGCTTGAGCGCTTCAATACCTACTTCCAGAACGCTCAGGGCCGTAATCTTAAGAAGTATAAGATCAGCGCTGCTGTGCCTTTGGTATCATTCAACCTTGGCGATGCATTGCGTTTCATGGGCGCTCATACGGAGCGGCACATGCTACAAGCAAAAAATGTAAAGAACTCCCTTTAAGGGAACTTAGGATACTTCTGGAAGTCTGGGTCGCGCTTCTCCAGGAATGCATTTCTCCCTTCCTGCGCTTCTTCCATCAGGTAATACATTAGGGTAGTATCACCGGCGAATTCCATTAAGCCGTGTTGTCCGTCGAGCTCTGCATTCATCGCGCGCTTCAACATTCTCAGTGCCATTGGACTGCGCTTCATAATGGTCTTGCACCACTTAACAGTCTCATCTTCAAGCGACTCCAAAGGAACAGTTTTGTTTACCAAGCCCATTCTCTCTGCTTCATGAGCAGTGTACTCTTCACATAGGAACCAGATCTCGCGTGCTTTCTTTTGACCTACGTGGCGAGCAAGGAAAGATGAACCGAAGCCGGCATCGAAAGAGCCAACTTTTGGTCCGGTCTGACCAAAGATCGCATTGTCTGAAGCCAGGCTTAGATCACATACAACGTGCAGTACGTGTCCACCCCCAATCGCATAACTATTCACC
>CAXDOZ010000085.1:0-10321 GCA_963991145.1 uncultured Chitinophagales bacterium | reverse complement strand
CCTATCTGCCCTATCTAAGCACAGCAACTTTGCTGGTATCTAGCAACTCTCCTGATTTTGAGTAAAACCATACCAAATAAACTCCCTCAGGTTGGTTGCCCAGATCAATACTTGTACTGCTAAATCCAGCTACTGGTCTGTCTAAAATGGTATTCCCTAGAATGTCTCCAACCTTGATGCTCTCTACTGCTGTTCCGGTCCAGCTCAATTTCACCTGTCCGCTTGAACTTGGATTGGGATAGATCTTTGCCTCAAGAGATTCCAATTCCAAAATATGGGTACTGATTGGTTCAGGTCTCTCAATAACTGCCTTTGACCAGGTTCGTGGGGTGTCGATATGAGCATTTGGAGGAAAATAGCTGTAAGCACCACCCATTGCACTCATCATCTCAAAGCAAATTCCAATTGAATCAAGATCATTGATCGTCTTTCCAATCTTAGAAAATGGGATGTACATCTCAACGGTATCAACCTTCCATGACTGACGGATCATATTAGGCATTCCCCACCAGCTTGTTGGTTGAGTAATGCAAGAATCATAGTTCTGATTCTGGCCCTGAAAAACACAATCTGTAGCAGAGACATGAAACCACCAGTCATCCTGCTCCCAGCGTCCAGAACGGTCAAAATCGGCATCGATCAAAAGCTCTGGAAACTTCAGCGCTGTTTCAATGTATCCCTCATATAGCAGATAGAATGCTGTGCTATCGTGACAGATCAGAACATTGCAACCAAGACTTGAGCCATAATAGATCGGATATGAAGGAATACTATCCCATTCGCTGCCTGTCCTCTCTCCATCCACCACAGGAGGAGAGGCATATGGAATCTCAATCGTTTGAGCGACCAAAGTCACTGAAAAGAATGAAAATAGAGCTGAAATTAGAAGGAGGTAAAAAGCTTTCATCTCGCTGATTTTTGATAAATGTAATTGCGAAAAGACTGATAAACAGTGGGTTTAACCTTCTTTAACAGGATTATGAGATTGAGCTTACAATTGGCGATCAAATACTTAAATTCATACATGATGAAAAGAACTAATCTGAGTTTAGCAACTATCATTATTGCTGTGATTTCTATGGCAGCGTGTAACAGTTCAAATAGTTCCTCTGAAGAATCAGCTCAGGAGGAGACAGAGTCAGTTGAAAGAGATCTTAGCTATTACGAGACTTTAGGTGATTCAATGGTAATGATCGCTCAAACAAAGCTTTTATCTGAACTTCAAAACAGTATGGAAACATCCGGCCTCAATGAGGCAGTAAAATATTGCAATGTGAATGCGATCGGGATCATGGAGCTTCTATCTGACGAATACGATGTGCAATTTAGAAGGAGTTCCATCAGATACAGAAATCCTGCAGATGCTCCAATCGAACATGAACAAGGAGTATTAGAGGAATGGCAGACTATGGCAGAATCAGGAGATAAGCCCATTCCCTTTGCCGAATACTTGTCAGAGAATCAAATCGCCTACTATTCTCCAATTTATATCGGAGCTGAACTCTGTTTAAAATGCCATGGAGTAGAAGGCGAGACCTTAGATCCGGAAGTGAAGGAAACGATCAGCACTCTTTACCCAGCTGATTTAGCAACCGGTTACGAACTGGGAGAATTTAGAGGGATCTGGTCATTAAGTTTTAATCTATGATCGATAGATTATTAATATAGAATAGGGTCAACAAGCACCCTTGTAGATTGTATATCACATAAAGAACCAAACTAAAAACAATGAACTACTCAGAAGCTTTGGGCCTCGACCCAAAAAAGTCAGAAGAACTTGCTAATGGATTGAATGATCTATTGTCAAACTATCAGGTCTTCTATCAAAATGTTAGAGGATATCACTGGAACATTAAAGGAGAGAAGTTCTTTGAATTGCATCTTAAGTTCGAAGAGCTCTATAATGATCTTCAAATTAAGATCGATGAGATCGCAGAAAGGACTTTAACACTTGGTTTCACACCAACTCACACTTTTGCCGACTATCTCGATGCCTCAACTATTTCACCAAAGAATGATGTAAGTGACGGAATTGAAGGTGTTCGTCAGATCGTTGACAGCCTGGCAACCTTGATACAGAAGCAAAGAAGACTTCTCGATCTTTCAGGTGATGCAGATGATGAAGGAACAAACTCATTAATGAGTGACTACATCACAGAGCAGGAAAAGCTGCGCTGGATGTATGCATCCTTTCTTGGGAACTAATTTTCCTCAAGAGGCAATCTGTACATATACTGCAGAAGAAAAAAGGCGGTGAATGCTCCGAATGTGTGCCAAAGGAAATGAGTACCCATCGGTAGATCAACCATCTTATCTGAAATTCGAAAACTCAGTGCCAATGCAAATGAAACCAGGGCCAAAATCGGCTCTTTTGCATAGCGGTACTGTGTTTTTCGCATGTAAAGAACCAGAGGAGTTAAAACGGTAAGCCCCAAAATGGCGTAGGAAAGATTAACTGCAATATGAGGAGGGACGAAATTGAAATTCAAGTATTGAAAAGCAAAAATGGTAATGATCCCAGTTCCAATTCTCTTCCAGCTCACATTGAGCAGTTTTAAAAAATACACACAGGCGATTACACATAGAATTAGTATTGGCACCCAATCCATGTATAGGAAAAAAGAATGCGCTCTAAATGCATGATAGATCGTTCCCCCTACTCCACCAATCAGTAGAATGATCAAAGAGGGTATGAAGAAACTATTTTTTGTTCCTTCCTTAACTGTTGCCCTCCATAACCAGTAAACAGCAATGATAATAAAGAGAGCAGCACTAATAGCATTAAAGGGTTCGGCAACAATATGACTGGTATCAGTCTCGGCATATACCGGACCGCCATCGGGTAAGATCACTTGAAGTAGTTGGAACATGTTTCTCTTTCTGCCACCGCATAGGTAAGCATACAAATCCAATAACTACCCCTTAGGCTTATGGTTCAATCCTAGCTTGCCAACTTTATCGGCTGAAGGTGTTCTCTTGCCTGCTCCTGAATTTCGATCTCTCTTTGCAGAGCAACTAGATAGGATTTCTCCAGGCTTACTTCTTTTTCCTCTGCCTTAAGATCGGCGATTGCCTGCCAGGTGTGATATTTGGCCACCGCAAACTTTTTTTTCTCAAGGTGAAGAACTGCAAGAAAGTTATGAATGAAGATTCTTTGAGGGCTCTTTACATAGCGAGCGTAAACCAGAGCTTCCCGCCCAAGGTCAATTGCCTCGTCAGTCTTACCATTATTGGCTGCACCGATGGCCTCATTGAATAACCTGCGAGACTTTTTTGAAAGATCCTCATCTTCGCGAATGTCGCGGTTCAAGTCCAGGTATTGTCTTCCGTTAATTGAGATTATCTGTTTCATTTCCTTGAATTTTGATATCAAAGAAATGAGGGCAAACCTCAATCTAATTGCGGTCAAAAAATTTAGCCTAATTTTTTTAGTATTTCCCTATTGAGGGGATATTCCTTTATCAGGATCTCAACCGGAAGGTCAAATTGATCGTGGAGATTTCGCATCATATTAAGTGACAGCGGACGCTTGAAATTCAAGACTTCAGACACGTGACTTTTGCTTCCAATAGCCTCTATCAGGTCTTTTTGTTTCAATCCTAGTTCTTCCATCCTGGTCCTTATTAAATGAATTGGATCAGCAGGTTCTGGAATTGGATGATAAGTGTCTTCATACTTCTCGATAAGCAAAGAGAGAATTACAGCCTCGTCATATTCTGGGCTCCCATCTTTAGCCTCAAAAATTTGCCCCAGCCTTTCTAAAGCCTGATCGTACTCCTTTTCCGTTCTTATCAATTTCATCCTAAACAGTTAATGCGTCAATCTTATCATACTCAGCATGAGTTCCTATAAAGCGCACAAATAGACATTGCGTATCAAAGTTTACCTTCAGTATTAATCGGTAGTGGTTTCCTTTAATGTTAAAGACAACTCTATCAGAGGATATGAATCTGGCGTTGGGAAACAAGCTTAAGACCTGAATTGGATTTGTCCATTCTTGCCTGGATACTCTGTAGTGCCATTCCATGAGAGCCAATTCACAATCAGGATGCAATTCCCAAAACTCCCTCAATGTTCTCTTCGCTACAATCCTCAACCTCAAAAATAATTAAAAAGTTCCCGAATGGGGAATTTATTTGTACTTAGCGGCAGCCTCCTTCAAACGCTTTGAAATAGAGGCTCTCAGACTCTTTGGCTCAAGAACTTCTACTCGCTCACCATAGCTGAGTATTGCCATTTCGAGCTCAATCGTGTGGCCAACCTCAAGCTCAACCACATATTCTTTATCGGTAGACCTTAGCTCAGTTTGGGTAGGATGTAGTGGTTGCGTTTTGATGTACTGGGCCTGAGCGATATCGAATGATAGAACCACTTTTTCCGCTTCGCCTTCAAAGGTGGTTATCCCAAAGCTATGTCTGAAATAAGAATCCGGATCGAAGCTGGCGTGAAACTTCATCTTCTCCTTAGTGAGTGACTCGGGCTCTGAGATCCTATCCAGGGCAAAGGTGGTTATGTATCCCTTCGAATCCTGTTGCCCGATCAAATACCAGCGTCCATTGTATTGCTTAAGCAAGTAAGGATGGATTATATGCTCTTTGGGATCGCTTTGACCAAATCTCTGATAGGAGAACTTAATCGGATAGTGCTCTCTGATCGCTTCAAGAACCAATGATAAATGCACTGCTCCCTGGTCAGTTGCCTGCTGCTCGAATTGAACCTTCGAACTGATATCTTCTTCATCGAGTGCTGAATTGATATTAATGGTATCAAAGATCTTGTCAACCGCTCCCTTGAAATCTCCAAAGACTTCAATATTATCAAACTGGCGCAGTGTCATTGCTGCAAACTCGATCGAATCCAGATCTTCCTGAGACAATGGGATATTGGCAATTGTGAAACTATCATCGGTATAGTAATAGCCATTGTACTTGCGGCTATACTTGATTGGTGCATTGTATCCAAGCTCCGGATCCTCGCGCATAGCGCGAATGTCCTTCTCGATGGTAGACTCGGAGATCGACATGCTAAGCTGTTCTTCCAGAGCATCCTGAAGGTCCTCCCTACTAGGATACTCATTCCTTTTATCTCTCAAACAGCGATCAATGATTCGGTATCTGACGAGAGCTTGCTTATTTTGTGGCATCTCCTTTGTTTAGGAAGCTATGGTTATCTGGCCGTGAGGCCCAAAAGAATACGAAGTATAAGATATGAATTTGAGCGCCGTAAAGAGCTCACTAATTTCTTTTAGTGCCTTTTTAATATTTAACTGCAGTTTTTCAGTTTATGCGAGTGAGTCTGAATCCATCATTATTGGTTCAGACACTTTTTCAATTGCCTATGGCGATTCGGTGATCTATATGTCTCAAGACCAGATGACTGATTTCGACGATCAGATCAACTATCAACTCTATGGTGTTCTTGCTATGCAGAATGGTAAGGCGGTAAAAAAGAACCGACGCGGAATGATAGGTGAAGAGAAATACCTTTTTGATTTCTACTCCTCCGATACCAGCATACTTAAGTTCAAACCTGCTACTGGTTTTCTTAGTCAGGGCTTTTTTATAATTAAGAAAGTAGGAGAAGTTGATGTCATTGCAGTCCTGAATGGGGCTGACAGTATTCGTGTTCCAATACGTATTGAAGCGCTGGACATACTCAGTTCTTTTGCCTCAAATATGGTAGAAGATTTCCTGGGCAAGCCCGATGTCATTACCGATGAATTTCTTCCTTACAATACACAAAAGACTATCGATGGACTCTATTACGACACCAAGGATCAGGTGCGCGGACATCGCGTGAAGCATTGGATCTATAATGAGTATCCAGGAGTGGTTTTAGTTCTCGAACCGGTAGAATCTGAGCTGCATGTTCTGGTGAAACAGCCATCCTGGCTAGATGTGGCCGATATGATCCAACAGACCTATTGATGGCATCAAATTATGTTAAAATTAAGCTGCTGAACAGAATTTGTCTTTATTAGTGCCTTTCTTACGGCAACATTCTGTTTTGCTTACCTTTGGCGATCGAATATGAAAGTGATGAAGTACATCTTGAGTGCCCTTATGATGGTTTTTATTTCCCAGGCGAGCTTCGCTGAGGTAGGGCTTAATTATGAGCATTACGAGCAGATCTCAAAAGGGAAAAAGGACAAGCCGAAGAAAGAACGCAAGTGGATCAACAAGGGAGGAGATAGAATCGTCTTCAACTTTAGTTTCGACAACTGGTTCCACGGCGAGCCGGGAGGCTTTAAGACCAAGTGGTTCTCCTTTGGATGGGGACTCCAGTTCATGTACGACTGGCCAATAAATGGTTCTGCGGTTTCTGTTGCGATTGGAGGTGGATTCAGTTTTAGCTATGTATTCCACAACGCGACCCTGACGGATACCGGAGGCTATACTTACTTCGATGTGGAAGAGGACTTTGGGCAGGAAGTGAAGCGAAGCCGATTGACATTGGGCTATTTCGAGATCCCATTTGAGCTTAGATTCAGAACCAAGCCTACAAGAAAGAACGATCAATTCAAATTTGCAGCAGGATTCAAATTCGGTGTTCGTTTAGGCGCTACTGCAAAGCAAAAGCGTGAGGTTAACGGAACAGGCGGAACCAAAAAATTCACTGAAAAAGGATTCGGCGATATTTCTCAGATCCGTTATGGTCCTACCTTTCGATTTGGATTTTCTAGCTACAACATTTTTGCGTTCTACGATATGAATAGCTTGTTCAAAAAAGACCGTGGGCCGAGCACATTCAATGCTTTCTCGATCGGCATCCAGTTTAACGGGCTTTAATTAGACTTTACAAATTCGCATAAGTCAGGAATCCAGCCTTGCGAAAGCGGGAGGCTGGGGTCTGCATATGTAGCAAGGTTACCAGCTTGATCGGCCGGGGCGTCCTTCATTACATGATTCATTCCCGGAACCAGAATATTTGTTGATTTAGTTTGTGCTAAAACCAATTGCTCAAACTCCTTTGTTTCAACCTGAAAATCGGTGCTTCCCTGAATCATCATTATGGGAATCTCGAGTTTAGCGATCTCCTCCGTTGGAGTATATGCAAACCATGACATCATATAAGGCTGTACAGAAGATCTTAGGAGAGTTAGTAATTGTGGATCTCCAATCGCCACTGTCATTCCCATTCTCAAAGAGTCGAACTTAGGCTTCGCCAGATCAGCGAGTTCCTGGCTTTGCTTTGCGATCTGCTCGTATAACAGATCTCCAGCATTTTGGGCTGGTCCTGCTAAAGAGATAAAGCCATCAACTTCATTTCTTTGGCAGGCAATCATTCCAACCAATGATCCCTCTGAGTGTCCAAGAACCCAGATCTTCGAGATCTTATCATTCGTTCTTAGCATTTCGATTGCCAGACCTGCATCATCCACCAATTGGTCAAATCTGAGATCTGCTTCTTTTGCCCCTTCAAAAGCACTCTCGCCAATTCCTCGCTTATCGTATCTAAGAGAAGCAATCCCGCATTGTTCTAGTGAATCTGCCAGCATTTTGTAAGCGTCCGATTTTAATCCCATTGGTGAGTTACAGTTTCGGTCCGTAGGACCAGAACCCGCAAGGATCAAAACACAAGGGAAAGGACCATCTCCTTCCGGGATTCGCAGACTTCCTTTAAGATCTCCTCCTTCAACGGTGATCGTAACATCCTCATCGTCTGATGAAGTGACTTCCGGGATGGGATTTTCAGATACTGACTCTTCCTGACTTGTATTGTTACATGCTGCGATCGTGAAGATGGTAAGCATGATTAGGATTAGGTTTCGCATGGATGTAAAGGTAGAAAGTAGATGGTATAAAGTAGAAGGATGGAATTGAACCTTAGACATTAGCGATTGAATGTTCGATTAAATATGGAGGTCTATCTACCTTCTACTATTTACTTTCTACTATAGTAAACTCATTCCACCATCAGCCTCATCGTAGAGATATTTTCTGCATCTCGATAAACCCGGATCAAATAGACTCCTTCAGATAAATCCTCTCGAAATCTAATTGAGTTCGCCTGTCGGTAAGACGGAATTTCATTTCCCAGGATATCAAAAGCCCTGACCAGATCAGAGTCCAACAAGCCTTCAATTTGAATACTTTGATTTACTCCAGCCGGGTTGGGCCACAAAGAGAATGCTATTGGCTCTGGCGAGCCGATTCCAACCGGATCAATCAAAGTAGCACATGCTGTATCAATGCAATTATTTAAATCAGTAACCGTGACGCAGTAATTCCCAGCGGATAATCCAGTGGCCGAATCAACACTTGAAACATTGGGATTCCAGGTATAAGAATATGGGGGAATTCCACCTACACTTTGACCAATAATAGCTCCATCTGAACAGCCCATGCAGCTGGGATCCTGAACTCCAAGATTAACTTGCAAATGAGGCGGTTCGAAAAGAGTCACCTGATGAGATCCGGCTGCTGTGGTGACGATATCGGTAAAGGTCACAGAATATGTTCCTGCGGGCAGATCAGTCAGTCTCAAACTATTCTGCACACCGTTTGACCAGTTAATGTAGTAGTAACCGCTTCCCCACCATAGACTCAATTCAATTGTACCGGAAGAATCACCAAAGCAATTTATATCGGTGTAGCTAATTGAATCTTGAAGTGGTCCTCGAATATGATGGGCTTTTGAAAACTCAGAAGTATTCCAATTTGCTGAGTCAATTGCGATTGCAGTAATAGAATCATCTGGAAAGAACTGGACAAAAGTATCCGAGATCACATTTGTCCCTGGAGGTAATTTGGTTCGCGTGATATACTCCATTCCCTCTCCATGTCCGCTTGGATCAAGAGAAACTCTGTGATACTCAATGTATCGAGTTGCTGGAGTTAAAGGGACTCCAAGATCTGCTCGAAGAAAAGTGGTTCCCGCATTCCAGCTTATGTTTGATAACCTGGGGAAATTATAGAGCATATTGGCACCAGAATCTGCATCGAAGGGATCATTTGGGGTTACCGTATCTTCTCCTAGATTGATCCCAAGTAGTCCATTATGATAGATATTATTCCTGCTCAATAAATTCTGCTTGCAGTCAACATATGGAGCTCCAAACTGAGCAGGGAAGGCAGCTACTCGAATTCCATCCTGACCATTATAAGCAATGTGATTACCCACTACCTGATTATCCTCAGCAAAGCCATAAGTTGTATCTCCATAAGTTCCGACACCAATTCCATTGACCCCATTTCCCATAGGCGTTGAGGTGTCAGCACCCATTCCTACAATATTGTAATAGATCTGATTCAGTGTTACATAGCGTGGTAAAGGATTAGGGTTGAAGAACAGGAATCCGCTCATCCCGATACCATCCAATCCATTTGCCGCCACCACATTTAGATCCACAATGTTGTTATTGGAATTCTCACCGATATAGATACCGTCACCTCCGTTTCCTATTGGTAGCAAACCGGTAATATCAGTCCCGACATAATTCTTAGTGACCCTGTTAAAAGCTACATCTCCATCAGGCGGGCTGCTTAACAAGGCAATTCCTTCAGATTGATTTCCAGACACCAAATTGGTATTGATAAAATTGGAGTATGCCTGTTTAGTTATGATCGGATTTGTGAATGAGGTGTCGTGCCAAAGAGCAATTCCCGCTGGTGTTCCTCCCAACCAGCCATTGGGTTTCGCATAAGTGCCAGTTGGATCAACTCCTACAAAGTTTGAGACTATCCAGTTATTATTAGACCCGGGAGGATAAGAGGCTTCAATGGAAATCCCATCTATCGCAAAGCTATCTACAACCAATCCTGTGATATAGTTACTGGAGGAAAAGATCCATATTCCCGAGGACCATCCGGCAAGCGATCCCGATAACTCGATCATCATTTGGCAGGAAGAAGGAGGATCCTGGCCTTCGAAGGCTCCAGGTTGTGAAAAGCCATCGATTCTAACACCTGCCTGATCTAAAAGAAATGGCAGCTGTGAAGTTGGACGAATTGTATGAGGACCGGGACCTGGAATTGAAAAGAAAATACTGTCGTATCCCGGATTTTGATTTGCACTTATCATCGCCTGTCGGAGAGATAATTGACCCGGGGGAAGCATAGTTCCGTCTGAGGTAGTATTAACAATATAGACATTGGCTCCAAGCTGTAAAGCACAGAGCACGATCATTAGCAGGGCAAGTAGCTTTTTCATGATGGGGCTTTTCATAAAGTTCTGACAATGAATAGAAAAGCTAAGTGAGTCAGGTCACTGCAGATATAGAGAAATGTCAATTATTGATGGGGAACTTTTCTCAGTTTATCAATCAACCAGACCTGTCTCTTATACACATCTCCGAGCCCACGAGACAGGCAGAAATCTC
>CAXDOZ010000084.1:0-10391 GCA_963991145.1 uncultured Chitinophagales bacterium | reverse complement strand
ATGTCCCTTTTAAATATGTGCGCACCAGCAAGAAGATCTTGCAAAGTGATTTCTTTCCAGACACTCTTGTAAATGGGGGCTTGTTTTCTCTTGGGAATATCGAATTTGAGTTAAAATATAAAGTGGTAGATGTAGATGGATTTACCATGGCTGTGGGCTTTCAAACCATGCTGCCAGTCAATAGTACCAATGCCGCAGCAGGATTGAGAACTGGGTATAATACCTGGGGATTCATGCCCAGATTACATATTGGAACCGGCTTTTCAGATAGGTTTTATGGTCAGTACATGGGAGGTTTTAACTGGCGAAATAATAACTATAGTGATGAGTGGTATGCAAGTGTAGAGTTTGGCGGGAAATCTAAAGACCACAAGTTCTTCTATGCCATTTTGGTGCAGGCAAAGCAATCACTGAATAATGGTTCCAGAAATGATGCGAATATCTTTCTGACCAATAGCCTTCACACCGGATTATATATGAATGACGAAGAGTATTGGGCATGGTCATTCAAGTTTGCTAACCAACTAAGTGATAAACTGCTGATCAATTATTCGATAGGTGGTGGGATCGTAACCAGATACATAGCCAGAACGCCTGCATTTACGGTTGGAGTAATCTATAATTGGGACGGTAAAGAACCTAAGCTGGATACTGAAATGAACTACTAAGCTTCTGAAGGTTCCGTATCAAACTCTCCACTCTTTATGCTTTTCATCAGTAGTGAAATGAATATCCCGAAATAGATGAATCGGGCAATCCACTTCCCAAATTTTAATCCTACAGCTTTTCCGTTCAGGTAAAAGGTTCCATTGTTGAGTCCAAAACCGTCAATTTCATGGAAACCGATCTGCATCCAGGCAATCAAAAAGAAGACGAAATTGATCGCTACGTAAATCAAAAAAGCCACTCCCAGGCAGCGAAGAACTATTAATAAGCGATGCTTCATTAATCTACTTTTAGGAATTTCTTCATGATGAAAGAATCGCCATTAGATAATCTAATCAGGTAGTTTGATGAAGGCAGATCACCTACAAATATCTTCTCATCTCTATTCTGTACCTCACCCGTACTTATCACTTTGCCATCTATCGATAGGATCTCGTAGCTCAATTCTGATTCATCCTCAGTATTGATTTGAAAGAAATCCTTTCCTGGATTGGGATACAAAAGAACAGGCTCCTGATCTGCAAATAGATCATTGATAGAAACTGATTCCAGGACTTTTTTGATTCCCGCATGAGCATCAATTTTCCCATTACCCCATTCTGGGTTTGGCACCGTTCCGGTAAAGGAATCTACAATGGCAGTCTCCTTCAAGATCTGAATTACCGTTTGTGGGTCCAGATTTGGATTTGCCTCCAGCAAAAGGGCTACGATACCCGCCACTGCAGGACTACTCATCGAAGTCCCCTGACTAACGGCATAACTTTGGTCACGACCAGCAATGTTTGAATAGAATCGATCTACCACAGTTGGATATCTTCCATTTCCTGGGTCATAATCAGTTTCATAACTGTTGATAGCTGAGGCTATACCAAGACCTGGTCCTACAATATCTGGTTTAGTCCTGCCATCAATGCTCGGACCTATACTAGAGAAGTTTGCACGATCACTCAGAATGTATCCAGGGTAAGTTTGATTTTGTCCACTTACATTCTGGTATCTCACTTTCGAGTTGTAAGCACCTACAGCTATGATCGCTGCTGAACTAGCCATATCCGAAATTGAAAAATTATCATCTCCCGAACTGGCATCAGCACAATTCCATTTAATAAAACTGCCTCGGTAGTGATGGTTGTCTACGCTCACGTATCCTTGCCACATATCTACTATTCCCGAGTTAGATTTCAAGCTGATTCCTAAGTATCTCGGAGTTTCATTTGTGATGTCAAGGGTAACTCTGGGCTTACCATTGTATTCGGAGTCATCCATAGTGACCAGGATCCGGCAGGTGTCATTGTTTAGAACCAGGTCAACTGTAAATGTGGAGTCAGTTACACAAATGAATTCCGTGGAGTCTGCTGTATTAGTGCAGTTTGTGTTCAGATTAAAGGCGATACAGAACGACTCGCCCTGCTCACCCCAAACATCAACCCAAAGGCGATCTTCTGGTAAGCTGTTTGGGAAGGTCAAATAGGTTTTTCCTATAGTGTCTGAAGCGCTGAATTCCTTACGAAAGTGAGTATTTGAACCGGCATTATTTCCAGCAGATTGACAAACTATTCGTCCTGGGCCAGTCAAACTATCCATCAATTCTGCATAGAGCGCCGTTCCATCTTTTGGTCCCAGAACTCCTCCCCAGGAAATATTTGCTACGGCTGGTTTTGATTCACTATCGGCATAATCGAAAATGTAGTTTACGGCATCTACCATATCGCTCATTCCAGGTGTGAACCACTGGCTTTGTTCCGGTGAAATTGAAACAAATACCAGATCGGATTCATAGGCCATTCCACGATATCTGTCCTCATGACCTACCGTAGTCGTAAAGCCATTTCCGGCAGCAATTCCTCCCACATGTGAGCCATGTGATTCTGTGGTAATATCTCTAGCCGCTGAGACTATTGAGAATTCATCGCTAAGCTCGTTGCCATATCCGTAAGCAGGAGGTGGAGTTCCAAATTTCTTTTGTTCCCAGACTCTTTTTATTCTGGTATTTGAGTTTACATGATCAAAGAAGGTTGGATGCAAATAATCGAATCCATAATCTACAATTCCCACAATCACTCCTTCACCTTTATAAGCTCTATTTAAGTCTGTTCCGGAATGTACCATCTCTGTATTTGTGGCCCTTCGGGCCGAATCCATGGATACTGCCACCGGGATGTCGATCTGTAAATATTCAACGCCATTTATCCTGCTTAAAGCAGGGAAGGAAGATGGAGGTAATTTGATGGTTCTAATATTTGAGAAGATCGTTCCTGAAATTACTCCAATCTGATCCAATTGTATTTCATCTAATTGATCATTATTCCTGATAAATGCAGATACTAATATTTCACCCGAGGGGGATTGACTATAAGCATAACCAAAGGGTAATTCTCCACCTCCTTGCTTCAGTTCATAGATGAATAGTTTACTCTTTGAAGAAAGTTGTGCCTGGGCACTCAATTCGCTTGTACTAAGAGAAAGTATGGTGCAGAGTAGAAATAAGTATCTCATCCCTTGAAAATACAAATTGCTCTGTTTGTTAGTGCTATGAAGGGATTTTATTCCTTATCGAAAAGCATTTGTTCAGCCTCTGTGATCCAATCCAGGCTGTCACTTAGGTAGGTCTGAGGAGCGATCCCGATTCCTTCATACTTGAATCGCTTCGGGTAACTTTTCGTTGTGATGATGAAGCCATATCCGAAATTAGGAGTATTCATCACATTGATGAAGCCAAATGCAAAGGCACCTGCTGTATTAGTCCCGGCGGTACTTACTTTTTTGATTTTAGAGACTTTCATTGCCACCTCCTCGCAGGCGCTGTAGCATTTATTATTGAATAGAAATACCACCTCCTCTACCTTTTTTGATTTGATGATCTTAAGCAGACCTTTATACATTCTCACTCCGCCTCCGCCATTGTTTCTTATGTCAATAATTAGCTTTTCGTAAACCTGAATACTATCCTCAACCACCAGGTAAAAGCTATCGAGCTCCTCCCATAGCCTATAGTTGAAAGAAGGGAAACGCAAATAGAGAATATCATTTTCAAGAATCTGCATTGATGGCATTCTCGTGGTCTTAAAGCTTGCTTCATAAGCCTCTTCATCGACCAGGGAAGTGTCGTATAGTCTAAGATGGTTATCGATGAAGAACTCTGGGAGTGGCTGCAGACTGAGCAAGCAACTATCATAACTGTAGCAATTCTTTGCTGCTTCAATTTTTAGCCAACCTTTCAAACTGGCGTATTGCCTTTTTCTCTTCCCTTTCGTATTAATGCTAAACCCAGGGTATCCGGATTCAAATTGGGTGATAAGAAACTTAAGATCGCTTTGGCAGGGGCAAGAGCTCTGACATATTGCGGATTGGAAGGCAAAGAGAGAAAGGAGGAAAAGGATGAATTTTGCCATGCTATTTTAATGCGTAGTTGTATCCCTTTCTAATTAATTGAAACAACTCACCATCAACTTCTTCTTCATTTTTTACCCGGATGTGATGGGCAAACTTCCCATTGTACTCATGAGTTTTTTTAATTCTGGGACTATCTATTTTTTCGTCTAAATAGAACTTTACATCCAACTCTTTACTCATCGGTTTCACAATCAACCAGGCTTTTTTATTTGTGAATACCACTGTGTGTTGGGTCGGACCTAAGGTGTTTGGCTCCCAATCAACTACCTCTATCAATAACTTTTCAAATGCTAGAAGTAATTCAGGAGGCTTATTTTCAAAGAAATCGTCAATGTCTTTATTGACGCAGGAATGAGATTGATTCGCTGTTTTGAAATTACACTCACATTTTGGGCAGGTCCACATTATCCCTGTGCTTTGACTATATCTCTAATAATATCGAGGTGATGTTGGGTGTGGATTCTTATAAATTTCATACTTCTCTTTTTATTTAGCACACCAAAGTAAGGATGTGAAAAATGAACATTGGGATGAAGAGCGTCTAATTGGTCGAGAGCTTCTTTTGCATAACCAAGTCTTTTGATCACATCATCTTTTGAAATCTCTTCAGTTGCGACTGAGACTTTAGGTGCTTTGCCTTTACCACGTGGGATTTTACCTCTGGTTAACACGTAGACTCTACCCAAATTGAATCCCGGAGCTTTATAATCATCAGGATTACTTTGAATGAGTGCCCGACAGATTCCATTGAATGCTCTGGCTGTATGGTCTAAATGCCAATCAACTCCAGACTTTGAAACTTCTGGAGCAGATTTATCAAAATGCTCTAGTGCGTCTGAAAGCTGCTGTAGATCAATTCTTAAATCCATATACATCTAAGATATGGCAGAAGAAATTAATGCAAGAGGATCGTAGCTTTTGAATCTGTCAAATCGCTTCCATTGCCGTAATGTCTATTCGCCCAAACTGAACAATAAGACCCGTATGTCTCAGACAGCTCATTGATTAGGCCTTTATATTTCTCCTGCAAGTGATCATAAACAGGTTCAGGAATGTCCTTTGTCTCAGATACATTGGATCTACTCTTCAAATTACTGGTGTTTAGCATTGAGACATCACCCCCGATAAATGAAACGATTTGCTTCAATAGGTTTTCCGGTTGTTCTATTACTGCGTCATAGAAGCCCAGTAGAATTTTATCCTTTTCAAATACAGTGCTGTATTGCTCTATGGTTTTGATATAATTTGATCTCAGATCCTGAGAGGGATTATCCATATAACTGATGATTCCATCAATGTCATCAAAAGAAGTCTTTATTCCCCGGGGTAGATTTCGTGAAAATCTAAATGAAGACCAGGCTCGGTCAATTGGATCCCTCATAAGAAATATGATCTTTGGTTCTCCGCAGGTATCCTTTAAATTTCTAATATCTTCTTCTTCAAGAATAGAATATGATGGGGTGATCTCACCTTTTATTCCTTCAAGGTTTCTGAAAAGTGATCTATACCATTGCTCATCATATTTTCCAAGATCCCACTTAAGTTGCCATTTTAATTGGGATAGTTGACCCTTCAAAAGGCGATTAGCAAACATTTTGATTTGATGTTTGGTCCAATTGGCATCTTTAGCTCTTTCTAAGGGGCTTTCAATTGAAAGGAAATCCGGTGAGGGATACTTTTTATCCCGATCAAAAAAGTGAATTTCTTTAACCGGTAAGAGGGAGAACTGCTCTTGTTCCAATAATCGAGAGTAAAGCCAGGTTGTTCCTGCTTTCTGAGCTCCAATGCCTACAAAATCAATAACTGGCTTTTTCATTAGGGAGTTCTAAGGAAAGCAAAAGAATAGCTTAGTCCAAAAACTTATCAATCCGGTGATAGTGCCTGCTTAGTAGAATCCCATCAAGATTCATCTCAAGTTTCAGGTAATTATCAGAAATCTCAAAATACCATGTATCACTGGTGCATGGCTCACCTCTGTAAACCAATGATAGGCTATTGTTGTGGGTGTTAATTCTGTAAATGCCTGATTCAGATCCGTCTGGTGTGTTTAGCATCCTGAAAATTCCGTCCCATCTAATGTGTAAACAACGCTTGCTGAGAGAGTCAATAGATTGAGTAATATCTGTTTCTCCATAAAATGAAGAATCTATATCCCATAAGCCTACTAGTAAATCAGCATCAGTAGGTGGAACCTGGTCAATGCGAACTAACTCAACGGTAACAACAGACCCTTCTTCACTTCGCTTCCAGGTCATACTGTTTTTATCAACTGAGTAATTGAAACCTCCATATTCATCTGCCAGGCCGTAAGAGTCTTCAAAAAATAGAGTGTCTTTACTTTGGGACCAAACTCCTTCAGAGTGCTTTTTCCATCCATTTCCGCTTTCCTGACTTCCATCGGGATTAAGTTGAAACCACCTTTGAGCAGGAGTCATTTTCTCAGTCCCAATGGAGACTCTTTTGACTAGCCAAAGGCCTTCAACATTAGATTGGGCAAAAGTCACAGAATGAATGAATAATAAAAAGAGAATGAGATTTAGTTTCATTTTTTAATTTTCTGAATTCCTAATGCTATCAAGATAGCAATCAAACAAACAAAATAAACGCTAGTGCTTACACCTTTTACCACGCTGAAAGCACTACTTATTTTAATTAGCCCTTCGGGCAGATTGGGATAGCTTTTCAAAAACCAAATAAAAAAGATATTCTCAGTATAATCAGCAAACCCAGCAAGAATAGGTAAATAGCAAAAGGCAAACATCCAAATCCCTGGATTCCGAAGTTTTCTTAGAAAGAATGCAAGTAGGGAACTATAGCTAAGAGCAAAAAGAGCTGGATAGATCATGTCAACTGGAAGCTGTAAACTGAGATATGCATTCCTACCTTCTTTTCCCAAAGCTTCGAAAAGCTGGCGAACATATTCTGGTGAGTATCCACCTGGCATCATATCAAGTAGCTTCATCCCATCGGCGTAAGCCATAACTTTTGGAATTGTGTAGAGCAGCATAAAGGCATAAACTGCATTTGTTAGAATAAACAGAAGCAGGATTGATTTGCCTTTAAAATCTCTGGTATGGAATTTTAGCATTCAGATTTTCAATTGAAGGTATGAAATGCGAATGTCCAAAGTGGTCATAGTTTATTCAAATAGCCATACCACCTTCCAATCTTCCTTCATATCGATAACTGTCCAGCCTTTTGCAGCTGCTTCGTCTAATCCTTTATCCAATTTGCCCACGTGAGAATCGCGGTCATATGCCCATTCTCTTTCAGCATCGGTGTGGTGGAGATATAATTGAAAACTTGGAAGATCATTTTCATCAGACCACTGAAGCATTTGCAGATCCCCATCGGAATTTCCTGAAGCAAATATGGGCTTGCGGCCGATGTGATGTTGAATTGCTACTGGTTTTCCTCCTTTATCATTAATAAAGCCCAGTTTTGGTAAGCGTAAAATCATTGGATCTCCATCGATTATATCGAAAACAGTTTCAATGCTGCTTCCGATGATCTGATCTTTAGGGATTCCATAAACATCCTCTGCCCACACTCTCATAAATTCAATTCCCCCACCGGAAACTATAAAGACCTTGAAGTCATTTGCCTGCAGGTATTTTATCAATTCGAGCATGGGTTGGTAGATCATCTCGGTGTAGAGCTTGCCCGTCTCAGGGTGCTTAGCTGTTGTAATCCAATCCGCAACAGCCAATTCAAACTGATCGGTGTTCATGCCACTGTGAGAAGCCATAATGATATTGATCAAGCCTTCCTCACCAAAGCTCGATACGGTTATCAAATCATCAGCAAGTACAGCAGAAAACAAGGGGTCACTTTCCCACTCAGGGTGATCTACTGCCATTTCTTTTATCAGATCAAGAGCAAAGTAGAGCTGAAAATATACAGGCTGCTCAGCCCAGAGATTACCATCGTTATCGAATGTGGCGATGCGGTCTTTCACTTCAACAAAGTCTTTGCTTTCTGGGTCGGTAACCGAGTTTACAAAGCTTGTAATGGCCTCCTTTGTTCCTCCTTCATTCCAGGAGGGTAGGGGGTCAGAAGAGATTGATTCCAGATCTTCCTCAACTGAATCTTTAGAATTAGAGCAACTAAAAATCAATACAGAGCAGAGTATAAATAAGCTGAGTTTTCTCATGTTTTTTGGTTTTGGCCTTCGGCCGGATGGGGGTTCTGAAATTTTCACTATGTTATAGGGAAAGCAATATAACATGCAGGAAATAAATAATATAGGACAGTTGCGCGAGCAGCTTGAGGGATTGGATGCTGATGATATTCCTGACTTACTCAAGCGCCTCAATCTAAAAGAAATGGATTGTGGCGGTCACTCTACCTGGAGCGAGGGAACATATACCAGAAATTGCCTTTACCGATCAGATGAGATGGAAGTGGTGCTGATGTGCTGGGATCCCAAAGTGTACACGCCCATTCACGATCATGCAGGATCTAACTGTTGGGTTTATGGATTAGGTGGTGAGTTGACAGAAGATCGATATGATTATGATCAGGAAAAGATGACTCTAAGTAAGAGCACAAAAGTTCACAATGGTGAAACCTGCTTCATCAATGATGAGATGGGATATCACGCTATGGCGAATAAGTCTGGCGAGAAGACCATGACCATTCATTTTTACGCTAGTCCAATTTCCTCTTGTCAGGTTTACGATGATGAAGAAGGTTCTTTCTTAAGACGTGAGTTGAGCTACCACAGCATGGCATAGGAGCATCTGCCCTTAGGGCAAAAAAAACCCGGTCACAATTTTTTGAAACCGGGCTTTTAAATTTTATGTCTTCATTAATTACTTCCCATATTCTCCTGAAGGGTTTCCATTACCTGGTCTAATGAGAATGAGGCTGCCTTTTGACGAGGGGGGTAATCCTTAAATGTTGCAAGGAACTTACCTACGTACTGCTGAGCAGGAACTAAGAGATACACTCTGTCAATAAGCCAGTCATAATATGTATTCGATGTGATCTGTGCTCGCTCGTAAGGATCGCGACGAAGGTTGAAGATCAAAGGAACTCTTAATGGGACAAAGGGTTCTGCCCATACCTGCAGAGTACCTTCAATCTTTTGTTCCATAAAGATCATCTTCCAGTCATTGTAGCGCAGTGCGGTTAGATCTCCATCGTCTGAGAAATAGAAGATCTCATTTCTTGCACTTTCTACATTTTGAGGATCCTTAATGTGGTCGAGAACATTATATCCATCCAGATGCACTTTATAGTCTCTTCCCATTTCGCTCGAGGAGTATCCATCCAAAAGGTCTTCTTTTACATCATCTTTTCCGGCGGCTGCAAGGAAAGTGGGAAGCATATCCATGTGGTGAACGATGCCGTTACTCACTGTACCGGCTTCTATTTCAGCAGGCCAGCGAATGGCAGCTGGAATTCTCCATCCACCTTCCCAATTTGTGTTCTTCTCTCCACGAAAAGGAGTAGATGCAGCATCTGGCCAGGTGTTATAGTGAGGGCCATTATCTGTAGAGTAGTGAACTATGGTGTTTTCCGCTATCCCTAATTCATCAAGTAAGTCCAGGAACATGCCGATATGCATATCGTGCTCTACCATTCCATCTGAGTACTCATCCTGACCAGAGATTCCGTCTAGCTCCTCCTTTACATGAGTTCTGAAGTGCATCCTGGTTCCGTTCCACCAACAAAACCATGGAGTGCCATTCGCATCCTGCTCACGGATCCAGTCAAGAGCTGCCTCAACAGTTTCATCATCAATTGTTTCCATACGCTTCTTGGTGAGAGGTCCTGTATCTTCAATAGACCCACCAGCACTTGACTTGATTACACCTCTAGGTCCGTAGGTCTCCTGAAATGTTCTTCCATCAGGCATGATCATATCACCAGGGTAGTCTTCATTTTCAGGCTCTTCTTCTGCATTTAGGTGGTAGAGGTTCCCGAAAAACTGGTCGAAACCGTGATTAGTTGGAAGGTGCTCGTCTTTATCTCCCAGGTGGTTTTTCCCAAATTGGGCTGTGGCGTAACCCTGATCTTTTAGCAGGACAGCGATGGTAGGATCTTCTTCCTGCATCCCAAGTTCCGCACCAGGCAATCCCACTTTTGATAAGCCTGTTCTGAAAACGCTTTGACCCATTATAAAGGATGATCTACCCGCGGTACAGGATTGCTCGCCATAGTAATCGGTAAAGATTATTCCTTCATTTGCAATCCGATCGATATTGGGCGTTTGATAGCCCATAAGGCCCATTGTATAGGCACTAAGATTTGATTGACCGATATCATCTCCCCAAATCACAAGGATATTGGGTTGTTTATTTTTCTTTTGGCTGTATGCTGAGAAG
>CAXDOZ010000083.1:0-10518 GCA_963991145.1 uncultured Chitinophagales bacterium | reverse complement strand
GGCCTCGCCAAACCTCCATTTCGCTTAAGTACTTGCTTATCGAATAGTTCGTATTGTGCTTATGCTTCTTCCACTCTCTGCTCTCATCGATCTTCCCCTTCATCTCATAGCGTCCAAGTGAAGAGACACTGCTTACCTGGCAGAATTTCTTTACCCCGGCATCTAAACTGAGGTTGATCATATTGGCTGTCCCCTCAATATTGATCTTGAACATCCATTTTCGCTCTGATGGAGCAAAACTGATAACTGCCGCGCTGTGGTAGACCTTGTCGATACCCTGAAGGGCATCTTCAATACCTGGAACATCCAAAACATCGCCCTCAACCCATTCCACTTTATCTACGGCGTCGCCAAGCAGATGTGTTTTACTGCTTTTCCGCTTAAGCGCCCTCACGTGAAAGCCTTCATCCAAAAGTTGCCTGATAAGATAGGAGCCCAGGAATCCCGTGCCTCCGGTAACCAGTACTTTTTCTTTCTCTGCCATGGTAATTAAGGTAAGTAAACTGCTCCTGAAATTGAATCGCTCTCTGCTCCGGTAATTGAGGATATAATATTCGTTTGACCCTTAAATCTTAGGAGGCCAATGAAGGCCATTATCAGTGCTTCTTTGAAATTGATCAAGGCACCATTTGGAACATGGACATATACCTCAGGAAGTTTAAGTTCCAGTCTTTTGATCAGATCCTTATTATGAGCACCTCCGCCCGTAACCAGCAAATTCTCTGGCATTTTCTCCATGCGAAGAAGAGCTTTTACGATCTGAGCACTCAAATGCTCAGAAAAAGTCGCCAGGGCATTTTTGGGATCCTCAACAGAATCAACCAGAGGAAAGTAGTGCTCCTGAACCTGCTGATTATCCAGAGATTTGGGTGGATCCATTTGGTAGTATTCCCAGCTGTCCAGTTGTTCGATCAATGAAAAATCAACTTCCCCTTCTACTGCAAATTTTCCTTCATCGTCAAAGGGTTTCCCCAGTTTCTTTGCAAGGTGATTCAGGACCTGATTTGCTCCTGCAATATCCCAGGCCTGTCCTTTTCCATCCTGTATGATAGAGATATTGGCAATGCCACCAAGATTCAAAAAGGCATCAAAGGATTGGAATAGTAGAAGTTCACCGATGGGAACAATTGGGGCTCCCTGACCTCCTTTAGCAAGGTCGCCAGATCTTAGATCAGAAACTACTGGTAAGCCACAAGCTGCGGCAGTGTGCGCCCCCGAGCCAATCTGAGTGCTGAATGAAGATTCCGGTGAATGGAAAACTGTGTGTCCGTGAGAAGCGATCAGTTCAACCTCCTCGATACAGTTCTCCTGCATAAATGTCTTTACGGCCTGACCAATAAAATCTCCCAGATCTGCGTCGAGCTTGAATAGCTCTTTCGAGCTGATGTCTCTTGCTTTCGATAATCTATTTGCCAGATCTTCTGGAAAAGGAACAGTCTTCGTAAAGTGAAAAACGTAGGACCAATTTTCTTCGCGAACAATGAAATCACAACAACAAAGATCGAGTCCGTCGAGCGAGCTGCCCGACATCACTCCAATAACTCGATGTCGTTCCGGGTGAACCACTATTTGCGCATCGTGATCACATAGTCGACCACGTTTTCTATCTCTTCTTCCGACATGATTCCCTCAAAAGGCGTCATAAGACCTTTCCCTTTTGTAACCTGCACAATTGCTTCTTCCTTTCCTACCACAGAGGCAGTAAGGTCAGGAGCTCCGCTAAAACCAAGCTTTCCATCTGCTCCATGACAGGTAACGCAGTACTGCTTGTACAAGGGCTTACCCGGATGCGGGGCATCTGCAGTGCTGGTATTCTGAGGAGGATTTGCCGGCTGGGAATTGCAGGCAAAGATCAAAGCTGCAAAACCGATGAGAAAAATGGGGATGAAGGATCTCATTAGGCCTCTTTTCTTGCTTTTCTGGCATCGACAAAGCTCTTGATATAAGTCGCAAAAGCGAGGATATTAAAGAGCATCATGATGATTGAGCGTAGGATTCGCATATTATCACCTGATTCTACAGCAGCACCAAGAGGCTTACCTAATGCGATCAAAAGAAGGAATGTAAGAACTACCACGATATGTGCTACGATCTTGTTCTCGCTTTTGAAAGGCGGAGTTAAAAGAAGAAATAATGCTCCAAATCCAACAGGAATATAAGCGGTAGGGGAAGTTGTTCCCATTGCTCCCCAAAGTCCCATTGCAATGAGTACGATACCGTTAAGGGCGTTTGCTTGCCAAGGTTTCATAAAGAATTGTTTTGTCTAGAAACACGCCAATTAAGCTTCTGTTCTTAGAATCTTAAAGGCATTTGACATAAATGTAGAAGAAAAATCGCCTATCGAAGCAGAGTGACGTTCCCTTTGCGCACAACGGAGTTATTATCGAAGTCGAGTGCAGTAATATACCAGCCGTAAGTACTTAGTGGAAGAGGCTTGCCGTCGTATGTTCCATCCCAACGATCATCAAAATCATCACCTTGCCACACTTCCTCTCCCCACCTGTTGTAGACCTTAAAATCAATGATGGTTTTGATATTTAAATGGCGCACGATTCCGAAGAGATCGTTTGTGCCATCGCCATTTGGACTAAAGCCTGTAGGTACCAGAAGGACCGTAAATGGATCAATAAAGACTGTTACACTATCGGTAGCTTCACAACCAAATGCATCGGTACCGGTAACGTAATATATAATCGTGTTGAGCGGGCTTGCTACCGGGTCGAAAACAAATGGATCATCCAGGCCATCAAATGGTGTCCAGGCATAATCAAGTGCTCCGGTTGCTTCAAGCTGTGCACTTAGCTCTCTAAAGATGGTTGTGTCCATTCCTGCATCTACAACTGGAAGTGGTAGGGCATTGATAAGGACCTGAGCAGTGTCAAAGAAACAATCATTGGATACCGTAACCACATAGTTTATTGATGCCTGTGGAGTAGCCATCGGACTTGGAACATTTGGTGTACTTAAGTACAGATCGGGTTCCCATAAATAATAAGTTCCTCCTGTGGCCAAAAGTCGAACATCTTCGCCCGCACAGATCATTGTATCTGGCTCAGCAGTTGCCCTCACGGGTTGCTGCACATTGACTCTGACGCTATCGTAGTTTATACAGCCGTGAATGTTATCCCCTTCTACAATGAAATTGGTTGTGTCTAAAGGAATGGCAAGAGTAGTAGCTAAATTCGGATTTAAAGTTTGATTCGCTGGTGACCAGCTATAATTGATCCCTCCTGTTGCAGTAAGCTCAAGACTGTCTCCCCGGCAGATGTAATCAGGCACAAATCCAATTTGAATATTCGGAAGCAGGTAGACAAGAATCGTAATTGAATCTCTTGATGAGCATCCGAAGGTATCTGTAACTGTTACGAAGTATTCTGTATTTACAATCGGCGTAGCCACCGGATCTGCAATATTTGTAGCGCTTAGCGTAGGATCAAAATCCCAGAAATAAAACTGGCCTCCACTTACAGACATTTGATAACTCTCACCAAAGCAAATAGAATCTAGTCTGGTAGTACTGATTGAGGGAAGAGGGAGGATATTTATGGTAACAGTATCCTCTTTTGTGTAGCAGTAATTCTCTACATAAAGGATATAATCCTGCGTATCCTGAGGAAAGAAGAATGGACTTCTTGTTGAGTCGTCTGATAAAAATAGGTTCGGATTCCAGATGTATTGAGTAATTGTTCCCTGATCCGCAATTGTCAATGGTGTTGAATCACCCTGGCAAATGGCAGTATCTGTTTCAAGAATCAGATCCAGAGAAGGATCAAGCACAACTACGAGAACCGAGTCTGTATTAAAACAACCATTTGTATCTACACCAGTAACATAGTATGTGATAGTGTTTGGCGGCTTGGCCAAAGGATTTGCTCCATTCGTAGTGTTCAAACCAGTTGGCGGCGACCAGGTGTAATTAAATCCTCCCGTCGCACTCAATAACACACTATCCCTGAACCTGAAAGGTGAAGGATTCAAACAAACTGAAGTATCAAGACCTGCATCAATTGGTGGGATTGGCAACCAGGTTACAGATTGCGTTCCTGTATTCTGACATTGATTTCCATCGGTGACTGTAACCGTGTAGGTGATGTTACCAGTTGGAGTGGCAACCGGATTTGCAATGTTGGAATTATTCAATGTTGCAGCCGGAGACCAGGTATAGCTTACTCCTCCAGCAGCTGACAGTGGTACAGGCTCAAATGGACAAACAAGAGTATCGTCGCCCATTGTAACCGTTGGAAGCGGATCAACTACCAGCACATTTCTTAGCGTATCAACACATCCAAATTGAGTGGAACCCACAAAGGTGATATTGAAAGGACCTGAGTTGTTATAGGTCTTGACCGGATTTTGCAGAGCACTTCCAGTCCCATCTCCAAAACTCCAACTATAAGTAGTTGGTCCTCCGGTACTGGTATTCGTAAAGTTCAGAGGCTCACCAACGCATTTCGGGTTGGGAGGTGTATAAGACATGTTTGGTTGTGGATGGACGGTATAGGTCCGCGTGAACTGATCATTACAACCCCGATTTGTGGTGACACTTAAAACCACCGTATAGGTTCCTGGAGCGGCATACGTATGGTTTACATTCTGGGTGTTATAGAATGTACCATCTCCCATATTCCAGGCCCAGGTGTTGATCTGGCCTGCCGTAAAGACGGTCGAGTCCTGAAATCCGATTGACTCTCCAAGACAAACATCCGCCCCGGTGAAGTTTACATTTAGGAATGGGTACAATTGAACAAAGGCATAAGTTGTATCAGCACAACCCTGAGCATTAATGGCAATCAAAGTGACCAGATAAGTTCCAGTATCAGGATATGTGTAACTAGGGTTAGTGAGGTTTGAAGTATCTGCCTGAGTGGTTGGATCGCCGAAATTCCAGCGATAACTAACTGCCCCGGCAGATTGATTCACAAAGTTTACATCCAGCGTATTACAGCTCACAAAGAAGTCACCAATACCAGTATTCGGGTTGATATTGATACTCGGAATTCTGGCAATTGGAATGTTACAATTCGTTACGTTGAACTGGAAATCTCTAAGAGTCGTGCTCAGAAGCTGTCCGTTCCTGTATTCTCTTACACAAACTCCAACTACAAATTGACCGATCGTTCCGGGAGTCCCGGTAAGAATTCCAGTGTTTGGATCAATGCTTAGGGCAACTGGAGGTCCAAGTGGATCCTGAGCATTATAAGCTCCAGTGAACTGAACATTTGTAAATGGTGGTGCCGATGGCGCAGGTGCCGGGCTTGCCTGAGAAGCTCCCTGGAAAGGGTCGCAAAGTTCATATACTAAGCTATCTCCATCAGGATCGGTTGCGCTGTGATTGAAAAGCAGCGGAGCATTTTGACAGATGAATAGCGGTGGGAAATTATTGAAGACCGGATTGCTATTGTTTCCCTGAGTATTTCTTGGTGGGATATAGGCCCAATAGGTTCCTCCCTGTGCTCCCGGATTCAAAAGATTATTGATCGAACCGTTACGGCAGCAGCGCTCGTAAACCACGTAATATCCAACATTACCATTTGGGATGTTGGCATTCCAGGTGTAGGTTCCTTCCTCCACACATACATTAGGAGGGATAACCAGACATTGATTGTTAATCGGTGGATTTACAGATTGAACTGCAGGGTTTGTCAATTGAAAATCTAATACAGAAATCGTGCTGTTGTCGGGAAAGATCGATACCAGAGCAGCCGGAGTGCTTGATCCCACAGCACCGTCAAACTGCGTAGAACTGGTACAATCCCGGTAAATACGCATGGTAAAGGTGTAATTTCCATTACCATTGTAGACATAGTTAATTACCCCTCCCACAATGTGGGTAGCGCCCGCTTCAATGCTGAAAAGCAGGATGAATGTGCTTAGAATTAGGGTTTGAACTATGCGCATTTGCTTTATAGACTCAAATTATGGCCATTTGGTTTAGTGCTAATCAATCTATTTTACAGTCTTCTGTCAAAATCTTTGTCTTCAATTGGCTGGGAAGGTTTGTCATTTTGTCAATTCATTGAGCACCATAGCCTTGGCGAAGGTGCTTGCCACTTTGTCAATCTCTATCTATCAATGATTGAACCAAAAATCGGTCAATAATCTCAGCCACTCTCTCAGGTTCTTCTACGATTCCCATATGACTCATGTTCTCCTCTATCAATACGAGGGAATTGTCTGAAAGGGAAGCCTGACGAAGATTCGTTTCTCTGTCTATTAGTTTATCCTCAGCGCCAGCCAGTAATAATTTAGGGCATTCAAGCTCTTCCCATACCCTGGCCCTTCCGGGCCGATTCAACATGGCCTCTGCTGCCCTCATTATTCCTTCTTTTGGAAATCGCTTGGCTGTTTCTACAAAAAACTCGATCACATCAGGGTGCTCTGTCCTGAATGAATCATTGAATATCAACTTATATAAATCTCTTACGATCGGTTCTGCTCCATTTCTTTCTACAAAGTCGATCAGTTTTCTTCTCCCTGCTTTCTTCTCCTCTCCGTCCTCAAAAACCCGGCTTAGTATCAGGCCGAAGGCCTTTAAATCTTTTGGAAACATTTCAGCATAAGCCAGACCGATATATCCTCCCATTGAATGTCCGAAAAAGGAAAATGGTTCCCCATTCCAAACTTCTAAAGTCAGGTCTTTCAGCCATTTAGCGAAGTCCTCCAATTCCCAACCATTAGGAGTAAGATCTGATCTCTCTGTACCTGGCATATCAGGAACAAGCACATCATAACGCTCTGAGAGAATATTCGCAATCCTCTCTAGAGACCTTCCATCAGCTGTAAATCCATGCACGAGAACAACCTTCTCGCCGGTGCCCTGTTGCTCGAAATATCCCGATACTCCCGTAGGAGAAGAAAATTGCATTGTTTTAAGACTTATTTTAGTCGCCTCAAAATTAGCCAACATGGGCAAAAAAATACTTTCAAGCTATTTATTTCTATTTCTAAGCCTTTGCCTTTCAGCGCAAATGGGCACTTACCCTACCAATGGAGTAGATGATTTCCGTCAGGGTCATTATGCTATTACCGGGGTGGATGTGCAGGTAAATCCCAAGACATTAATTGAAGATGCTACCCTTGTGATCAAGGAAGGACGTGTTGTTTCAGTGAAATCAGGAAGCAATATTCCCGATGGTGCAGTTGAAGTAAACATGGAAGGGATGATGGTCTATCCGGCCTTCATCGACATCTATTCCAATTACGGAACAGCAGAGTACAAGAAGAGTGATCAGGGATGGGACGATCCTCAAATTTTCACTTCTCCCAAAGAAGGTGCTTATGCATGGAATGACGCTCTAATGCCGGAGCATCACAATTACATGGGTATCTCAGGTAACAAAAAAGAAGCTGAGAAATATCGCAAGATGGGATTCGGAGCAGTTGTTTCGCATCGCATGGATGGAATCGTACGAGGAACCGGTGCTACCGTTCTCTTGAGTGATGAAAGCGAGAATCAGATCCTTGTAAACTCAAAAACAGCTGCCTTCTTCTCTTTCGATCCGGGAGAGATCACAAGTATGAGCTACCCAACCTCATTAATGGGGTCGATTGCTCTTCTTCGTCAAACTTATTACGATGGTGATTGGTATCAGGCGGGCGGAGACGCTGCAGAATACAATATCAGTCTTGAAGAGTTCCAAAAGAACAGAGAACTCCCAGCTGTATTTGAAGGTGATGACCTATTGAACACTTTCAGGATCCAAAAGATCGGAGATGAGTTTGGAGTAGACTATATCATTAAAGGTGATGGCACTGAATATAGAAGAGCAGAAGACATTGCGGTTTACGGAAATCGAATGATCGTTCCTTTGAGTTTTCCAGATGCTTATTCTGTAAAGGATCCATGGGATGCTGATCTGGTAACATTAGAGCAAATGAAGCATTGGGAGCTAGCTCCTTACAATGCGGGAATGCTCGCAGAAGCAGGTGTTCCTTTCGCATTCACCTCTGACGATGATCCTGATGCCTTCATGGATAACCTTAGAAAAGCTGTTTCAGCCGGTCTTTCTGAAGAGGATGCTCTTGCAGCGCTTACCACTATCCCTGCTGATTGGATGTATCTGTCGAATGATCTTGGAAGTCTTGAGAATGGACAAATAGCAAACTTCATTATCACAGATGGAAACCTTTTTGAAGAGGATACCAAGATCTACCAGACATGGGTAAATGGTAATCAATACAAATACAAGGATCAGCCTACAGCAACTCCAACCGGAAAGTTCATGATGGAAATTGGTGATGAGATTGCAGTTGATATGCTGATCAAAGGCGACCCGGGAAAAGAGAAAATGAAGATCGTAATTGATGATAGTACAAAGATCAAAGTCAAGTACGATCGCAATGCAGACCTGATCTCCATTCAATTTGACGGCACCGATCTGGGCATGGAAGGTATGTTCAGACTAAGTGGAACCGTGAGCATGGAAACCGCTACGATGGGTGGTTCTGGTCAGGATCCTGATGGCAACTGGCACGACTGGGCCGCTTATGGAATCAAGGCTAGTCCGGAAGAGTTAGAAGAAGAAACCACAGAGGGCACGGAGGACACAGAGGGAGATGGAGAAGAGGTGGTCATGGATACACTTGGGCCAGTTATCTATCCTTTCACAGCCTATGGATATGAAGAGGCCCCTGAGGAGGATCACGTAATTATTAAAAACGTGACTGTTTGGACCAATGAAGAGGAGGGAATTCTGGAGAACTACTCGGTTTACCTGAGAGATGGAAAGATCAATAAGATCGCAGAAAACATCTTTGTTGAAGGAGCAGAGATCATTGATGGAACCGGGAAGCACTTCACTGCTGGGGTCATTGATGAGCACAGCCATATAGCGATTAGCTATGGAGTTAACGAAAGCGGACAGGCAAGTTCTGCTGAGGTTAGCATTGCATCAGTAGTAAACTCAGAAGATGTAAATCTATATCGCCAGCTAGCCGGTGGGGTTGTGGCAGCTCAATTGCTCCACGGTTCTGCTAATCCAATTGGCGGACAGTCTGGAATCATCAAGTTCAGATGGGGTAAGTTACCTGAGGAAATGAAGATCTCCGATGCAGATGGCTTCATCAAATTCGCCCTTGGCGAAAATGTTAAGCAGTCAAACTGGGGTGATAACAACACTACTCGCTTCCCTCAAACCAGAATGGGTGTAGAGCAAACTTTCTACAACTACTTCACGAAAGCAAAAGAGTACGGCGAGTTAAAAGAAAAAGCCGGACAAAGAGGCTACGATGGAGCTCCTTTGAGAAAGGATCTAGAATTGGAAACTCTACTTGAGATCCTCGAAAGCGAGCGCTATATCACCTGTCACTCTTATGTTCAGTCGGAGATCAATATGTTGATGCACGTAGCTGATTCATTTGGTTTCACAATGGGAACCTTCACGCACATTCTTGAAGGATATAAGGTTGCCGATAAGATGAAAGCTCACGGTGTAAACGCATCTACTTTCTCTGATTGGTGGGCATATAAGTATGAGGTGATTGATGCGATCCCTTATAACGCGGCACTTTTGACCAAGATGGGTGTTAATACCGCTATCAATTCAGATGATGCTGAAATGGGTCGCCGCCTAAACCAGGAAGCTGCCAAAGGGATCAAATACGGTGGAATGACAGAAGAGGAAGCATGGAAAATGGTCACCCTGAACCCAGCTAAAATGCTTCATCTCGATGATCAGATGGGAAGTGTTAAAGTGGGCAAGAGCGCTGATGTGGTTCTTTGGTCAGACAATCCACTTTCCATTTACGCAGTTGCGGAAAAGACCTGGGTTGATGGTGTTCGCTATTACGACCGCGATAAAGAAGACGAAATGACCGCCTGGATCCAAAATGAGCGTAATCGTTTGATCCAGGAAATGATCGATGCTGAAAATGGTGGATCATCGACACAGAAGGCAAAGCGCACGATGAAGTACACTTATGGCTGCGCCGATTTAGGACTTGAAGCAAGCGGAGAACACCATCACTAAACATCAAAAGAAATTCAGCTTATGAAAGCGCTTAAAATATTTATTCTGATTTTGATCTCTGCGCCGCTATTCGCGCAGATTCCAGCTCCTGGACCAGCTCAGGACAAACCCATCATTTTGATGAATGGAAAAGCTCATCTCGGTAATGGCGAGGTGATCGAAAACTCTGCAATTGCATTCGAAGATGGCAAGCTTACCATTGTTGGCGATGCTACTACCATGCGTATTGATATGGAGAAATTTGAGGTGATCGATTGCCAGGGTAAAGATGTATATCCCGGTTTGATCGCTACAAACACTCAGCTCGGATTGGTTGAGATCGGCGCGGTTCGCGCCACACACGATGAGAATGAAGTTGGAGGAATGAACCCTAACGTTCGTTCGTTAATTGCATACAACACCGATTCAAGAGTATCGAGCACTGTGAGATCGAATGGAATCATGATCGCCCAGGTAGCACCAACTGGTGGAAGGATCTCGGGTTCGAGCTCAGTAGTTCATCTAGATGCCTGGAACTGGGAAGCCGCCGGTCACTTATACACATCTGACG
>CAXDOZ010000082.1:0-10593 GCA_963991145.1 uncultured Chitinophagales bacterium | reverse complement strand
GGGTCACACTTAGCCAACAGCAAGTCGATTTTGGGAATGATTTTGCCCGTAAAATGGGAGGAGATAAGGAAATCAAACTTCATCATTCCTCTTATTTGGAGCTACCAGAAATGGAATCCTTTGATCTGGCTTATGCAGTAGAATCCTACATCCATAATACGAATCCCGGCGCTTTCTTCCATCAGGCCGAAAAGGCCTTAAAAAAGGACAGACTATTAATAGTTCTGGATGATATCCCAAAGATAGACCCTGAGCAATGGCCGGAGGAATTCAGGAAATACGCCGATTGGTTTAAGAACGGATGGCTGGCAAACTGCCTTCTTCCTGTAGATGAAATGATCAGGGTGGCTAATAGTCAGGGATTTGAGTTTAAAGGCAGCCTGGATCTTAGCTCTACTGTTGAGATCTGGAGACCAAGAGATAAGGCTATCGCCTTTTTTACTGAGCTCTTCGAGCCGATTATGAGAAAGCATACCTATCTGAACTCATTACGAGGAGGCCATGCACTTCAGATCTTGCTGAAGAATAGATTAGTGAGCTACAGAATGATGACTTTCAAAAAGATCAGAGATTGACCTGGAAAGAAAGATATGGCCTCTTTAAATCCTGGTTGATCTATTACGGCAAACCTGGAAACCGTTCCCGACTCAAGAATTTTTACAGACAATTTATCGAGCAGGGCGATCTATGCTTTGACATTGGCTCTCATCTGGGAAATCGAAGCAGAGCATTCCTTGATCTGGACTGCCAGGTTGTTGCTCTTGAACCTCAGCCATTATTTGCTGATTTCCTTGACCGCAAGTTCGGTGCAAATAAAGACTTCAATCTGGTGCGTGCAGCCATCGGGCCGAAGGCCCAAAAAATGAAAATGCACATAAGTAGCTCGAACCCTACCATTACAACACTTGCAGATAAAGAATGGCGAGACATGATGAATAGCTATGAGTCTATTCATACCAAATGGGACCAGGAAATTGAAGTTGATGTGGTTTCTATTGATGATCTAATCAAGAAGTACGGCAAGCCAAAATTTATAAAACTGGATGTCGAAGGCTTTGAAGCGGAGGCAATCAGGGGTTTAAGTCAGCCCGTGGAATTTATAAGCTTTGAGTTTATTGGAGCTGATGCGCAGCGAACCATTCATTGTGTTGAGCTGTTGCAAAGCATTGGAACTTATGAGTTCAACATTTCGATGGTCGAGAGTCAGAAAATGGAGTGGAAAGAATGGCGAGATAGCACTCAGACCATTGAAGTTTTACAAGGATTTGGCAAGCATATTCCATCCGGAGATGTCTATGCAAGGCTTGTAAATAGATAAAGATTAAATTTACAGGGAATATATACAGTGTCGAAAGAAAGTAATAAGAAACCAACAGTAGTGCGCCAGGTAGAAAGTTTCCTACCAACAGGTTGGGGTGATATTCAAGTTATAGCCTATAGCGAAGAGGTGGATGATCTGCGTCCTACCCTTGCTCTGATCCACGGAGAGATCAAAGCAGGTGAAACAATTTCAGTTCGAATTCACTCAGAATGTATGACGGGGGATGTTTTTCACTCTCTTCGTTGTGAGTGCGGTGAACAGCTTGATGCGGCGATGAACATGATCTGCAAAGACAAGGGGATCGTGCTCTATCTGCGTCAGGAAGGTCGCGGAATAGGTCTCATCAATAAGCTAAAAGCCTATAATTTGCAGGATACAGGCCTGGATACCCACGATGCAAATGTGCATCTGGGGTTGGAAGTTGATTCCCGTGATTATGAGGTTGCCATTGAGATCCTAAAAGACCTTGGCGTGACAGATATTCGTCTAATCACCAATAATCCGGAGAAGATCGAAGCCATCGAAAACTCCGATATTAATCTCGTAGAGCGCGTTCCTATTGAGATTGAGCCTCACAAAAAAAATCTCGGTTACCTAAAAACCAAGAAAGACCGAATGGGTCACTTCCTCGATTTAAAGTAACTTGACATCATGTCGAGGAAGGAAAATACCTGGAGAGCATTAGTCGCTCTGAAACAGGCCATTGACAATAATGAAGGTCCCTGGGACTATTTAGAGCTTGAGCTGGATAAGGACTCCGGCGACAATAGCACCATTCGTGTAGGCTTTGAGCAAGAGCAGCCAAACTTTCACTATTTCTTCCGCGACGATGCATATCTCCAGCAGCTTTGTGAACTTCCAGAGGGTTGGGATGAGAGTATGCTTAAGACATACTTACCCACTGCTCTGATCTCGGTTTTGGCGAGGAGAAAGAAACGACCTTTGGTAATCGCCCATTTTGCTCAAACTCTTGATGGTAGGATCGCAACCAACTCCGGTCACTCCAAGTGGATCGGTAATGAGGAGAATCTCGATCACTCACATCGCATGCGAGCACTGTGTGATGCCATTCTTGTTGGTAGAGGAACCGTTGAGCAAGACAAGCCCAAGCTGAATGTTAGACGCGTGGCAGGCTTTGACCCGGTTAGAGTAATTCTGGACCCGGGCTTAAAAGGCGAATACGATTACATGCACGAACATGGTGATGGTCCGATCTGGGTAATGTGCGAGGGCAACGCTCCAAAGGACAATGGGATTTCATTCCTGAGAATGCCTGATAATAACGATGAGCGAATGCCTTGCAGAAAGGTTTGTAAAGAGCTTTTTAAAAGGGGTGTTCACTCGATCTATGTCGAAGGTGGTCCTTCTACTACCTCCAGATTCTTAAATGATGGCTGTGTAGATCTTTTACAATTGCATATCGCCCCTCAGGTTTTTGGTTCAGGCAGATCCAGCCTGGAATTACAACCGATAGAGAAAGTTGATGATGCGGTATCCTTCCGCTGGCATCGATTTGTGCCAATGGGAGATGCTGTTATGTTTGAAGGTGCACCAGTTTAGCATGAAGGCCTTATTCCATACCAACAAGTCCACTTCTGAAATTAAAATCCTAAATGATCGACCATTACTAAGTGGCCAGATCAAAGTTCGCAGCCTGTATTCGATGGTTAGTCTAGGAACTGAGAAGCTAGTTGCAAGCGGTAGAGTTCCGAATTCACTTTGGGATTATATGGATGTCCCCTACCAGGAGGGAGGATTCGATTTTCCTATTAAGTATGGTTACAGCCTGGTTGGCGAAGTGATCGAAGGATCAGAGAAATTAAAAGGAAAGCGAATTCACTGCCTCCATCCTCACCAGAATGAGATCATCATTGCGGAGGAAGATGCTTTTTTGATTCCGGATTATATTCCATCTGGCAGAGCCTCATTGGCAAGCAATTTAGAAACCGCAGTAACCGGACTCTGGGATGCTGAAATTAAAATAAATGACAAAGTTCTAATTGTTGGTTTCGGTATGATTGGTGCTCTGGTTGCAGGTTGTTTAAAGCAAAGAGCCGGGCAGCGATTTGAGATTCTGGAAGTCAATAAAGAGAGAAAGAAGAAAGCTGAAGATCTAAATCTGGCTGTAGCTGATGAATCCTCAGATGGCTATGACGTCGTTTTTCATTGCTCAGCTACTGAAGGAGGATTACAGGCTGCAATTGACAAATGTGCTTTTGAAGGCAAAGTTGTTGAGTTAAGCTGGTACGGTGATCGCAAGGTGAATATCGATCTTGGCAGCAGTTTCCATTATGGGCGCAAGCGCATCATTAGTTCTCAGGTAAGTCACATCCCTTCATCGGTTGGCCCCGACATGACCTACCGCAAAAGAAAAGAGATCGTTTTTGATATTCTCAAGGATTCCTGGTTCGAAGGTTTGCTGGATAATGAGATTGCCTTTGACGAGCTACCAGGGTTCTTTGGACGCCTGAGACAGGGGGAAGTGAGAGAGCTTTCAGGCTTAGTAAAGTATTAACAAAAAAGCCCACCAAATGGTGGGCTTTTCTTATTTAACACTATCGGGTTTCTCTAGTGCGTCTTCACCTTTGACCAGAATGAAAACCCTATATGCTATACGGTCGAAAATCAGATACATGACCGGAACAACAACCAGCGTTAGGAATGTTGCGAAGGTCAGACCCATAATGATCGTAATCGACATTGGTCCCCAGAATATCACCTGATCTCCTCCAACGAAGATCTGTGGATCCCAATGAGTAAATAGCCTAAAGAAGTTGATGTTCAGTCCGATTGCCAATGGAATCAAACCAAGAACAGTCGTAATTGCAGTAAGAAGTACCGGACGCAAACGCGTTTGCCCTGCCTCTCTGATACAATCCATCATTACATCTTTTGGAAGTCGATCTCCCTTAAAGCCAAGCTCCTTTCTCTTTCTCTGTCTGATCAGATCGATGTAGTCAATTAATACAATCGCATTATTAACTACAACTCCCGCGAGCGAGATGATACCAATTCCTGTCATGATCACCACGAAGTCCATTCGGAAAGTGGCAATTCCAAGGAATACCCCAATGGTCGAGAATACAACAGAAAGAAGAATGATGACTGGCTTCGCTAAACTGTTAAACTGAGAGACCAGAATAATTGCAATCAGGAATATCGCAACCAGGAAAGCAGTTTGAAGGAAGGCCATTGACTTCTCCTGCTCGGCTTTCTCTCCAGAGAAATTGATATCGTATCCTTCAGGAAGGCCATCGTAGCCTTTGAACAAGATCTCAAGTTGAGCGATGATATCATTCAGGTTGTAGCCATCCAAAACATTAGAGTATAGAGTGACAACCCTATCCTGATCTTTACGATTTACTGAACCATAAGTGCTCTCATAACTAACATCAACTACTGCAGAAATTGGAACCTGCTTCACTTTTCCATCATTCTGATCCTTGTATGTTACTCTTTGAGAAAGAAGATCCTCAATGTCATATCGGTACTCATCCAATAAGCGCAGCTCAATTGGAATGTCGTCTTCTTCTCCATTAAAGCCTCTGTCGATTCCCTTGAATTTAGAAACCTCCTTACCGTAAAGCGCAGTTCGGATCGTTCCTAGAACCTGTTGATTGGATAATCCATAAAGACCGATAGCCTCAGAGTTTGGATATAATTTCAATTCAGGCTTTCCTACATCGAGATCAGACTTCAACTCCTCAATTCCTTCAATACCGCTAGCTTCAATAAGAGTTCGAACTCTGGATGAGATCGCAATCAGGGAATCGAAATTGTCACCTTTGATTTCGATACTGATTGGAGGACCAAGCGGTGGACCGTTTGGATCCTTATCCGCAGTAATTAGTGCTCCTGGAATAGTGTCTAAGGCAAGTCGAATTTCATTTAGAATTTGATCCGTGGAAACAACTCCTTCACCTGGAACCATCCTATCCTGAAACTCTACAAAGGATACAGTGATCTTCGCTTTATGAGAAGATGAACCAATACTTACAGGATTTCCAGAGTTTGGATCATCTGTTCCCTCTCCAACATTCGTAAGGTATGATTCGATGATCCCTCTATCATAATAAGGTTGAAGTACATCTTTTACCACTGCCTCAACTCCCATTGTGAAAGTGTCAGTGTTTTCGATGGTCGAACCAGTAGGTAGCTCAATAAAGATGTTTACGTAGTTCGGAATATTCTCCGGGAAGGTGATCACCTTGGGATTTCTCGCTCCGAAGAACCAAAGAGAGAAGATCAACAGGAAGAACATCGACCCGAAAATGAAATATGGTCTCCATGTCTTCAGAGCCCAGCGAATCACTTTCTCATAAACCACTTCCAGTCTGACAAGGAAGGTATTTTGGAATCTGTAAGAAACAGGAGTAAGTACGTATACATTAAAGAGTACGAGAATTGCTCCAACTACAAAGAGGTTTCCGAATAATAAGAAGTTAGGACCTTCAGGCTCTACTCCAGGTTGTCCATTTGCAAAGGCTGCGATGTACATCAAGACCCCAACAATGAATGTTACGATCACAAGGATCCATTGGCGCTTGCTTAGTTTACTTCGCTTCTTAGTCTCCTGAACCTCCATAAACATCGAGGTAAGAACCGGATTGATGACCAGGGCAACGAAAAGCGAAGAACTCAAAACGATCATAAGAGTGATCGGTAAGTACTTCATGAACTCACCCATGATATCATCCCAAAAAACAAGTGGGAAGAATGCTGCAAGAGTGGTTAAAGTTGAAGTGATGATCGGCCAGGCAACCTCACCAACACCCTGCTTAGCAGCTTCGTCGTGGTCCATGCCTTCAGACATCATACGATAGATGTTCTCTACTACCACAATCCCATTATCCACCAGCATTCCCAGTGCGAGAATGAGAGAGAATAGAACAACCACGTTCATCGTGATTCCCGTAGCGCTTAGGATCAGGAATCCCATTAGCATTGATAGCGGGATTGCGATTCCTACGAACATCGCGTTTCTCAATCCAAGGAAGAATAGCAGAACAAGTACTACCAGAATTACCCCTGAGATGATACTGTTCTCAAGATTATCAACCTGACTTCTGGTTTGACGAGAAGTATCGTTACTTGTTTTTACCGAAAGATCTGCCGGGAATTTTTCCTTAGCAGCTGCAAGGATGTCCAGGATCTTATCGGTAGCGATTAGAAGGTTTTCACCTGCACGCTTTTTAATTTCAAGGGTAACAACAACATTGGAACTGTCTGTTCTGGCATATCCCTCACGATCTGCTTCCTCAAAACTTACTACTGCAATATCCTTTAGCTTAACTACTCCTTGCTGATCATTCTTGATGATCAGATTCTCGATATCTTCTTTAGTTTGGAACTCACCTTCAAGAAGTACTGAACGCTCAAAGCCATTGTTTTTAAGGCTACCGCCGGATAGGGTTGAATTTGCCCTTTCAATCTCCTCTTCAATATCAAAGAATGAAACCTGTATCGCCTCAAGCTTGAACTTGTCAATCTTGATACGTACTACATCATCTCTACCTCCACGAATTTCTACCTTGGAGATCTCAGATAGTTTTTCAATTTCATCCTCCAGATACTCACCGTACTTCTTTAAACTCTTCAGGCTGTAATTATCACCCGATAGGTTAATGTTCAATACGGGGATTTCAGAGAAATCAATTTCTGCTACCGTGATATCGCTGTCCTCAACATCATCAGGAAATTCATTCTTAGCGATGTCTACCGCATCCTTTACTTCCTGAAGTGCTTTGTTTACGTCTGCATCAAAATCGAATTCCACCATTACATTGGTGAATCCATCCACACTTGTAGAAGTGATCTCTTTCACTCCTGAGATAGTATTTACCTCTTTCTCAATGTGCTTTGTAATGGCCTGTTCGATCTTAACAGGCGAGTTCCCAGGGTAAACCACACCTACTCGAATGGTAGGGATAGTGATCTCCGGGAAGTTTTCTTTCGGCATTGAGTTATATGCTCCAATCCCTGCGAAAAGCAGAAGGAAAGTAAGGAGCAACACACTCGTGCGATTATCAACCGCAAGGTTGGTTAAGCCGAAATACCGAACAATCTTTTTTGTCTTACTCATTGCTGGCCAGGCTTATTAGTTTTTTACGATTTGAATAGCAGTGCTATCGGTAACATCTCTATAACCGAGGATGATGATCCGATCTCCCGGTTTAACTGTTTCCTCACCTTCCTCGATCCAGGCAGTCCCCTGGAAGTTGTCGATCACATTCACAAAACGCTTCAGAGCAAATGCACCACTTGGGTCAGAAATATATACGAAGTCTCCAGAGCTTGAAGACTGTACGATCTGATCTGGAAGAGTAAGTGCAGAATCTGTTTGGATGGTAGGGATCACGATCTGCGCCATTAGGTTTGGCTTGATCATGCCATCGGGATTGTCGATCGAAAGAATGATCTTAAAAGTCCTGTTTGTAGGATTGATGAACTGACCAATGGTCTTTACGCTCGACTCAGTAGATGAGTTTAGAGCAGGGAAAGTCAATTCCACTTCCTCTCCAACTTTTACATAGCGTAGGTAGTTCTCCGGCACATCGGCATGAACCTCCATGTTTGAAAGATCGACCAACCTACAGAAAGGCTGTCCGGGAGCGACCATCTCACCAACGTTTGGAAAGATCTCATCAATTGTCCCTTTAATAGGAGCAACGATTGTGGTTTTTTCAATTTGAGTCACAAGCGCTGCTTTCTTCTTTTCGAGTGTCTCAACATTCGTCTTTGCTTCCAGATACTGGATCTCAGAACCGATGTTTTGGTTCCAGAGTTTCTCTTGCTTAGCGTATACCGTATTTGCAAGATCAAGACTCACTTCAACCTCCTGAAGATTCTGCAAGAGAATCTGATTGTCAATTCTTGCAAGTGTTTGACCGGCCGTCACAACCTGTCCTTCTTCGACAAGCAACTCAATCATCAATCCTGAGAATTCGGGACTGATCATAATGTTCTCCTTACTCTGAGCAATTCCCTGAATGGTTACTTTATGCTCGTAAGATTCAATTGAAACCTCCTGGACTGTAACAGGCTTACCTGTATTAAGCTCCTCGGTCCCACCTTCAATCTCAGCAATCTCTTCTTCGAGTTGCTGAATTTCAGTTTTTAGTTTTTCGAGCTCAGCTTTCTTATCCTCAAGCATTTGCTTTTTGGATTCAAGGTCATCTGAACATGCTGCCAGAAAAACAATCAGTATGGCAATTGGAAAGATCTTTTTCATTTTGCTGCTGCTGTTTAATTTAATTCGCCAAGGGCTACTTGTAGGTCGATGTAGGCAATGGCCAGGTCATAGACCGATCTAAGGAAATTGTTTTGTGATGTAATAAAATCCGACTCGGCCTGAGAAAGAGCCAATGAGCTCCCTACTCCCTCCTGATACATGATTCTACTCTTATCAAGGATCTTACGTGCCAGATTTAAATTCTTCTGTTGATTTTCAAAATTCCTGAATGCATTCAGGTAATCATTGTTTGTACTATTTACTTCTAGCTGAGCAGCTACCCTAAATCTCTCCAGATCATTTAGAGCCTGCAGAGAACCAATTTTCGCCTGATCAGTAATGGCTTTGGTATTCAGACCATTGAAGATTGGAACATTGATACTGAAACCAACTGTCCCGATATCAAACCATTTTCCATCATTGAAGAAATTGAATTGATCGCGCTGAGCATTAACTCCATAAGTAAGAAATGCATTCATCGTAGGATAGAAACCAGCTCGCTTCTGCTCGAAATCGTACTGTTTTAACTCGGCCTGTAAATCTAAAACCTGAAACTCTTTTCTGATCTCCGGAGTAAAATCCTCTAATTGATCTGTTGTATTCTTAGTTAGGCCAAGAATTGCAGATTCAATATCCTCGGTAAGTTCAATTTCTTCCTCGAGAGGATAATTCATGGCAAATTTCAGCGCAAGCTTTGTATTGGCTAATAAGAGCTCTGTATTTTGAATTGAAGTTAAAAGGTTCGATAACTGCAGATCCAGACGATCTACATCCAACTCTTCTACGAAACCGGCTTCGTACTGCGCCTTGGTCTCGTCGTAGATATCTGTCAATGACTCCTGATTCTCATATAAGATCTCAAGTGAGCGATCTGTAATTAAAACCAGGTAATATGCTTTGATCACTGTTTGCTTGACATCGATCTCGGTCAGTTCCTGTCTCCTCACTCCCTGCTCTTTGATCGCGCCTGTTGCCTTTACTCCAATGAAGTATCTCATATCAAAGACTAGCTGATTCAGTTCCGCTCCGATATCCAGGTTGTTTGAAAGACCGAATACCACCTCCTGATCCTCTCCGGGTGTACCTGCGATCTCTCCCGGAATAATGGAAACTGGTAGTTCAATGAAGTAGTTATAGTCAATATTACCATTCAATTTTGGCAGACCATATGAAATTGCCTCCAATGCCTGCTTTCTGGAAATATCAGTATTGTACCGTGCATCAACCATGTCGAAGTTGTGCTCGATCGCATAATCTAAAGCATCATTCAGTGAAAAGCTTTGTTGGGCCTGTACCAGGCCGATGCTGCATATAAATAATATTGCAATTAAATATCGCATACTCTATTCCGGTTTAAATCGCTGCTCAAAGTAGGCTCTTCCTTCATCGGTAAGCAAGCCATAAATGTGGTATTGGATGAACTGGGTATATATCTCGAGGAAGGTGTACTCTCCCACGGGGAAAATGGTAGGATCAGTAAATACCTCTACAGAAGAAATGTAAAGCTTGGCGATAATGTCCGCATTTGCATTTGCTCTGTAAAGCCCTTCCTTTTGACCTCTTTGAATGTTTTTAAGGATAGTGTTATAAAGAAACTCGTCTTTGAACTTCACCTGAAGTGCCCATGATTCCGGGTAGTACTTCTGCATGTCATAGACTACGGCATGACTGATCTCTCTCATGAGTTTCGCCATGTGGTGAAATACCTGAAGCATCTCATCTATTGAATTCTCTGCAGTTTCCTGTAAACCAATTGAAAACTCTCTCTCCTCTTTGAAGTGCCGCTCCATTACCTTCTTTACCAGATCAGCTTTATTGTCTACATGCTGGTAAAGGGTCTTCTTTGAAATGCCGAGTTCTCTCGATACTTCATCCATGGTGATCGACCTTATTCCGTATCGCAGGAACATCGATTGGGCACCTTCTAATATCTTCTCTTCTGCACTCATATGATAATCGCGGCAAATGTAGAACAGGTTAACCATGGAAACAAAATTAAGTTCTAAAGTTTCCTAAGTTTTTTGAAACTAAACTTGTAGTT
>CAXDOZ010000081.1:0-10693 GCA_963991145.1 uncultured Chitinophagales bacterium | reverse complement strand
GCTTTCTCATCTGCGATACGCTTAGCAGCAGCATCAGCTTTCTCCTGAGCTTTGCGGTTCATGTGATCAAGGATCTCTTGTTCCTTGTTAGCTACCCAATCAGCATATTTCTTATCAGCTTCTTCCTGAGTCATTGCTCCTTTTGCAACACCTCTTTGAAGGTGCTTGCGGAACATTACTCCTTTATAAGAAAGAATAGCGCGAACAGTGTCAGAAGGCTGTGCACCCTGCATTACCCAATGAAATGCTCTATCGGCATCAAGGTTAATGGTTGCTGGAACTGTTGTTGGGTTGTAATCACCGATCTTTTCGATGAAACGACCGTCACGAGCTACACGTGAGTCTGCGATAACGATCTTGTAAAATGGTCGACGAGTACGACCGTGTCTCTGTAATCTGATTCTTACTGGCATAAATTCAAGTTTATAGTGTAAGACTGTTAAAAAATACCCTCATCCAGTGAGGAGGTGCAAAGGTAAGGATAAAATGAGATTCAAAGACAAGAAATTCAGACTATTACTCATCCTCTTCGAAAAACTGCAAACAGCGTCCTTCGATCCAGTTCATGCCGTTTAAGCTTCCATTTACAAATCCGACATGGCCGCCGTAAAGAGTTTCTTCGAAATAGAACAGATCGTGGTCTCTGGCTATCTCAGTTGGGTAACACAATGGAGTGAGGAAAGAGTCGTCCTTCGCACTTACGAGTAAGGTGGGAACTGCAATCTTATCCAACACATAAAGGCTGCTTGCCTTATGGTAATAATCCTGCGCATCATCAAAACCGTGAACTGGTGCAGTGTACCATTCATCAAACTCTCTAAGGCTTCGCATTTTCCGGATCACAGAAAGATCAAAACCCGCCTCTTCCATGATCGCTCGTTTTCCTTTTGCTTTCTCGTTCAGCCTTCGGAGAAACCTCATCTGATAAGCAATGTTCTCTGAGCGTTCTAATCCGTCGATAGACTCAAACAATGCAATTGGAGTGCTTATCGCCATGGCTCTTTTTATAAAGCCAACAGCATTTTCAGCTTCTTCGCCCAGGTATTTTAAAGTCAGGTTTCCTCCAAGGCTTACGCCGATGAGATGAAGGCTTTCCTTTTCTTTCTGAGTCCTGATCCATTCAATAACCGAGCGAACATCTTCTGTTGCACCGCTGTGATAAGCCCGCAGTAAGCGATTCGGCTCACCGCTGCAGCCTCGATAGTTCATAACATAGAAGTTCCAGCCTCTTTCGAGGAAAACTCTTGCCATTCCTTTCACATAAACTGCTTCTGAACTCCCTTCCAAACCATGCAGCATTAGAATGGTATTCTCTGCTCCTTGATCTACATAATCCAGGTCGATGAAATCTCCATCTTCCAGCTCCACTCTCTCTCTTTTGTATCCCGGACGATCCTGCCTTCTGAGCAAATTAGGTACGATGGTGCTCACATGTCCAAAGCGGAATGGGAGAGAGGGGTTATATCCTTTGCGATGCTCAATTAGTGGCATGGATTACAAATCTAAGCAGCTGGAATTATTCAAAAACAAAAAAGCCCCGTCCCGAAGCTTCGGGATGGGGCTTTTTCAATTTTATCGGCCGCTAGGCGGCTTTCAATTTTTTCAATTTCGATTTTTTCAATTTGCTCAAAGCGAATTCCTCCGTGAGCAAATACTCAGTGATCCCTTCTTCACTTGGCAGCTCAAACATCACATCTGTCATGATCGCTTCAAAGATCGAACGCAATCCTCTTGCTCCAAGATCATACTCAACTGCTTTATCTACGATCAACTCTAAAACAGCTGGCTCGATCTCTAACTTAATTCCCTCAAGCTTGAACATCTTTTCATACTGCTTTACTAAAGCATTCTTTGGCTGAGTAAGAATATCCATCAGAGCATCTTTCTTAAGCGGCTCCAGATAAGTAATAACAGGAAGTCTACCGATCAATTCCGGAATCAGTCCGAAGGACTTCAAATCAGAAGGGCCGATATAACTCAGCATCTGATCTGCATCTGCTTCTTCTCCGTCCACGCCTTTTTTGAAACCAATTACACTGGTCTTCAATCTATTGGCGATATGTCTTTCAATACCTGCAAAGGCACCTCCGCAAATGAAGAGGATATTCGAGGTATCGACTTTGATCATCTTTTGCTCTGGGTGCTTTCTGCCTCCCTGAGGTGGAACCATCACTTCTGATCCTTCCAGCAACTTCAACATTGCCTGCTGAACACCCTCACCTGAAACATCTCTGGTGATTGAAGGATTATCGGTCTTACGAGCGATCTTATCGATCTCGTCAATGTAAATGATCCCTTTCTCTGCGGCTTTCACATCGTAATTACAAACCTGAAGCAAACGAGAAAGAATGGACTCAACGTCTTCACCAACGTAACCAGCTTCTGTAAATACAGTAGCGTCGACTATGGTAAATGGTACGTTTAAGAACCTGGCAATGGTCTTAGCCAATAGAGTCTTACCTGTTCCGGTATTTCCAACTAATAGGATATTCGACTTTTCAATCTCTACATCATCGTCTGACTTCTGATTCAAACGCTTGTAGTGATTGTAAACCGCAACACTGATCACCTTCTTGGCCTCATTCTGACCAATAACATACTGGTCGAGGAAAGAAGCGATCTCTTTTGGTTTGATCGACTGTGGTAGGTTGAACTGGAACTTATTCGAGCTATGGAATAACTCCTCATCAATGATCTGCTGCGCCTGCGAAACACAATTGTCGCAAATGTGCCCATCGATACCTGCGATCAAGATCGCAGTCTCGCTTTTGCGTCGACCGCAAAAGGAACACTTTGGCTCTCTGTTATCCCTCATTTTCGACATAAGCCTCTATTCTAAAAAAAAAGAATTCCTGTAAAGATAAGCCATTTGATGGCTCTTGTCAGATTTCCTTACTTGTCAACGCGCTCCAAAACCTCGTCGATCATGCCGTATTCCTTTGCTTCTCTGGCAATCATCCAGTAGTCGCGATCAGAATCTTCGGTCACTCTCTCCATACTTTGACCGCTGTGCTTCGAGATGATCTCGTACAATTCAGTCTTGATCTTCAAGATCTCTTTTACAGTGATCTGAACATCTGATGACTTACCGCCTGCACCGCCTAATGGCTGGTGGATCATCACACGGCTATGAGGTAATCCGGTTCTTTTACCACTCTTACCTGCGCAAAGGATAACTGCTGCCATTGACGCTGCAATACCTGTACAAATTGTAGAAACATCCGGGCGGATATACTGCATAGTATCGTAGATACCCAATCCGGCGTAAACCTGTCCTCCAGGGCTATTGATGTAGATCTGTACATCAGAAGATGGATCAGCGCTCTCGAGGAATAGTAATTGTGCCTGCAAAATTGAGGCGATATAATCATTGATCTCTGTACCTAAGAAAATGATACGGTCCATGATCAATCTTGAGAATACATCAATCTCTGCAAAACGCACCTGGCGCTCTTCAATGATGGTTCTCGTTAAGTTTTCAGGAGTGTAAACGTTGTTGATGTAATTCTCAACGTGCATGCTGCTCAAGCCCTGATGCTTGACAGCGTAATTCATAAATTCTTTACCAAGATCTTTTGCCATTAGGATGCCTTATTGAACTCTTCTAAGCTAACTTTTTTATCCTGAATCGTGACTTGATCTTTAATAATTTCAAAGGCCTTTTCCTCAAGGATTGAGTCTCTGGTGCGAGATACAAAATCACGATCCTGTAAATACCTGGCAACCAATTGCTCGATTTGCTCAGGTTCAGGATTATAAAGGCCGTACTGGTACATTTGGTTCAAAACCTGACCGCGAGCACGCTCTACAATCTCATCTTGTTCAGCTTTAAGATCGTTCTCCTTGCCGAGTTTATTCACGATCAAAGACCAGCGAAGATTTTTTGTAAAATTTGGGAACTCATCATCCAATTGAGCATCGGTGATCTCCTGCTCATTAGATAATTTGATCCAACGACGAAGGAAATCCTCTGGTAAAGGAATTTCAGTTTTATCAAGAAGCTTATCTGCTATTTCGGTAACAAGCTTTTGGTCTGATGTGCGTCCGTAATGCTGTTCGATCTCCTCTCTGATTCTCGCTCTGAAAGCTTCCTCGTCTTTGATGGAATCATCTCCCAATGCATTTTGGAAAAGAGTCTCGTTCAACTCAGCTGGCTGAATTCGGGTGATCTCTGTTAAAGTGCAGCGGTATTTCAGGTTGCCCGCTTCCATAAGATCATGCTCAACATCGAGAACGTGCTTGGCAATTGCGTCGGCTTCACGCTCAATCAATTTGGTGATATCAGCATCAATGCTGTCACCTTTTTTCATGCCCATCACTTTCTTCTGCATCTTATCCTTAACCATGCGAAGATTGATGGTGGTCTCATTATCGATTCCGCCCTCAAGGATCTCTCCTTTATCATCCAATTGCTGGAAATGGATCTTTAGGATATCATCCTCCTCAACGTCATCAACCTGACCAGGCTGACCATATCTCTTTTGAATAACCTCGATCTCCTCAGTCACCATCTCATCGGTAACATCAACCACAGGCTTATTGAACTTGGTCTTCTTATTCAAAGCCTTTAGCTCAAATTCAGGAGTCAATCCTAACTCGTATACAAAGTTGAAATCACCTGCTTTATCAATATCGAAGTTCAGCTCCTGATCATCTTTTGGAATTGGGTATCCAAGAATCTCGATCTCGTTATCCTGAAGGTATTTGTTGATCGACTCGTTTAGTACTTCGTTGATCGACTCGGCCATTACTTGCTGACCAACCATTTTCTTTACCATTCCCATTGGAACATGCCCCGGACGAAAACCCTTCAAGCTCACCTGCTTGCGGTATTTTTTGATTGCTTCGTCAACTTTTGGTAGGTAATCTTCTTGCTTTACTTCGAGCTTTAGATGCGCGTTTAAAGCATCTATTTTTTCTTCTTGAATGTGCACAGGATAAAGATTTTAAAAGAGCTGAGTTGTGCGGGTGGAGGGACTCGAACCCCCACGCCGTGAAGCACTAGATCCTAAGTCTAGCGTGTCTACCAATTTCACCACACCCGCATCGCTCTCTGCGAATAGGGCGCAAAGGTAAGTTTATTTTCACTTTTCGCAAGCTAATTTGTTATCCTTTTGAGATTTTTTTTGGCCCTCACGGGCCGATAAAGTTTTGGCAAAGAATTGGCTTTACTAGCCTTATTAGGACATCCACAAAGCACAAGTCAAAAAAGGCTTAGCATTGGCTTTTAGCAAGGCTAATAATTTCTAAACTTTGGAAAGCCTATGGCATTGGAGAGAACGATAGATTTAGAAGCAGAGAAGAAGTTGATCACAAAGGAGTATCGCTCCTTGTTGAGATTGCTTGGGACAGGTATTTCAAAGACCGATAAAGAGAATATTCGTCTGGCCTTTGAAATGGCACTCGACGCGCATAAGGACATGCGTAGGAAATCCGGTGAGCCCTACATTCTGCATCCTCTCGCTGTGGCAAAGATCGTAGCAGGGGAAATTGGTCTCGGACCAACAGCTGTCGTTTGCGCACTCCTTCACGATGTAGTAGAAGATACTGAGATCACCCTCGAAGACATGGAGCGCAGCTTTGATAAGCAAGTCGCTCGCATCATCGATGGTCTTACGAAGATCTCCGGTGTATTCGACCTTCGAAGCTCTGTTCAGGCAGAGAATTTCAGAAAGCTATTGCTTACAATGACGGATGACATTCGAGTCATTCTCATTAAGATGGCAGACAGGCTGCACAACATGCGTACCCTGGATTCCATGCCTCGCCATAAGCAGTTGAAGATCTCCTCTGAAACGAGTTTCCTGTACGCTCCGCTTGCTCACCGACTAGGTTTATACGCCATCAAATCCGAGATGGAAGACCTGGTGATGAAGTACACCGAACCAGAGCTCTATCGCGAGATTGCGGTGAAGTTGGCCGAGAAGAAAAGAGAGCGTAGCAGGTATATTAATGAATTCATCAAGCCTTTGAAAGGCTTGCTAGGAGAGAAGGGTTTCAAGTTTGACATGTATGGTCGACCGAAATCAATTCACTCGATCGCAAATAAAATGCGCAATAAGGGAGTGACCTTTGAAGAGGTCTATGACCTATTTGCAATTCGTGTAATTCTGGATTCGCCAATGGATCAGGAGAAAAGCGATTGCTGGAATGTCTACTCTGCAATTACAGATATTTACCGTCCAAATCCCGATCGTCTTCGTGATTGGATCTCTAATCCAAAAGCAAATGGTTACGAAGCTTTGCATACAACAGTTATGGGCCCAAAGGGCCGATGGGTGGAAGTGCAGATCCGCTCAGAGCGCATGCACGATATTGCTGAGCGTGGACTTGCAGCACACTGGAAATACAAGGAAACAGTAAGTGATGATTCTGCTCTGGATGACTGGCTGGAAAGAATCCAACAGATCTTATCTAATCCAGAGGCAAATACCCTTGACTTCATATCCGATTTCAAACTCGACCTTTTCTCAGATGAGATCTTCGTCTTTACTCCAAATGGAGATCTGAAAAGATTGAGAAACGGTGCAACAGCTCTGGACTTTGGATTTGAAATTCACACCGAAGTTGGATTGCGATCAATTGGCGCAAAAGTCAATCATAAATTGGTACCATTGAGCCATGTCCTCGATAGCGGAGATCAGGTAGAGCTGCTCACTTCAAAGAGGCAAAAACCAAATGAAGATTGGTTGAACTTTGTGGTAACGGCTAAGGCCAGAACCAATATTAAGCAAGCCCTGAAAGAAGAGAAGCGTCTAATCGCTGATGATGGGAAAGCCATGCTCGAGCGCAGGTTCCGTCGCAGAAAGATCGCCTTCAATAATTCAAACATTCAGACACTCTGCTCTATCTATGATCTTCAGAATCAGCAAGAGCTATTTTATAGAATAGCTACAAACAGGATCTCCCTGGATGAACTGAAGAATCTAGAGGTGATCGGCAATAAGATCAGAAAGCCTCGTCCTACGCCGCAGATCGAGAAAGTAGATGATATCATTGAACGCAAAGTGCGCGAGGAGCTGAAGGAGAATGCGGAGCTCATGATCATGGGCGAATCCGCTGATTCCATCCAATACTCCTTTGCAAAGTGTTGTAACCCGATTCCTGGAGATGATGTATTTGGCTTTTTGCTGGCTACTGGTGGAGTCAAGATCCATAGAACTACCTGTCCGAACGCGGCAAACCTGATGGGGAAATATCACTATCGCGTAGTTAAGACCAGATGGAACCGCGAGCACGAAATTGCATTCCTTACCTCACTCGAAATTGCCGGTATCGATGATGTTGGATTGATCAGTAAGGTTACCGATGTGATCAGTCGACAAATGAATATCAACATGCAATCCTTATCGATTGACTCCAAGGATGGGATCTTTGAAGGAAACATCAAGGTGTATGTACACGATACCGGCCAGCTGGAAGAGCTGATCGAGAAGCTCAAAGGACTTGAAGGGGTCTTAAATATCAATCGATACGATATCGAAGAGTCTGAGGATAATCCTACTTAAGGAATTGCTTCTGAACATTTGTTTACAAGTGGAATCGGAATCCTTTCATTTGGCTAAATTTAGCCCCGATGTCAAAGGCTACTCAAGAACAGGTTGAAGAAGTGAAGAGGATATTCTCAGGTTATCTGGAGCGCAATAAGCTCAGAAGAACACCGGAGCGCTTCACTATTCTTGAGGAGATCTACATGCGTGACGATCACTTTGAAGCTGAAACCTTGTATTTTGATATAAAGAATAAAAGCTTCAATATTAGTCGGGCCACTGTTTACAACACCCTGGAATTGCTCGTTTCCTGCGATCTGGTAAAAAAGCACCAGTTCGGGAAAAATCTTGCTCAATATGAAAAGTCGTACGGCTATAAGCAGCACGACCATTTGATCTGCCTCGATTGCGATGAAGTACTCGAGTTTTGCGATCCTCGAATCCAACAGATCAAATCCACTATGGGTGAACTGCTTGAAAAAGAGATCACTCATCACTCTTTGATGCTCTACGGTAAGTGCACCAGAGAAAATTGTACAAACAGACCAGACGCAAAAACCGCATAAAATGAAATTGAATACTGAAACACAAGGAAACGTGACGACCCTGTCACTTGAAGGGAATCTATTGGGTGAGGCATATTATCAGCCAATGGTGGAATTGGTAAGAGAAGAAGTTGAAGCTGGACGCAAACACTTCGTTCTTGATCTCACAGAATTGAAATATGTGAATAGCACCGGCCTGGGTGGTATGATCACTATGATGACCAAGGCGAGAAATGCCGGTGGTGAAGTCATCCTGATCCATATTCCAGACGCTATGAGAAAGCTTCTCGAGATGACCAAGCTCGATAAGATCTTTGTGGAAGCAGAGAATCTGGACGCTGCAATGAGCAAGCTCCAGGCATAAAAGAAAACTATGGTAGATGTTTTACTAGGCCTTCAATGGGGCGATGAAGGTAAAGGGAAGATCGTTGATTACCTCGCTCCCAAATACGATGTTATTGCCAGATTTCAGGGCGGCCCAAACGCTGGCCACACCCTGATCATCGATGGAAAGAAGTTCGTGCTACACACAATTCCTTCGGGGATCTTTCACAATCGCTGCGCCAACCTTATCGGTAATGGAGTGGTGGTCAATCCGGTTACATTAAGACAGGAGATCCTTGGTCTTGAAGAAGCTGGAGTTGATGTTCGCTCGAAGTTATACATTGCCAAAAAAGCTCACCTGATCCTGCCAACGCATATCGCTTTGGATAAGGCTTCTGAAGCTGCAAAAGGAAAAGAGAAGATCGGTTCTACGCTAAGAGGTATTGGTCCAACTTATATGGATAAGACCGGTAGAAATGGAATGCGAATTGGAGACTTGAGTCGCCCGGATTGGAAAGAGCGCTATGAGAAGCTTAAAGGCAAGCATGTGCGCATGCTAAAGATGCTTTACGGCGCTGAGTTCGAAGAACTGGAGCTTGAAAAAGAGTGGCTGGATTCCGTTACGATGATCCAGGAACTTAACCTTGTTGATGGTGAGTACTGGCTAAATCATAAATTAGAAGAAGGCAAAGAAGTTCTTGCAGAAGGAGCTCAGGGTAGTTTACTCGATATCGATTTTGGAACCTATCCATTTGTCACTTCCTCAAATACGATCACTTCAGGAGTTTGCTCGGGACTTGGATTACGTCCTTCAAAGATCCGCGACGTTATTGGGATCACCAAAGCTTATTGCACGCGTGTAGGTTCGGGTCCATTCCCAACAGAACTCGACAATGATGAAGGAGAGCGTCTAAGAAAAGAAGGAGGAGAATTCGGTGCTACCACAGGACGTCCTCGTCGTTGCGGCTGGATCGACCTTCCCGCCTTGAAATATACCTGCATGATCAATGGTGTCACTAAGCTTGTGATCACCAAGATCGATGTGCTTAACAAGTTTGAATCCTTTGATGCCTGTACTGCTTATAAGCTTGAAGATGGAACTCAAACAGATGAGCTACCATACGATCTGGTAGACCTTCATATCGATCCTGTTTTCCAGAAATTTACGGGTTGGGCAAGAGATATCGATGACGCTAAGAACTTCGATGAATTGCCACAGGAGCTGAAAGATTATCTCAAATTCTTAAATGAGTATCTCGGAGTTCAGGCACATATGATCTCAACTGGTCCTGAGCGCGAAAAGCTCATTAACCGATAGATCTGATGGAGCAAACGCGTATCCAGATAGAGGATATGGCGGGCTTCCAAGAAAAGGCCCTTCGATGGGCGAACCACTTTCCAGTTTTTTGCCTTCTTGACTCCAATAATTGGGACCAGGACAAGTATGGTCGCTACGACTTTGTACTTGCTGTTGATGCTGTTCGTGAGCTTGAGACATCGGCCGGTACGGCCTTAAAGCAATTAAGAGAATTTCATGAGGAAAAGGAGAGCTGGCTTTTCGGTGGGCTTTCTTATGATCTTAAAAATGAAGTTGAGGACCTACGGTCCGATTTGCCCAACCGCATTGGATTTCCCGACCTGTATTTCTTTGAGCCCAGATATCTCATATTGGTCAAAGGGAATGAACTTACCCTAAACCGCCGCTATGTTGAGGCAATGGCTCTAATGGATGCCATGGATAATCTGCCCGCAGGGCAAGTGAAGAAGCCAAATCTCAACCTGAAAAATGACCTTGACAGAGATGCCTACCTGGACAAGATCAGGAAGATAAAGGACCATATTGAAGCCGGCGATTTCTATGAGATCAACTTCTGTCAGGAATTCTATGCCGAGGGTGATCTGGATCCGATACATTGCTTTGAGGAGCTGAACGCTCTTGGTGAAGCACCTTTCAGTACCTGCTTTAAATTGAAGGAACGCTATCTATTTTCGGCTTCGCCGGAAAGGTATTTACAAAAGGAGGCAAGCTCTCTTATCAGCCAGCCCATAAACGCCACGGCCTCTCGCTCAAAGGATCCGGTAAAAGATCAAAACTTACTTTCTGAGCTTTTCGATAGCGAAAAGGAGCGAGCAGAAAATGTGATGATCGTTGACCTTGTGCGCAATGATCTCAGGAGAGTTAGCTCGGCTGGAAAAGTCAGTGTGGAGGAGCTCTTTGGAACCTATAGCTTCAAGCAGGTTCATCAATTGGTTTCAACTGTAAAGGCAGAGCTAAGGGAGGATCTTCACTGGACGGATGCAATTCGTGCGAGCTTCCCAATGGGCTCAATGACC
>CAXDOZ010000080.1:0-10702 GCA_963991145.1 uncultured Chitinophagales bacterium | reverse complement strand
AACTGATCAATATTGGCAGGATCAGATCTCCCATTGCTTAGTGTTTATGGGCCTTTTCGCCCTTGATCGCATCTTTACCTGAGACCAGGATCAGCTCATATGCCCATTTAGCAATGATGATAGCTGCGAGTATTCCTACGATCGGATCGAGGAAATCCCAACCGAGGTATCTACCTGCGAGTAATGCAAGGATAGCGGTTAGCGAGGTAAGTGCATCAGCCATTAGATGAAGGTAGGCTGCCCGAAGATTGTGATCGTGGTCGTGATGTCCAACATGAAGAATGTAAGCACTGAATCCGTTGACGATCAAACCAATAAATGCAACGACCAAAGCCTCACCGTAGAGCATTTCGCTTGCAGGATTCATTAGATCAAGAATACTCTTATACCCAATGGCAATCGCTACAAGCAGTAAGGTGAAGGCAGATAGCAATCCCGCGATGCTAAGTGCTCTCTTGGAGGAAATATTTAAGAGCTGATACTTCTGATTTAGCCAGATAAAGCCATAGGCAATGCCTGTGAGACCAAGAACCCAGGTATGACTGAGCATGTGCCATCCATCGTTTGTGAGGGCCCTGGAGCCGGTTTTACGTCCAAAGTAGATCTCAGCAATAGCAGTAAGCAATGCAATGATCAATACGATGACTGCAATCGCACCTTTCTTGCGAATATCCTCAAAGTGCATATGCGAATGACCGTGATGGTGGTGATCATGCGAATGATCGTGATCGTGGTCATGGTTGTGGTCATGTGAATGGTCGTGACTGTGGTCGTGGTTATCTGAAGCCATATAGCTCTTGCTGCTTATTTTCTGATTGCGAGATGAGTTACCTGTCCGGTGCTTGAATCAATTGCCAGATAGTGATTTACCGCTGGGCTGGAAACATAGCAAAATGCTACAGAATCCCTCATGGGCCAGCTTTCTAAGCCCATCATTCCGCTTAAGTAATCATTTTGATCGCTGTAAACCGAATCCGATACAAAGGTAAAGAAGCCAATTGCTCCTGTGTCTGAAGTTGATGGAAAATAGGAAGGTAGGCCCATCATCATATCGCGGTAGATCTTGTATGGGCAGTTGTACTCCAATCTGGCCATTTCAAATGGATCATCACCAAGGGCATCTGCCTCAAGATCATTGATATAGTCAGGGATAGGAGAGGAAACGAGGTCGAGAAATACAATTCTTGCGGTATCGTAATTCAGCTCACCTTCAGCCTGCTCAGTGTCTCTGATAAAATCGAGATTATATACTGATTCTCGATTCTCATCCATCAATACGGTTTGAGCCAGCATGACCACCACGACATTTGCCGCGAGGAATATTCCAAGACCGGTATTTCGCATCTTGTTATTCTCCTTTCTCTTTCCCTGAATGATCAGGTAAAGTGATAGAGAAAAAAGGCCGATCGTCCCTATTGCAAGGATTATATTTATCGCTGAAGCCATGAAATGATGAATCGAAGCTTATTGATAGAAAAGCTCAGCAAGTATACCGCTTTAGACGCTGAAGAAGAGCAAATGCGGGCATTCTGTGAGAATTTTGCAAAAGAAAACGAGAATTGCCTAAGTCGTGATCTGCTCAAGGGTCATTTTACTGCCGCAGCCTGGATCACAGATCGGGAATTGACCCGAGCTGTTCTGCTGCACCACAGCAAACTCAATATTTGGATACAGCCGGGCGGACTTATAGAATCCGGTGAGACTGTTGAGGAAGCCTGCAGGAGGGAGGTGCTTGAGGAAACGGGCTTGAAGCGCTACAAATTTGCAAGCGCAGAGATCTTCGATATCGATGTCCACAGCATTCCAGAGCGAAAAGGTGTTCCCGAACACTTACACCTTGACATTAGATTTCACTTAATTGCCGACACTCAGGAGCCCTTTGACCGAAACGATGAATCGATGGATATGAAATGGCTTTCCTTTCCTGAAATTGAAGCCTACAACTCCAATCGCTCCATTATGAGATTGATTGAAAAGACACTCGCCCTCCGGGCGGATTAGGAATTGCGTTTTTGCAGCGATTCAAGCGTGGCTTGAATATCTTTTAGCTTGTCTTCCTTGGATTTGAGCTGCGAAGCCAACATGTCCTTCTTCGTTGCTCTAAGCTTAGCCTCGAAATCAGATGTTTGATTTGAGTTCATCTTGCGCTCCTGGAAATCGAGCTCTTTTCTGTCTCTCTCGATCGATCTTTCCAGTTTTTGGATAATGCCTTCAAGATCAGAGATACGCTTATTGAGCTTTCCGTCCTGGGCCTTTTGCTTCTTCTTGCTCAACTCTTCGAAAAAGGCATCAATTCTAGATCCTACCTTATCTCTTGACTTTCCACGAAGCTTACTGGCATTGAGGTCTGAGCGAATAGCCTTGAGCTGATTAATGATCTGCGAAGCAGCTGCATTCGACTCCTTAAGCTTTTCAACTTCAGCGAACTTCTCTTCAAACTGAGCTAGAACCTCTTTCTCTTCCTTGCTTCGCTCCTCTGAAGCGGATTGGCGAAGCGCCTTCATCTTTTCAAAGATCAGATCAACATCAGCCTTGATCTCGTCGATCTTGTCCTGACCAATGTTTTGCTCCTTCTTTTGCTCAAGAACACGGTTCCAAAAGCTCTTCGTTCGATCAAATAAGTCGCGATCGTAAGAATCCGCTTTTCTGGTTTCTTCCTTTAGCTCATTGAGCTCGTCAAGGAATACCTTCCAGAATTGCTCAGCAAAGATGGTGTATGCCCAATCGTTTTGTACCTGTCTGAATTTGGCAGGATTATCTGCTCTGATCTCTTCAGGAATAACAGTTTCCTCCGTAATGGACAAAAGCTTGGATTCAACGGTGTCAGGGAATGTAACATCGTTTCCGCTTACCCATTCTTTCTCTACTTGCTTGATCAATTCGGCCTCACACTCACTCTTCTTGAGTAGGTGAACCTCAAGCTCTCTCTTCTCTTTATGGAGTTCCAGGGCGATCAAAACTCTTTGATCCATCGGGTCGCTGCCCCAGTCTGCAAATCTCAATCCTGGTGTCACTTTTAGAAATTGTGGCGCAAATTTATTTTTTTCTAACTGTAATTCGGAAAATCCTGTATTAATGCTGCCTTAAGCACCGTCTAAATGCAGACCTTCCGGCACAAAAGAGGGGAAAGAGCGCAAATCAGTTGCAGTGTCAACGTCGTTCAGACTCTCAATTAGGCTGACACTTAGTTTTTCCTTTTCGGCATTTTCAAGACTGGACTGAAGCACCATGTCTGTGCTCCAGGTAATATCATCGAAAAGCTCTGGAATAGGCCTTTTTAGGCCGATCAGGTAATAACCACCATCATCCGCAGGTCCAAAGCAGACATCTGAATCATTGAGCTCTTCAAATGCCTGATGAAGATGTCCTTTGTTTATACCAGGGCAATCGGTTCCAATCAGCAAAACTCTTTTATATCCCATTTTAAAAACAGAAGAGAATGCTGATATCATTCTGTCTCCAAGATCACCAGCTGCCTGTTCCACCCAGGCAGAGAATTGATTCCTTAACAAGGCCGGAGGATCATTATACCCTTTGTGATAAGCGATCAAATCGGCCGGTAGGCCAGAAACAACAGAAACAGTATGGCTGAGAAGCCTTTGATAGACCTCAGCTGCTGCCTGATCACCAATGTCCTTTGCCAGGCGTGTTTTCACCTGCCCCGGAATAGGTGCCTTTAAGAAGATGATTATTGCAAGGTTTGACTGCGGATTACTGCTCATTTAAGGACCAATCGTATTCTGTATACCCAATCTTAATGTTCGAAGGTATTTCAGATGATCGATACTTATTGATGAACTTTATCACTGTTCCTTCATCTCTATCGAAGTCAGAGGCGTACCACTCAAAAATTTGAGAAAGCTTTAAAAGAGCAGGGAATGTGCTGTGTTCTACAAACTTTTCGCTGTTTACAGCAGCTTCTGTTTGTCGGTCGAGCTGCTCCTCCAGCATATCTTCAAGGTAAGCTTCATTTATAATTGGAGGACAACCAATCGCCGCACAAACCAATGCGAAATGAAGTCTGGAATCCTTGAATGTAGGCATGATGTTCTTAGTCTCCAGGTCACTCAATGTCATTTGAGTGCCGCCCACATTGTGTTTCTTTTTATCGAAGAATCCGTCAATGTCCAGAGGAGAGCCAGTAGGATATTCCTGAACGATACTCCAGATCACCAGGATATTATAGGTATTGATTAGGAAAGCCTTCTTTTGGTTACCAGTCATTGACTCGATATCTGCTTCAGCGATCTCGGCGACAAGAGCATTCAGATCTGCAGGATTGGCTTTAATGCCTTTATAATCAACCAGGCCATTGCTGACATTTGCACTAAAAAATGCATCTGCTTCAGCGAAGAATGCTGCCGATTGGTTGATCGATAGGAATAGAACTGCAAGGCTTAATAGGAGTATTCGTTTCATGTTTTTCATTTTTTCAAGATTCATGCCAGTTGCTTCTTAGCATTGGTCGTTTCTCATCTTTCAACCTTACATAATCTAGGGCAATACTGGCAAAGACGGGAATGTAAATCCCCAGACTGATCCAGATGGGTAGAGAGAAATCCTGATTTCCGTAAGCAAAATAGCTGAAAAGCGCTGTAATGGAGAATACGAACGGACTTCGCATGCCCGACATCAGGCCGAATGCCACCAAAGGAGCAATATACCATGGATGTACAGTTGTGCTGAATAGGTAAAAGATCAACCAGGCAATAGCTGTAAATCGGAAAAATCTTCCCTTTTGATAGCGGTAAAAGAATGAAAAGTAAAGGATCAAACCAGCGGCGATCAGGTTAAGGAGAGGTCCTAACCATGAGATGGTATTGTAGCCGAAGATCAGAAAGCCCAGATCCCTAAATAGCAGGTAAACACTTCCATTGAACTCAAATAGCTGGTTGTAATAGCTAATGCTTTCCATCCAGTTCTCCAGGGTGCCGGTAAAAAGCAGATATCCAAAAGGGACAAAAGCCACGACGAGTGCAACAATGCTAATCTGCAGCCCCCTTCGATGTCGTAGTATCAGGTACGGGATCAAAATCACGGGAAGTAATTTCATATGGATCGCGAATGCCAGGCCTACAATCGCTAAGCCTGGTCGCTTTTCTTTTAGGCCAATTCCAAAAACCAATAGGCCGGTTAACATGAAAACCTCAAGATGAAGATTTCCTACAAACTCCATTACAACCAGGGGATGGAAAGCGTATAGGATCAGCCAGTGTTCCCCGATATCATACAAGGCCAATAGACGCATGAGTAGGTATAAATTGAACATGTCAAAGCCAATGTAAACCAGTCTTAGAGTGATAACCCTGCCCATAATACCATCCGGGAAAAGGAAGGAGGATGCGCCAAATAGCAGCTGAGAGAAAGGTGGGTAAACGGTATAGTATTCAGGTGAATTGAGCTGATTCAGCTTAACTGGTGAGTTCACCATTGCATCTACCGGAAGATGAGCATAAGGATTCATCCCAGCAGATAGGAGGTCGCCATCCCACAGGAATCGGAAGAAGTCATCTGACAAGGGTGGAAGCACAGGAATCAGAACAATGCGTAAGAGAAAGGCAAGTCCAATAATCTGAGGGAAAGAGATCTGATCCTTTGTCCTGAACAGCATAAGGCAAGCCCCAAACCAGAGGAGTGAAAGCATGATCAGGAGCTCTGGTTGTTCTCTTGGGATAAAATAGCCAAGAGCGATACAGCTTAGCAAACAAGCAGCGGCATAAACTGCGTTTAGAGGCTTCATTAAGCTCCTAAGCTAGCAATCCTATGATGCTTTATTGAGAAGAAAAGGATAAATCCAAAACCAAGACCTACTAGCAAAAGAAATGGCAACATATCGAAGAAACCCCAATAAATACTGAGGGCTGCAGTGATTGATATGTATAGGAAAATGAGGAACTCAGCAATTACATTCTTGTGGAGTTTGCGCTTCAAATAGACATTTGAGGACCATGAATTCTCCTTTGAGATAATGTTAAATTTTGGTGTCCGAATGAAATCCGAGCGTTTTCCAATGAATCCTTCCAAAACCGCAGAGCTGTTGTGATAGCTCAATCCCGAGATAATGCAGAGGAAAGAAGGGAAGGTGGTGATGAAATACTTCGCTTTCTCTACCCACTTCCCAGGCTTCAATCTTAGCGTACTTAGGTAAATGAACAGAAAGGCAAAGAAGGTGAATTTAAGCACCTGAAGCCCCGACATAAACCAATCTGGGAACCAACCCATATTGCTATGGCGAAGGAGAATGAGCGGCAAACTGAAGAAGATCAGGATCAACACAAGGAAGAAAACTGAGGAGCCCAACAAATGCCCTGCACTATGGAGCTTTACGCGTAGAGGGACATCATTTCTGCGAAGGATTCCGCTTAGGTGCTTTCTGGCTACTTCAGAAGAACCCTTCATCCATCGATATTGCTGCGATCGAATTGCACTCATGGCTGCAGGAAGTTCAGCAGGAGCTTCCACATCCTCGGTAAAGTGAAATTTCCAACCCTTCAATTGTGCCCGATAACTGAGATCGAGATCCTCAGTTAAGGTATCGGCTTCCCAGCCACCAGCATCTACGATACACTCCTTTCTCCAAACCCCGCCAGTGCCATTAAAATTCATGTAAAGTCCTGACGAGCAACGACCTTGCTGTTCTGTTGTAAAGTGATTGTTTAGGTGGAATGCCTGTACTTTTGTAAGTATTGAAAAGCTCTCATTGAGGTGCCCCCAACGCGCTTGTACCATTCCAATTCTGTCTTCATCAAAATATGGAAGTAGCTCCTTCAGGAAATTTGGTTTAGGCATGAAATCCGCGTCGAATATTGCGATGTACTCACCCTTTGCTGACTCTAGTCCATATTGTAGTGCCCCGGCTTTAAATCCCGTTCTTTCTTTTCTCTGAATATGCTTGATGTCGATTCCATCGTTTTGCAGCTCACTAATAAGCTTGGCGGCAATATCAAAGCTTTCATCGGTCGAGTCATCAAGGACCTGAATTTCCAGCTTGTCTACCGGGTAATCAAGAGCAGCGACACTCTTAATCAGCCTTTCGATCACATAGCGCTCATTAAAAACAGGGAGCTGAACGGTCACCGCAGGAAGATCACTCAGCTCAGGCCTTTGCTCCTTAGCTTTCTTCCACTTCTTTCTTTGGTAGTTCAATGCGAGATTCAGCTGAATAATAGCGTAGATCGCTATCAGCGCAAGGCAAAGCGTATAAACTACTAATACTGCTATGTAGAACCCTTTAGTCATTCTTCTTTGCGTACTTAAAGATGGTGTGAATGATCTTATATCCGGCCTTAATGGTACCATTAATCGTCCCGGCGATCTTCGAATGTCCGATCCTTTGACGATAGTCAACCGGCACTTCTTTCATCACGAAGCCATTTTGTATCGCTTTGATCTGCATTTCTACTGTCCAGCCGTAGTTTGTGTCCACCATTCCCAGCTCTACAAGCTTATCTGTTTTTAAGGCCCTGAACGGGCCGAGGTCTGTGATGCGGTAATTGTAGATCCATTTGATAAGCAGTGCTGCCAACCAGTTTCCAAATCGTTGCTGAGGGAACATCGCTCCGGATTCCATTGTCCCAAGCGCCCTTGAGCCAATTACAATGTCACATCCTTCTTCCTGAATTGGTTTGATGAGATCTTCCACCTGCTCTGCATAATCAGAGTGGTCTCCATCCATAAATGCAATGATATCTGGCCTTTCGGTCTTAGACAAGAGGTAGTCGATACCGGTAAGGCAGGCCTGTCCGTAACCCTTTCTAGGCTCATCGATCACTGTAGCACCTGCTTTTCTGGCGACCTCAGCCGTATTGTCCATTGAGCCATTGTTTACCACAACGATCTCTCTGATCCAGTTTTTGGGTACTTCAGCAATCACTTTTGCAATAGCTCTTTCTTCGTCCTGGGCAGGGATAATTAGATCGGTCACTAGTTTAATTCGTGAAATTGTACTCCGGAGCCGGTGATTTCAATTGGTTTGTCCATAACTCTGCTATCTGCAGGTCCATTTTCCAGAGATAAAACCCCACGCGGACAAACAGCAGAACAAACTCCACAACCCACACAACTAGCTCTTACAATATCCTGGCTTCGCTGTGCGTACCATCTCACGTCAATTCCCTGCTCACAATAGGTTGAGCAGTTTCCGCAAGAAATACATTGTGCCCCATTTGTAGTGATCCTGAAGCGAGATTGGAATCTTTGAACGATCCCCATGATTGCTGCGAGGGGACATCCAAATCGGCACCAAACTCTGTTTCCCATAAGAGGGTAGAAGCCGGTTCCTACCACACCGGCAAAGATGGATCCAATAGCAAAGCCATAAATAGACTTGATTTGGTAGCTGAGTCCGCCCAATGCTCCGGTAAAGAATTCAACTAACCAGAATATCGTGGCGATGGTAATGAAAACAAGGACTCCATGAATCAGATATCGCTCTATGTTCCAGGCCTTCAGAGACTTGTCGCTCTGTTGTCTGAATGGATCTCCGAATGTCTCGGCTAGTCCGCCACATCCACAAACCCAACTGCAATACCATCTCTTGCCATACATGTATGTAAAGAGCGGAATGGCAACAATTGTAAGTAGGATAGAAGCGAATAGCATATAGGTTCCCACAGTCAGTCCCAGGAAGGCATTTCCTTGCTGATAGTAAGAGTTAATGCTGTCTTTGAAGAACATATCGTAATCCAGTGGCCAGGCAACATGCAGGTTGATATATGGATTCCCCACAGCTGCCATGATCTCAGGCAGAATGAATGCAAAGCAAAGCTGGAAGAACATCACCGATGTAGTCCTGATCAACTGGTAGTTACTATGGCGATACTTGGCGTACATCCTTACGCCCATAACGGTTACAGCAATGGTATACAACGATCCATACATGAACCAATAGGACGCGTGCTCCGTCCCGAATAGATTCGCAATCGGGTCGAAGACCTGAACCATTTCAGGAATGTATTGAGGATAGAAGTATAGAACGATATAGAAGATCACCAGGATAGTTCCAAGGATGATTCCTATTATTCCTCTGCTATTCAAAGAGTTGAAGTAAATGCCATTGTGCTTTATACCCGGAGTGCCATTGAAGAACATGGGCAGGATCATCAGAATACTTCCAATCCCCACTAAAGCCATCAACAGAAGGAAGATCTGATGCTTGTGTTGGGTGGCTGTTCCGCTCCCTGATAGGTTCAAAAGCCAGAATGAGTAGTCTTTCTTTGCCGAGCCTGCAATTGGCCAAATACCTTCATCTCCGCGTCCTTCAAGTTGCGGATTGACAGTGTTTATGATCTCCTGAAACTTAGATAGTAACTCTGTCTTGGAATATGTTTCACCATCGATCTTCTGAAGCTCTGGCTTGAGCACCTTGAAGTGCTCTGGGTGATACATATAGTTTGCCAGCTCTGTTGCGGACTCCTCAGTTACGGTGTAATTGTTCAGGAATGGTAGTGCTATAAATATGCCCAATGCTGCGAAAAGCACAATTCCTGCTATAGTTTGTGTGAATCTCATGCTCCTTGCTTGATTAGGTTTAAGAATGACTTCAGGCCTTTAGATGATTCCGACCTCACTGTTTCACCGGGATACTTTGTATTGAAGTTCTTGATGCAGTGCTCCTCATAGCTTTTGAAGAATTCAGGGTCGAAATTGGCGGCTTTCAGATTTCGTAGAACGTATTGAATACTGCGTTCCTCCCTTAGCCACTTGTCGAATAACTGGTGTCGGTAACGAATACCAAAGCTGTTGATACCAAGGAATTTCCAATCAGAAGGGCGGAAGGTCAGGTGAATGGATTTCATGCCATCACTATGCTCCCAATAGATCTCATCCATGTTTTCCTGGTCGTGAATATTTGGAGGCACCCAACCATAAGTCTGATACTCGATATCGAAGAACTTGGCCGAGTTAAACCAGGGACCAGGATCATAGCTTTGATAGTTTTTTCCTGAGGCAATATTCTTCCCAATGATTTCTCCGTGCATCTTTCCGGTATACCAAACCTGTTCTACAGGTCTTCGCCCTTCGGGCGGATTGTGGAACTGAGCACAATCACCACCTGCATAAACATCGGGGATATTAGTTATGAAAGAGCGATCGATCATTATTCCACGATCGATCTGCAGGGCAGTTTCTTTTAGGAAATCAATATTTGGTCTTACTCCGGCCGTTAGGCCAACAAACTCACAGCTGATCTCTTCACCATTGTTTGTGACAACACTTTGTACCTCTTGTCCATCACCTCTTATCTCAAACAGTTCTGTGTTCAGGCGAAGATCTATTCCGTGTTGAGCATTGATATGTCGGTTGATTATTTCCGACTCCTGAGGAGGAAGTACATTATTCCAAAAGCTTGTTTCTCGAACCAGAAAGGTTACTGGAATATGCCTTGAATGCAGCATTTCGGCGAGTTCGATCCCAATCAACCCACCACCTACAATGACTGCATGCTTGATCTTTGAGCTTCGATTTTCAAGACGCTCAAGGTCCTGATATGAGTACATTCCATGAACGCCATTAAGATCCTGTCCAGGCCATCCAAACTTGTTTGGAACCGAACCTGTGGCTAAAACAAGCTTATCGTAATGGAACTCTTCACCCTGATCAGAGATCAGTTTCTTCCCTTCAAAATCGATCTTTGAGATCCAGGCTCGCTTTAAATTGATCCTATTCTTGTCCCAGAACCAGTCTTCATAAGGCTTTGTAT
>CAXDOZ010000079.1:0-10795 GCA_963991145.1 uncultured Chitinophagales bacterium | reverse complement strand
TCTAAAAGAGTAGCGAAGCTTTTTATCATGATAACAAACTCAGAGATCCTTCTCTGTATCCCGCTGTTAAGCGGAAGAGATTGCACATTCTCCAGAGCATCCCAAATTGAGATCTCTCTTTCAGAAGCAAAGACAGCGATCTTTTCCATCGAAGTTTTCCCAATCCCTCTTGCCGGATAATTGATGATCCTCTTTAGTGCTTCTTCATCTCTGTGATTGACAGTTAGCTTCAGATAAGCAACCACATCTTTGATCTCCTTCCTTTGATAGAAGCTCATTCCGCCATAGATCACATAGGGAAGATTCTGGCGTCGCAGAGATTCTTCAAAAGCTCTCGATTGAGCATTGGTTCGATATAGAATTGCGAATTGATCATTTCTGAAATGGTCTCGCAACTTGTGCTCCATGATGCGATCGGCTATGATCTTCGCCTCTTCATTGTCACTTGCAGCCTTGTAGACCTGAATCTGTTCTCCCTGATTATTATCTGTCCAGATCTGCTTTGGAAGCTGGTTAGTATTGTGCTTTATGATTGCATTTGCTGCATTAACGATCTTCTTTGTCGAGCGGTAATTCTGCTCAAGCTTGAAGGTCTCCATCTCCGGATAATCCTTCTTGAAGTTCAGGATGTTCTTGATCGTTGCCCCTCTAAATGCGTAGATCGACTGTGCATCATCACCAACTACTGTTATGTTTTGATGTCGGTCTGCGATCTTTTTGACAATGGCATACTGGAGATGATTCGTATCCTGGAACTCATCGATAAGAATCTGGCGAAAGCGATCCTGATACTTTAAGAGCACATCTGGTTGAGTGCTTAGAAGCTCATAGAACTTGAGGAGCAGATCATCAAAATCCATAGCTCCAGCCATAAAGCATCTGCGGCAATAGATGTCATAGATCTTTCCAATTGCTGGTCTGCCCCCCTGCTCATCCTCCTCTTTTAAGGCCTCATCGGCCAGATAGCGTTTTGGAGTAATGACATTGTTCTTTGCCAAAGAAATCCGATAAAGCACAATGTTTGGTTTGTAAAGCTTCTCATTCAAACCCTGCTCTTTCACGATTGATTTGATCAGGCTTTTTGCATCATCAGTATCATAGATCGTAAAGTTCTTTGGGTACTTGATCTTATCCGCCTCAGCTCTTAGGATCCTGGCAAAAACAGAGTGGAAGGTTCCCATGAAAATATTCCTGGCCTCTCCTCCAACGATCCTCTCGATCCGATCTCTCATCTCTCTGGAAGCCTTATTGGTAAAGGTTAATGAGAGGATGTTAAAGGGTTCGAATCCCTGTTCGATCAGGTATGCGATTCTATAGGTAAGAACACGGGTCTTTCCTGAACCCGGACCTGCGATGATCATTGCCGGCCCTTCCAAATGCTTCACTGCCGCTAATTGCGACTCATTCAATTCATCGAGGTAACTCATTGCTTCAAATTTAGACATTAAGACAGTCTCTCTTTTCCAATTGGCTTTTATTTACCCACAGGAATTAGCCTTATCTTAAACTTTATATATTCAAGTCAAACACTTACAAATTGAAAGCGCACAATTACAAAACTTCCGGATTTCTGAGCCTTCTGGGGATTGGTTTTTTGATCTTCTTAAGTTCTTGTTTTGGAAGTGATGCAGATATTCAATTTAGATCGATCGATCTAAGTCTCTCTCAACCAGCTGCAGATACAATTGATATTGATGGTGATGGCAATGCCGACCTATTGTTTAGGCTATACGACGAGATCGACACCTCCGGAACAAACATCAATACGATCGATGTTGTAGGATTAAATGGAACACAGATTCTAAGTACTGTACAAATCATTTCCATTCCAGGTACTCCATTAGCTATCCCATTTTACTCTCCTTCAAGACTTAATTTTGGTTCTCCCATCGATGCTTCCCAGAGCTTGTTTGTGGATACGAGCTATATAACTGCTCAGGGAAATCTATCCGGAATACCTGTAGATGAAAATAAATGGATCGACAGCAATGCATACTTTGGATTTAGTATTCAGGTTAATGGCCAAACTCATTACGGTTGGTTCATGATGGCAGCTCAAAGTTACTTTGAGTTACGCCTTGTAGGATATGCCTGGGATACAACTCCTAATGAGGGAATTTTTGCTGGAATCAGATAATATTTAGTTTGAGCGATCACCAATCTTCAAAGAAGGAAATCCCTTCAATAGATCATTTAACAAAAATTGGGAGTCTGGGCCTTCTTGCCACAGGCTATCGCGGTATTCTTGCATGGAAAGAGAAGAGAGATCCTCTACCAAAGAACCCCAAACCAGTTAAACAAGACTAAAGAAAGAAGTAGATGGCAAAGAAGCCAAAAGTGCTTTTGATCGGCTGGGATGCAGCCGATTGGAAAGTGATAAATCCATTGATGGATCAAGGACTCATGCCAGCTCTTGAAAGTCTGGTGAATAGGGGTTCTATAGGAAACATCGCCACACTTGATCCTCCATTGTCTCCAATGCTCTGGACATCAATTGCAACAGGAAAGAGAGCTTATGATCACGGTATCATGGGTTTTTTAGAAAGCGATGCAGATGGTAAGCAATTGCAACCTATGAGCTCAGCCTCCAGAAAAGTGAAAGCGATTTGGGAGATCTTAAACCAGGAGGGCTACAAGACTCAGATCTACGGTTGGTGGCCAAGTTACCCTGCGGAGCCGGTTGATGGGATCATGGTCTCTAATTTCTTTGGGAAGGCTCCGAAGAATTCATGGCACGACGATTATCCTTTTAATGAAACAGATGTTCATCCACCTGAGCTTAGAGGGGAGTTTGAGAAGTTAAGAGTGCATCCCTCAGAAATTGGGGCATATCAGATCGCACCATTTATTCCAGACTTTAATAAGATCGATCTCGAGAAAGATAAGGTTCTTGAACACCTGATCTCTGATCTGGCGGAATGCCTTTCAATTCACTCTGCTGCAACATATGGAATTGAGAATCACGATTGGGATTTTGCGGCAATTTACTACAATGCCATCGACCACCTTTCTCATGTCTTCATGAAGTATCATCCTCCTAAGCAGGATCACATTGAAGAGGAAAAGTATGAGCTATATAAGGAAGTGATCAACTCAACCTATCGCTTTCACGATATGATGCTTGCCAGAATGCTTGAACTGGTGGACGAGGATACACATGTGATTGTGATGTCGGACCACGGCTTCCATTCAGATCATCTCAGATTAAAACAATTGCCCAAAGAACCTGCTGCAATTGCCAGAGAGCACAACCCACTTGGAATGATCGCGGTAGCAGGGCCAGGGATAAAGAAGGATGAGCGATTCTACGGATCGAGCCTGCTGGATATCACGCCCACCATCCTGCAAATGTTCAATCTGCCCGTAGGGCTTGATATGGAAGGAAAAGTGCTGATAACTGCATTTGAGGAAGAACAGAATATTGGTTTCATAGATAGTTGGGAGGATGTTGGGAAGCCGCGTGAGGCGATCAAGCGGCAGGTTGGAGTAGATGGTAAGGAGGCACTTCAGCAATTGATAGATCTCGGTTATGTGGAAGCTCCGGATGAAGAGAATCCAAAAGGAATGCAGAAGCAGCTGGATGAGAACCTTTTTTATTTGGCAAGGGCTTACGCCGATGGGAGTAGATTCCTAGAAGCGGCCGACCTTCTGGAAAGACTTCTGGTAGAGAATCCCGAGAATCACCGCTACAGGATGAGCCTGATCAAGTGCTATTTGAGCGTTTCAGAATCTGCTCAGGCAGCATATCATCTGGAGCAATTACAGCCAAAGATCCGGGAGAATCTAATGGTAAAGGCAATGGAAGCCGATGTTCTGATCTCTCTTGGAAAGAAGAAATCTGCCGAGTCGATCCTGGCGGAACTCGTCATGGAAAAGAATGACATTCTAGCGGGAAAGCTCGGGGAGGCATATGTCAAACTTGAAAAGTGGCATGAAGCACTAGCCCAGTTTGAGATGGTTTTAGAAACAAATAAGAATGATGTCACTGCGCTTCACGGCAGAGGCTTGTGCTTATTGAAACTTGAGAAGTACGAAGAGGCTCTTGATTCACTTTTAGACAGTATTGGATTGCTTTATCAAAATCCTAGCGCTCATTTCCATTTAGGAGAATGTCTTTATTTGATGGGTGCATATGAAGAGGCGAGTCAGGCCTTTAAGCTCACTTTGCATTTGGCTCCCGGAATGGCAATTGCAAGGCAAATGCTGATCAAGATATATTCAGACCATTTACCCGACCCTGAACAGGTAGAGGAGTTGAGAGCAGAAATGGTTGAGGAAGCTGTGGAAGAAAGGATTATCGTATCCGGCCTACCTCGCTCCGGGACAAGCATGATGATGCAAATTTTAGAAGCTACAGGAATTGAGCCATTCACGGATAATCGGAGGAAGAGCGATGAGAGTAATCCTAAGGGATATTACGAGCACGATGCAATCAAACTTCTAGCCTCAAATAATGAACCCATTCATCATGCGGGAGGAAAAGCGACAAAAGTGATTGCCCAGCTTTTGCCATTTCTTCCAATGCGATACAGTTATAAGATCATCTTCATGAAAAGGGATCTGGATGAAGTTATTCAATCTCAGGAGACCATGCTGAAGCGATTAGGTAAGCTGAATGAGGAATCAGCTGTATTCAATATGAAGGAGGCTTTTGAATCCAGTTTGAAGAGAGTGGAGCGTTGGGCTGAGCCAAAAAGAAATGTAGAGATACTCTATTTGAGTTACAAGGATTGTGTGAATGATCCAGAAAAAGCAGCTGAGGTTTTGACGGAGTTTTTGGGAAGGGAGATAAGTGAACCACAGATTCTAAGAGTAGTAGACAGTAAGCTATATAGAAACAAAGCTTAATATCTTTTAACACACTGATTACTAAACCATTGGTAAAATGTATAATCTTTAATTCCGAAGTCTGTTATCAGGCTATTCCTAACAAAATGAATTTTATGAATAACACCCTTAAAAGAAAGCTGCTTGGATACACTGCTGCCACTGGAGCAGTTCTCGCAGTTTTACCAGCTTGTAAGAAAGAAGGTGGTTCAGGAACTCCCGCTGATAGTATTTCCAAAAACAGCCTGAATCCCCAAAACAATGGAGATTCTTGTTTAATCGATTTTGACGGCGATGGAATCACCGATGTAACAATCTATTCCTATAGCTACGCTTATAGCTATGGAGGATATAACTACAGCTATGCATACACCAATATTTATGGCCGAAACGGTTCTAAGATCCTTTCTCAACCAGGGTCTGTAAACATTGGAACTTATACTTATAATTATCTGGGAGCATCAAGACTTGCAGAAGGAACATCAATTGGACCTTCCTCTTCAATTTGGAGTGATACAGGTGGTTATGGAGCAATGAACATTTCTGCTTATGGGTATAATGTGACTGCAGGGCAATTTCTTGGTGCAGATGGTTTCGTAGGGGTCCAATTCCAGGCAGGTGGAAGCACCCATTATGGTTGGGTTAGATTATCCGTTGGAAACAATGGAAAAACAGCAAATATTTCGAGTGCTGGATTTAATCCAAATCCTGATCAGGCTATTAATGCTGGAGAATAAACAAAACCAAATCATTTTTCAAGGCGCCAATTGGCGCCTTTTTTTGTGGCAACCCTGTAATAATATTTTTCGTTCTTCCTTAATGCCACTATGAACGAAAACTCATCAAAGAAGCTATTGACTTATTTAGCTGCAGGAGCAGCACTAACTGCTGCAAATGGATGTAAAGAAGGGCCAAGCGGTGGTACCATTTCAAGCATTAACCCTGCCGCTGCAATTATTAATGGGAATCTCCAACCCGCAGTAAACACCGAAGTTCTCTGTTTAATTGATTTCGACGGGGATAATCAAATTGATGTGGCAGTTAGAGCCTACAACTACGTTGATTATTTGTCGAGTGTATTCCCTGATTCGTACTCCTATGTTGAGGTCTATGGAATAAATGGCTCTGCTATTCTTTCAAAAATGGGCCCTGTAAACATCGGTGGCTACAGATATGATTATCCTCTAACAAGAAGATTGGATATGGGATTCAATATTTCTGAAGGCAGCTCAAGGTGGATCGAATACTCCTACAGTTCTATCGTCTACAACTATTACGGCAAAGAAACCAGTGGAGGAAAGTTCCTCGGAAAGGAAGGTTTTGTTGGTGTTAAATTCATATCCGGAGGAAACACGCATTACGGTTGGTTCAAACTTACTGTGGCTGAAGATGGAAGGTCTGCAGTAGTAAGTGAGGCAGCTTTTGAGTTAGTTCCAGGTGTACCAATAAAGGCTGGTTCTCTCGAGTAGAAAATCCGATTTATCCCACCTCATTTTTATCGCTGATTTTCAGTTCTTCAGCAACTATAATTACCTAGCTTTGTTGTTTTGCCAATGTCCGAAAAGAGCCAACAACTGCAGGTGATCGAAGCGTCAAAAGTCGACCTGGACCACATCCATGTTTACGGTGCTAATGAGCATAATCTGAAGAACATTGATGTAAGCATTCCGAAGAAAGAACTGGTGGTTATTACCGGTATTTCAGGGAGTGGAAAATCATCATTGGCTTTCGATACCATTTATGCAGAAGGACAAAGGCGATATCTCGAGAGTTTTGCTGCTTATGCAAGGCAGTTTATTGGGGGCCTTGAACGGCCCGATGTCGAAAAGATCACCGGACTGAGCCCGGTCATTTCGATCGAGCAAAAATCAACTTCTAAGAATCCAAGATCAACGGTTGGAACAGTTACCGAGATATATGATTTCCTTCGCCTTCTTTACGCTCGTGCATCAGAAGCTTTTTCTTATGCCTCAGGTAAGAAAATGGTCAGGTTCTCAGAAGATCAGATCATTGAAAATCTCTTCAAGTTCCACGATGGGAAAAAGGTGATCTTCCTGTCTCCGATCGTAAGAGGTAGAAAAGGTCATTACCGCGAACTCTTCGAGCAACTTAGAAAGCAAGGCTACCTGAAAGTAAGAGTCGATGGTGAGATCATGGACATTCGTCCGCGAATGCAGGTCGACCGATATAAAGTGCATGATATCGAGGTGGTGATCGATCGCCTGGGAATCAATCTAAAGAATAAGGATCGTGTTCGTCAGTCCACTCAACTCGCCTTGAAAAAAGGAGAAGGCTTGATGCTACTGGTCGATTATGAAACTGATGAAGTCTTTCATTTCAGTCGCAATCTCATGGACCCGGAATCGGGAGTCTCTTACGATGAGCCAAGCCCAAACAGCTTTTCATTCAACTCTCCTTATGGTGCCTGTCCGCACTGTAATGGGTTGGGATTTACCTATGAGGTAAACGAATCCAGCCTGGTCCCCGATGAAACTAAAAGCATCAAAGATGGAGGTATCGCTCCATTGGGATCAATGCGTGATAATTACATATTCAAGCAATTGAAGAAAATTGCTCGTAAATACGACTTCAGTCTTTACGATCCCATCAATAAGCTTCCCGAGAATGTGCTGAACATCATTCTTTATGGGGAGGGAAATGAAGAAGAGATCGACATCGATTTTAGCGATGGAGACGATAGGTGGTACACGCTGGAGTACGGCGGAGTAGTTGGTATGCTTCGCAGATGCTTTAAGGGTACTTCGTCTGATGGAATCCGTCGCTGGGCGGAGGACTTTATGGATGCGGTTACTTGTGAGCATTGCCACGGTTACCGAATTCGCCTCGAGTCAAGACACTTCAAGATCGACGGTAAGCATATTGGTGAATTGGCTGAGATGCCGATCACTGAATTAGCTGCATGGTTTGAAGGATTGGAAGACCGGATCTCAGACCGACAAAGAACCATTGCGAGAGATCTACTCAAAGAGATCAGAGCAAGGATCGGATTTTTGGTAGATGTGGGTCTCGATTATCTCAACCTCAATCGACCTGCAAGGTCACTTTCTGGTGGAGAAGCCCAGAGAATCAGGCTAGCTACTCAGATTGGATCAAAGCTCTCCGGGATCACCTACATCCTCGATGAGCCATCTATCGGTTTGCATCAAAGAGATAACAGAAAGCTGATCCAGGCACTCAAGGAACTTAGAGATGCCGGTAATACGGTTATCGTCGTGGAACACGACAAGGATATTATGCTCGAATGTGATTACCTGATCGATCTGGGACCGGGAGCAGGAAAGCTAGGTGGAGGAATCGTAGGAGAGGGCACCCCAAAAGAAGTTCTCAAACTCCAATCTCAAACTGCTGATTACCTGAGTGGAGAAAAAAGTATTGAGGTTCCTTCTGAGAGAAGACCGGGGAATGGAAAAGAGTTAATTCTGATTGGAGCAAGTGGAAACAATCTAAAGCAGGTAAGCGCAAGATTCCCATTGGGCAAGTTTATCTGCGTAACCGGAGTTTCAGGTTCGGGTAAATCTACCCTGATCAATGAAACGCTATATCGCATTCTGAATAAGCACTTTTTCAGAGCGAGAAAGAAACCTTTGGCTTATCAGGATATTCACGGCCTCGAACATATCGACAAGGTGATCGAGATCGATCAAACTCCAATTGGTCGAACACCAAGATCCAATCCTGCAACATACATTAAGGTCTTTGATGAGATCAGGAAGCTTTTTGCCAATCTGCCGGAGGCAAAGGTAAGAGGTTATAGCCCGGGAAGATTCTCTTTCAATGTGAAAGGAGGTCGCTGTGAAGATTGCGGCGGGGGCGGAATGAAGGTGATTGAGATGAACTTCCTTCCAGATGTTTTGATCCATTGCCCAACCTGCCTTGGAAAGAGGTATAACCGTGAAACTCTTGAGGTGCGCTATAAGGGGAAATCCATTTCGGATGTGCTCGATATGACGGTCAACGAAGCCGTAGATTTCTTTGAGAGCATTCCAAGGATCTATCGCAAGGTGAAAACACTTCAGGATGTTGGTCTTGGATACCTGAGCCTAGGGCAAAGCTCAACTACAATTTCAGGTGGCGAGGCACAGCGTGTCAAGCTTGCAGCTGAATTGAGTAAGAAAGACACAGGCAGCACTTTTTACATTCTCGATGAGCCTACCACTGGTCTGCATTTCGAGGATATCAATATGCTTTTAAAGGTGCTTAATCGATTGGTTGACCGTGGAAACACTGTTTTGGTGATCGAGCATAATCTCGATGTGATAAAGGTTGCCGATCATATTATCGACATCGGCCCGGAGGGCGGAAATGCCGGAGGCCAAATAGTAGTTGAAGGAACTCCTGAGCAAGTAGCAAGCTCCGGAATTGGTCACACTTCTGGATTCTTAAAAGAGGAGCTCTCCTAACGTATCAGCGTTATATTCCCGGTTAGATCATCCTGGAATGTTGGATAGATCAGCTTGATATAATAGGTGTAAACAGCCTGATCAAGCATAACGCCTTTAAAGGTTCCATCCCATCGCTCATTTGCATCATTGGTCTCAAAGACCTTCTGACCCCATCTATCGTAGACCTGAATTTCAACTCCCTGAACACCTCTGATAGTTACATACCATTGATCATTAACACCATCTCCGTTTGGAGTAAAGACATTTGGAATCTCAACAAAGCCAACGGTATCAACAAATATGGTGATGGAGTCTATGCTTGGACAGCCATTGGCATCAGCTGATCGAACAATGTAAGTGGTATTTTCTAATGGAGCTGCAAATGGGTTTGCACAATCAGAACAGCTTAGAGAAGAGTCAGGAGTCCAGAGGTAAGTAGTGGCTCCTGTAGCCTCTAATTGAATCGTTTGACCGACCGGAATCGTAAGGTTCGTTGTAGGTGAAATGATCACAACTGGCGGACTCACAAAGAGTCTGGTTTCAGTAATATCTACACATCCACCCGGACTAATAACCGTGTCGTAGTAAGTTCCATTGAGGAATCTCCAGGCACCGCCCAGGAAGACAGAGTCGCCAATACAAATTCCAATAGTTTCCTGATTGAATGAGCCGCTTTGGAAGGAAAGGGCAGTTGACAGGATAGAATCACATCCACCCGAGGCCACGAGGGTGTCAAAGTAGACGCCCGGACTTGTTTGCCATGCTCCCTGAAGGAAAGCTGAATCTCCATCGCAAAGCACAAGTGAAGTGTTTCCAAAGGTTGGACCATTCACTGTAAGATTTGTAGCAATTATACTATCACAGCCCAAAGCAGTTTGAGTCGTATCGTTGTAGACTCCTGCTGTGGATCTCCATTGTCCACCGATAAAGATCGAATCTCCCTGACAGATCTCTTCAAACTGTGGGGTAACAGGGGCAGGTGTTACAGTAAGATTAGTTTGAATGATACTATCACATCCGTTTAGGGTCTTTGTGGTATCGAGGTATATGCCCGATGTGGTCTGATTTCCGCCTCCGGCGAGATAGCTATCACCCTGGCAAATAGTAATATTTTGAACGGATACAGGTGGAGCAGAAACCGTAAGATCTGTTTCGATCACTGAATCGCAGAGAGAAGTGTTCTGCAGCGTATCGTAATACAGACCTGTGGTAGTTTGCCATGATCCACCGGCAAAAAGAGAGTCGCCCTGGCAGATCGTTTCGCTTAGCTGAGTAAAGTTTGTTGGTAGAACAGTCAGTGTTGTTTCGATGATCGAATCACACAAGCCACCAAGAGTGAATGTGTCATTGTATACACCGGATGTAGTTTGCCATGCACCTTCGAGGAATAGTGAATCGCCCTGACATATTGCCACGCTTCGCTGAGTCAATGAACTGTTGATCACAGTTAAGTTGGTAGTTATAATTGAGTCACAGCCTCTATCAACCGTTTGAAGGGTATCGATATAGGTTCCGGTTGTGAAATATTCATTTCCCCCTACTCTGAAAGTGTCACCACTGCAAAT
>CAXDOZ010000078.1:0-11094 GCA_963991145.1 uncultured Chitinophagales bacterium | reverse complement strand
GAGTCGGTCTCAGAGGGACACCCAGATAAAATCGCCGATCAAATTTCGGACGCTCTAGTAGATAACTTCCTTGCTTTTGATCCTTATTCAAAAGTGGCCTGTGAGACTTTAGTAACAACAGGACAGGTTATCCTTGCCGGTGAGGTTCACTCAACCGCTTATTTGGATGTACAGGAAATTGCCAGACAGGTTATTAGAGAAATCGGATATACCAAGAGTGAGTACATGTTTGAGGCAAACTCATGTGGGATCCTTACCGCAATTCACGAGCAGTCTCCAGAGATCCGTCAGGGTGTAGATAGAAAAGAAAAAGCTGTTCAGGGCGCTGGTGACCAGGGAATGATGTTTGGTTACGCTACAAATGAAACAACTCATTACATGCCGCTTGCACTTGACTTATCTCACATGCTCTTAACAGAGATGGCTGAGATGAGAAGAGAGGATGATGTTATCAAATACCTTAGACCTGATTCAAAAGCTCAGGTTACCATCGAGTATGATGACGATAACACTCCTTTAAGAATAGATACTGTTGTTCTTTCTACGCAGCACGATCCTTTTATGGAGGATGATGATCAGATGCTTGCTAAGATCAGAGAAGATCTTATCACTAAGCTTGTTCCTCGAGTAAAGGCAAAATGCGGAGCTGAAGTACAGGCTCTTTTCAATGATGATATCACTTATCACATTAACCCAACCGGGAAGTTTGTTATCGGTGGACCACATGGTGATACAGGATTAACAGGAAGAAAGATCATCGTAGATACATACGGTGGTAAAGGTGCTCACGGTGGTGGAGCATTCTCAGGAAAAGATCCATCAAAGGTTGATAGATCAGCTGCATATGCTACTCGCCATCTTGCAAAGAACATGGTGGCAGCAGGAATCTGTTCTGAAGTTCTTGTACAGGTTTCATATGCGATCGGAGTTGCTGAACCAGTAGGTCTATTTATCGATACTTACGGTACTTCAAAAGTTGGTCAGAATGATGGAGCAATTGCTGAAGCAATCAGAAAAGCATTCCCACTTAGTCCAGCTGCAATTGAAGAAAGACTTGACCTAAGAAAACCAATTTACCGTGAGTCTGCTGCTTACGGTCATATGGGTAGAATTACAGAAGTTAAAAACAAGACTTTCAGAAGTCCTGAAGGAAAAGAAGTAAACATGGATGTTAATCTATTCCCATGGGAGAAATTAGATCTAGTTGACCAAATGAAAGCAATCTTCTAATTGAGATTGAGATAAACAAAAAAGGCTATCCAAATGGATAGCCTTTTTTTATTTCTATCGGGCGATCTAGCCCAAATAATCTTTAAGCAACTTGCTTCTTGACTCTGTGCGAAGCTTGTTGATCGCTTTGTCTTTGATTTGGCGAACACGCTCACGAGTAAGACCTAATTTCTCTCCAATATCTTCAAGAGAGATGGCATTCTCGTAGCCAATTCCAAAGTGCATTCTGATCACTTCTCTCTGACGCTCGGTAAGAGTTTGAAGTGAACGCTCGCACTCTCTTCTCAGTGAATCGCGATAGTTAAGACCTTCATCAGTTCCTTCGATGTTACCATCTTCAAGGATATCAGATAATGAGTTGTTCTCTCCTTCTACAAGTGGTGCGTCAAGACTTGTGTGACGGCTTACCAACTTAAGTGAAGTTTCAATCTCTTTAACATCTAGCTCAAGGTACTCAGCCAGCTCTTCTGGTGAAGGCTCACGTCCATACTCTTGCTCAAGCTTAGCTAGGGCTTTCTTGATCTTACTAAGGCTACCAACCTTGTTCAATGGCAAACGCACCAAACGGCTGTTCTCAGCAAGTGCCTGCATGATCGACTGACGAATCCACCAAACTGCGTATGAAATGAATTTGAAACCTCTTGTCTCATCAAACTTCTGAGCTGCTTTTACAAGCCCAAGGTTTCCTTCATTAATAAGGTCGTTTAGTGTTAGACCCTGATTCTGATATTGCTTAGCAACAGAAACTACGAAACGCAAGTTTGCATTTACTAGCTTCTCAAGGGCTTCCTGGTCACCTTGTCTAATTAACTGCGCTAACCTAACCTCCTCTTCGGCCGATATTAGATCGACCTTTCCAATATCCTGTAGATACTTTTCAACTGACTGACTCTCGCGATTAGTTATCGACTTGGTAATCTTTAATTGCCTCATGTAATTCGCTGAAATTTTTGCAATTGGAAAAAATGGATGCAAACATACTTATATCCGTGGAATGATGCTCTCTATTTCCATCCGAAAAACGGTAATATAACCATTAGGTAATAGAACAAGTTCCAATTACTGCTTTAGAATTTGATAATTATATGAATAATTTCCTCTATGAATAACGAGGATATATATACCATTTGTTAACTGGCTGGTTTCCAAACTATTCTCACCCGCCAAAAGTTCATTTGAATACAGCTGTCTTCCGGTAAGGTCATAGACATCGGCCCGCAGGGCCTCTTCCGATAAAGAAGTCAATTTAAAATCACCTGAAAAAGGATTTTGGAACATGATGGCAAGCTCTGGCTTGTCAATTTCTGAAATCGAAGTTGCCGGATTTGGATGGCTATGCCTTCTGAAGAATTTCCAGATCTCATCTCCAGCTTGAATATCATGATTAGTGGTACCTACATTGATTGGCGATCCTGGCCAGCTATGGCCACCATTTAGAACCTTGTAGAACCAAACTTCAGATCCATTATCGCAGTTGTTGTATTGATAATAAACAACTCTAGAATCATCAGTTGTATCGATATCAGGGAATGTATCTGAAGCGCTTAGTGCCCCGCAATTGTTTTTATCTCTCCACCATGCGATCAGGCTATCCTGTCCGCGATACCCAAATGGCAGACCATTATAATCTACAGTTGGATCAGCATCACCAAAGATCTGGAGAAGGGGAACAGACTTATTTGTTTGGCAGTAATGACCAACACTATCTGCCATTGATCCTGTTACTGATGCAATTGCTGCGATCTTATCTTCCAGCTCGCAGGCCAACCTGAAGCTTTGAAAGCCTCCATTTGACATTCCACAACTATAGACCTTTGCAGGATCGATATTGTATTGAGTTCCCAGATACTGGATAAGAGAGGAAATGTATCCTACATCATCAACTCCTGAGTTGAAAGGCTGCTGAAAACCACTGTTCCAAACATTATTAATTCCATCCGGGAATGCCATCATAAAATTTGCGGTGTCTGCTACTACCGTCATATTCGAGAACAGCATTTGCTGAGGTCCGTTAGATGTCGCTCCGTGATGATTTACGATCAGAGATGTTGGAACCGTTGAATCGTATGTAGGAGAGACATACAAGTGGTAAGTCCTGGTTACTCCGTCATGCTCTAAAGTAAGATTGAACTGCTGCGAAAAGGCAGAGATTGAGAACAAGCAGAATATGATAAGGAGAGAGTGAAATTTGATCATTCGGGATTTTTAGAATCCCCTTAAGATAGCCTTATAAAAAAAAGAAAGTCAAGAAATCCATAATGGACTCCCTGACTTTCTATTAGTTGATGATCAATCGTTTAATGAAGGAAAAGCTTCTTGACGACTTGATTCGATTCAATGTTAAGTTGTACCAGGTAATATCCTGCTGCAAGGTCAAGGCTGATATCCTGATCAGCTTGAATGTCATCTTTTGCAAACATCATGTTTCCAGCAAGGTCATAAACGTTTAGGCTAACTTCCTCTTGAAGTGGCTGATCGAATCTCACTTTGATCAGCTGATCAGCGATGATCAATTGAACACCTAATTGCTCAAGATCCTCAATTCCGGTAGTCTTAGCAGTTACTACAACAGTTTTTGAATCACTATCTGAGCAGTCATCGCTTGAACCGCTAACAACAACCTCGTAAGTTCCAGCCTGAGTGTAAGCATAGTCGAAATTATTGGCAGAGATCACTGTTCCGTCTCCAAGATCTACATCGATATTGTTTGCTCCATTTGCGAAAGCAGAGAAGTTGATCATCTCTCCTACCTCAGCCAGGTAAGTTGAAAGATCAATAGTAGCCTCAACCAGATCAAGGGTTTGAACTGTAACACCCTGTGTGATGATATGACCCTGGAAGTTTAACTCAAGTGAATAGTTTCCTCCAACAAGTTGGTTTACTGTCTGCAGACCAGAGGCATTAGCACCAGAGACAACAACATTGTTTGAAGCATCAAACAGTGTCCAGCTGTCCCATGTAACAGCACCGAGATCAACGGTCATTACTGCATCATTACCAATACAGCTTGCGGTAGTTGAGCTTGGTTCAACCGGCTCATTAAAGAAGAGTCTGAATCTATCCTTAGCATCTTGAGTTGTAGCGCTAAATGAGTAAGATTGATTTACAGTAAGGCAATGAACTACTGCATCTTTCTTATCCTCAAGGAATACAAGAGTAGAAGATGGAAGGGTACCAAGTTCAGCGGCAGTAATGGTGTATGAACCATTCACAGATGGAATAAATCCAACTTCAATGCTTTCCATTCCGGTAAACATTGGCAGTGATTGAATTCCTAACTCATCTGTATTCAGGTTTGAGAAAATTGTAGGTGATCCCTGCTCATTGTTCTTGTTGTAGGAGTCGTATCCTCTGTCATAAGCATTAGTAGCTTCATCTGCAAAGAGGATATGAGTTCTATCGGCTTTTCCATTTCCTTCTACGCTAAGATCAATTCTAGCTTCGTAAAGTGGAGCCTGACGAACAAATGCACCTGCTTGCTGAGCTCTCATGATGTTTGTGAAGTTCATGAAACCATTTCCAAGAGCCAGTACTTCAAATGCCTGACCGGATGCGATCACCTGTGGTAACATGACATTTACTTCTTTCAAAGACCCAGAGTAGTATCCTGTCGATTCCCAGATATAAGCAGAACCATCAATATTTGGATTGACTCCAGCTCCACCTGCAACTGCCCAATCAAGACCAGATGGGAATGGATTTGCTACAAGATTATAGCCAGCAGCTGCTGAGGTATTTGTTCCTGTAGCGGTAATTGGAGTGGTTATGGCCACTGTTTTCGCTGTATTTGGATTTCCTGTTACATCTACTACTGTTCCATTTGGAATGATTCCTGCGAATCCAGTACCTGCCGAAAGAGGATATGTACCGTCTGCAATAACTCTCCATCCTTCAAGCTCACAATTTGTAACAACAGACTCTACATAGTCGAAGAGTCCACCGTAAGGTGAGTTAGGATCAAGTTGGGTAGGATCGCAACCAAAGAATGGAATAACATGGCTAAGGTGTCCTCCAGTAGCTCCTGTAGATGCAATGCTAAAGTCATCTGACCAATCAGCAGCAGTTGCACCTGAAGTCATAGAACCAAGGTAATGGAAAGCATTCCCAGGATTATTTACATATCGTTGGATCGTAACATCTCCAATAATGCTTCCAGTAGTTGGTCCAAATGTAAAGTCATCAATCCAGCCTGTTCCTGAAGAATCTGAAATGACTGTTAGAGAAGCAGCCGGATCAATATCAAGATCTCCTGATGATGGTCCAAAGCCGATTCCATATCGAACAAAGCCCTCGAAACCAGAAGTAAGGTTGAGCTTTTGACCAGCAAGCTTTCCTATTGTTAATGCTCCAATTCGCATTCCTCCAATCGCATCATTATCAGTAGCTCCCGTGAATACAAGAGCTCCATATCCAAGATTCGGAATTCCATCATTTCTGTAGTCACCACAGATCTGTAGGATTCCGGTATCTCCTGGAGCTATACCAATTGTAAGCTCCCCGAATGGAGTAATGGTTAGATTATTTACATTTCCTGTGCTATCGTCAAGTATAAATGGGAAACTATATCCACTTATGAAAAATTCGAAGCTCGATCCAATTACAACATCATTCACACAAAGAAGTGGAACAGTACCCAGAGACCAGTTCATAGGGTTTGACCAGATTGAATCTGATCTACCCAGCCATGCGTTTGTACATTCAGGCGCTCCTGGGCTGGCATATACGTAGTTATTTCCATCATACATGTCTGTAATGAAGTTTTGAGACATGCCCCATTGAGCTGGATCATTATTAGTCCCTCCTGTATAAAATGCTGAGCAGTAAGTTAGAGATGGTCCACCTCCTTCAGCAACAGCAGCCCAGTCACCATTTGTACCGTAATCTACATATGCAACCTGGGCTCCCAAAGGAGAAGTGATTTCAATATCTTCTCCGGCATTAGTTAGATTTCCGGAAGTCCAGGTATGGTCTGGCAAGAAACCAAAAGTGGTAAAGAATCGACCGGTATTTCTAGCAATAGTCAAGTGCTGACCCGGAGCTACAATTGATGGATTAGGGAATGTGTAATCAAAACCTTCTGTGAAGGAATAGGATGCCAAATTGATCGGAACAGCCTCAAGGTTTACGATCTCAATAAACTCAAGGTCATCAGATCCATCCGGACTGTACATGATCTCACTAATCACAACATTTGGAACGATTTCTACAAATACAGTATCAGGCCCAGCCATTGGAGTAGCTGCGATATTTGTAGAATTATTTACAATCAGTTGTTGAGTTCCAGGAGCAAGAGGAGATCCCAGATTCAATCTATAAATTGCTGGGTTAGCCGTAACAGATACTGATGTGATAGGAGATGTTAATCCAAGATAATTTCCAATAGTTTGAGCAGATGCAGCTGTCATTGGTTGAGAGTAGGTAACCTCAACAGTAGTCGTATTTATTACTGATGCTGACAATGCTTCCGGTGGAGTAGCTCCAGTGTTGGGGACTAAACGCACATTATCAATTCCTAACATGTCATTTCCACCGTCAAAATTCCCTCCAATTCTTAAACGTACTGAGGTTGCAGATCCAGGAATTGTTATCGAAACCGTATCCCATCCTCCCTGCGAAATAAAGCCTGAATTAGGAGAAACAATATCCACATCACTGCCAGAAGGCCATGCCGTACCCGTGTCATATTGAACATTGTAAATGATCTGATCAAATGTTCCAGCGAAACTAAATTCAGCCCAGTAACTGAATGAAAGAACAGTACCGAATGGATTATTTAATTCTATTGGTTGAAAATCCAACCAGTGATCTGCAAATGAGATTGGCAGACCGTTATTTGGATTATTCAGGTCTCTCATTCCAAAGAAATGAGACCCAACATCTGGAATAATAGTTTGCGAGGTAGATGTATTTGTAAAACTAGTTACTGTATCCCAGGTATCACTAGATACATTGTATTGAGCTGGGAAAGAGCAAAACTCCCAAGGATTTGCTGTTGGAGCAAGATCAAATGGCTGGATAGTAGTAACTCCGGTACCTGAAGGACGAGTAGCAGTGCTCAACATCATTGGATTGTTGGTACCAGGACTTGTCAGATAATCTTCAGATCCAGGACTTCCATTATATTCAAAAATCTGGAAGTAGTAAACTGTTCCATTTGCCAATCCAGTCACTGTGACACTGTTTGAATTTCCATCATAAACAACAAATTCTCCTGCATTCAATGTGCTTTGACCATTATTGAATACTGCATCTGCTGAATATGTAGTGTTGTTCGCAGGGGTTCCTGTGATGGGGGCCTTAGAAGCAACAACAATCCTTCTGATACCATCTCCTGCTGACCATCCAAGGTCAATTGAATTCTGGGCAAAAGAGCAACCATTATTTGCAATATTTGAAGATTGAATAGTTGGTGTCCCTCCAGGAAGAACGCAATTTGTTACAGTGAAAGATGAATCTTCCAAAGTAACAGAGCCATAGCTATTGTTTTCGTCCCAGTTAGCACCATTTACCGTATTAATGGTGCTAAAAAGGAGTGCATCAGTATCTACTTTGTTCCCAATGTATTGTCCGTTATCAAGTGACAATCTTGGGATATCTGAACTCATCAAACCTTTCGGAAGTGGAGGTGAATTGTATGAACCATTGCTGGAAATAGCATGTAGAAAGGAATCCACCACTCCTGTAGTTGTGTTATATCCTTGAAATGCAATAATGTTATCTCCACCATTTCCTAAAGCAAATGATCCTTGAATGTTTACAAAATCACCTGGGCTAGCAGCACGTCGAACAACTGTTCCACAGGTAATCGTGCCAGGTGCAGTCCATAGAATAACTCCTTCTCCTGATGAAGCATTAATAGTAGAATCGTTTACCATTGGTTTATCGGAGAAATAAATCTGAGTTCCAACAGGAATATTGTCTAAAGCAACAAATGTGAAGTCTTCACCATCGGTATCGATACCGACCATTGCAATTTGTCCAATGCCAAGAACCTGGGCATTTAGGCCAATTGAGCTAATGAGCAAGAGGCCAAGAAGGGGTAACAGCTTTTTCATTTGATATTGCGATTTTATGCAATACTAATGTAGGATAGCTGCCAAGCTGTTACATTAAGTAATCGTTAAGAAGTCTGTTACTCTAGGCTAAATTATTCCACCTAAACTCAGGCATTACAAGACGTTCGCGTAATCTGAACTTAAGGATAGAGAATATTAAGGCTTTTAAGCTTCTTCTTCTTGTAATCGGAATAAACCCTCCTTACTAATCCATCAGACAAGCCGATTTTTGGCACGAAAATCTCCTGGGCTCCAGAGTATTCCATGATCTTGATGAAGATCTCAGTTGCAGGCACGATCACGTCTGCTCTATCAGCGTTTAGTTTATACTTGAATATCCTTTCCTCATAACTTAGATTACTCATCTCTTCATATTGATCATAGAGATATTTCATACTAAGAGATTCCTCAGGTTTCTTGTATGCCAGCTTAAAGATCTTATTGATGTTTCCACCTGAACCGATAATGGTTAGGTCCTCATACTTTTCTTTAATAGGACTCAACCATTCAGATACCATGTTCCATTGGTCTTCGCTTATGGTATCATTCATTAATCTGATTGTACCAATTTTAAAGCTCATAGACCTGACCTGTTTCCCATTTGAGTAGAGGGTAAGTTCGGTTGAGCCTCCTCCTACATCAACATAGAGATAATTTTTATTCAGTTCGATCATATTCGCCACCTGAGTAGTGTGAATGATCTCCGCCTCTTCTCCACCAGTTATTAGCCTGATTTCAATATTTGCTTCTCTCCTGATTCTTTCTATGATCTCGGCACCATTCTCAGAGTTTCGTAAAGCAGATGTTCCTACTCCCTTGTAAGCAACAACTTTACTCGCCATCATGAAATGGTAGTAACTCTTCATTCCGTGAATGAGTAACTTTTGAGTAGACTCTGAAATCCTACCTTGTGTAAATGCCTCCTGTCCCAAACGAACAGGCACGCGAACTAGCGAAGATTTGATAAATACTGGCTCCGGGCCTGCATCATAAACAGACATCACCAACAATCTCATTGCATTGGACCCGATGTCGATTGCTGCAAACTTCCTCAATTTCTACTGTATATCTGTTAGGGGTGGGTGAATATTTGCAAGGTAATCATAGAAGTCAATTTGGGCTCTATGTTCCTTGCCAATTGTTGGCCTGTACTCGTTTTCTATGCCTTGTGATATTATTCGCGCCTTCACATTATCAGCCCATTGGATCTCCATGAAATCCATTAGCTCGTTCTGAAGATCTTCGTCTTTAATTGGGCATGAAACTTCAACACGATGGTCCAGGTTTCTCGTCATCCAATCGGCAGATGAAATGTAGAATCGACGGTTTCCGCCATTACAAAAAACATAGACTCTGGAATGCTCAAGGAATTTATCCACTATGCTGATCACCTCGATATTATCACTTAAGCCTTCAATTCCTGGCACGAGGCAACAAATCCCTCTGATGATCATCCTGATCTTTACCCCTGCCTTACTGGCTTCATAAAGTTTTTTGATCATCACCTCGTCCACTAAGGAGTTCATCTTCAAAAACATCCATGCCTCCTCTCCTTTCTCTGCTTGTTCTATCTCATTTTGAATGAGCTGCAGATACATCTTTCTGGTGTAATGAGGGGAGACGATGATGTTATTGTATTGAAAAACAGAGAAGTTGTTCTGATAGAACTTAAAGACGTTGTTCAGGTCTTTTGTGATTATTGGATCTGAGGTGAAGAAGCTCGTATCACTGTAGATCCTTGCAGTCTTTTCATTGTAGTTACCAGTGCCAATATTGGCGTATCTGACTTTCATATCATCTTCCAATCTGGTAACCAGACATAATTTGCTATGAACTTTTAATCCCGGCACACCATAGATCACATTGACTCCTTCTTCCCTCATTCGATTTGACCAGTAGATATTGGATTCTTCATCAAATCGAGCCTGGAGCTCAACAACTGCAATTACTTTTTTACCATTCTTGGCTGCTACGATCAATGAGTTTACTACCATTGAATTCTCAGCCAATCTGTAAAGAGTGGTTTTTATGGTAGTAACATTTGGATCAATTGCCGCTTCGCGGATGAAATCAATAAGATGACTAAAAGACTGATAGGGATAATGCAAAAGAAATTCTCTCTCTTGAATCGCAGCAAACATGCTCTTCGCTCCATTAAGGACCTTATGAGATAATGGCACTATACTCTTGTATTCAAAATCACTTGAACCCACATTTGGGAAGCCCATAAAGTCCTTGAAGTTATGGTATCTCCCTCCCGGGATGATATTATCACTACTATCGAGATGCAATCTTTGGAAGACCATATCCAAAAACTCCTGGCTCATTTTCTTATCGAAAACAAATCGAACCGCATCTCCCTTCTTCCTGGCCTTGACACTGTTAGCTACTTTGTCAATGTAGCTTAAAGAGATATCATCATCTAGATCCAATTCAGCATCTCTGGTGATTTTCATCGTCCTTGCCTCAATATGATCAAAGTCGAATGTTCTGAAAATTCTGGGAAGATTTGCTCGAATGACATCATCAAGAAGGATGATTGATTTTTTTTCGTCGACACTTGGCAGTACAAGGAAGCGAGAAATCGTTTTGGTGGGTATCTCAACCAGAGCGTAAGTAGGGCTTACCTCAGGATTATCTGACCACAGCTTTACTGCAAGGTAAATTGCCTTCCCTTTCAAAGCAGGGAAAGGGCGATCGGGATCAATGATAATCGGGACAAGTGCAGGGCTGACACGAGTTCTAAAATATTGATTGACAAAGACCGATTGTTCTTCATTGATTGTTTTCTCTGTACGCAAAAAGATCT
>CAXDOZ010000077.1:0-11108 GCA_963991145.1 uncultured Chitinophagales bacterium | reverse complement strand
ATATAAAATCAAAGCCCATGTAGAGAAAGAAACACAGGAACAGGCCGAAGATGAAACTCACAATTTGGTTTCGGGTCACAGAAGAACAGAAAAGACCAATCGATGTAAATCCGGCCGAAAGGCCTAATAAACCGAGAAAGGAACCGATAAAAGCTCCTGTATCAATATTTCCAACAGGAGAACCCAACTGGTAAACAGAATAGTAATAAACCAAAGTTGGCAGCAGGGCAAAGGTCACCAGAATAAATGAGGCAAGGAACTTCGCAATGATGATCTGAGTATCAGTTATTGGCTTGGTGACAAGCAATTCAATGGTTCCGCTATTGTACTCTTCGGAAAACATCCTCATGGTGATGGCCGGAATCAGGAACATCAAAACCATTGGGGCTATAAAGAAGAAAGGCTCGAGGGTAGCGTATCCAAAATCCAATACAGATGTATCCGGAATTATCCAGACAAAGAGCCCCATCACCAATAGGAAGACTATGATCGAAAGGTAACCGATCAGCGAGCTAAAGAAGCCATTGAGTTCTTTTTTCAGTAGTGTTATCACGCGCGTCCGGTTAACTTTTTAAACACATCTTCGAGCGAGTATTCTGAGGATTTCATCTCCAGAATGGTAAGATCGCTCTCCTTAGCATGCTCAAATACTACTTCTCTAATATCTACTGATTTGCCGGTGCTGATCTTGAATGTAGACTTGGATATCTCTTTTACTTCATCAATTCCTTCAATAGATTTTAGCTGCTCAACAGAGGGATTCTCTTTGATCATCACTTCCACCGCATTCTCATTTCCATGTTTTCTTCGCAGATCATCAAGAGTATCGTTTGCTACGATATGACCATTATTAATGATAATAGCACGGTCGCAAATTGCCTGAACTTCCTGCATAATATGGGTTGAGAGCAAAACGGTCTTTTCTCTTCCAATCTCTCTGATCAATTGTCGGATCTCTACCAATTGGTTTGGATCCAAACCGGAAGTAGGCTCATCGAGGATCAAAACCTGAGGGTCATTGATCAAAGCCTGAGCAAGTCCTACTCTTTGTCGGTAACCTTTTGAAAGCTGCCCGATTCGCTTCTTGCGCTCATTTTGCAGACCAGTACGGTCGATCAGCTCCTCAACTCTCTTATCAGCGTTCTTTCCTAGTTTGAAGAACCCAGCTACAAAGCTCAGGTACTCCTTGACATACATCTCTTTGTAAAGCGGATTGTGCTCTGGCAGGTAGCCGATCTGTTTTCTCACCTTCAGAGGCTCCGTGTTTACATCAATGCCACAAACCGTAGCTTTCCCGGAGCTTTGAGGGATATAACAGGTAAGGATCTTCATCGTAGTGGTCTTCCCTGCACCATTGGGCCCAAGAAATCCAACCACCTGACCTGAATCCACCTCAAAATTGATGGAGTCAATCGCTTTCTGTTGTCCGTAAACTTTTGTGAGATCCTTTACTGAGATCGACATGAGGGGCAAAGATAAAATTCACAGCAATACAAGAGATATTGCTTATGCTATTCAAATGCACATACAACCTCCAAATTTCTTTTTGTGTCCTTAAATACTGTCCACTTTCATGTCAAATAAACCATTAATGTGGGCAGCATTGTTGGTATATCTTTTTCATACCCAGTGCGTATAAGTAATTTGTGAAGGCGAATTAACCTTTAAATGACGTCTTACTGCACGCCAATAAAAGGATAATTTCGATTGACTAACCAGGTAATACAGCAGTAGAGTATGGTGCAATTTCGACTCGTAATCGCCATTGCGTGTGCATTTCTATTATTTAATCAAAAGTCTCAGGCCCAATGTCAAGCATTTGCCGGTGACGATATTTTTGCATGTACAGGTGACAGCGTAAGATTGGGAGCCTTCCCCTTTCCAGGTTCTGGAAATCCCCCATTAACCTATATATGGTCTACAGGAGACTCGGTGGCTCGCCCTTTGGTTGTTGTTCAAAATGACACCATTGACTATGTTCTTCAGGTCATTGACGATACCGGATGTGTGGCCTTTGATACCATTACTGTGTTTGGCTTACCTCTGCCCAATGCGCCCCTTTTCACCTTCACACCAGATAGTGTTTGTGCACCAACAAACACTTCCTTCACGATCCAAAGCCCTGACAGTAATTGCACCTATGTCTGGAATTTCGATGGTCAATTGATCACCGCCGGTGATACAAGTTTCTCTTTTGATGCAATCGGAGTGAACTATTCATTCTTTGTGGCAGGACTAACAAAGATTGATACAAATGGATGCTCTAGTATAAGTCAGCAGACAGTTGCGGTGCAACAGAGACCTGATCCAAATCTGGTAGATCCCGTTACTAATTTCACCAACTGTTTAGGCGATACTTTCACCTTGACAGTCTTTAACACCAGCACACCTATTGCTGGAATAGTAAGCTACTCTCTTGATTGGGGAGATGGTTCTCCATTATGGACAGGTGCCTTCTTTCCTGGTGCAGGATTAACTCACACCTACAATTCCACAGGATTATTCAATATTCTGTTTACCGCAACTGGTTCTAATGGGTGCACTTTTACAAGGACTATCCCACTTAACAATACAACAAATCCCGCTATTGCAGTGGGTTCTCCGGGTGCTACAAGTGGATGTGCTCCCCAAACATTCTGCTTTCCCCTTTTGAACTTTCAGGGAAATGCATCAAACACAAGATACTTCGTAAGTTTTGGTGATGGCTCTGGGGTAACAGTCTACAATCACCCTCCCCCAGATACCATTTGTCATACTTATGGTACCACCTCCTGTGACGCTCCGGGATCACCACCGATCTTCCCTCCAGATGCCTGGATCTTCAGTATTACTGCTGTAAACGTTTGTGATTCTACTCCAGCTGCGGTTGGAGGTATTAGGGTTTATACTCTCCCTGAATCGAGGTTTGACATTGTAGATGATACTGGCTGTTTTCAGGACTCCTTCATCTTCGTAAACCAAAGTACACCGGGTTTTAACAACAATTGTGACTCAACTGATTTCTTCCTTTGGAATCTTGGTGATGGTACGATCTTCAACACATCGGATTTTAGTCCTCAATCGCATCAATATGCAAACCCAGGGGAATACATCGTAACTCTAACCGCAAGTGATTTTTGTGGTATAAATGTTTATGTAGACACACTCTGTGCCCAGGATACACCTATAGCAAGTTTCATTCAAACCCCCGACAGTGGCTGTGCTCCACTTTTTGTGGATATGACCAACACATCAAATGTACTTACTGATTGTGGCGACTACCTAATGACATGGTCTGTCCGCTCTTTGGGAGGTGGCTGTAATACTGGTCCAAGCTGGGTGTTTAGAGACTCCACAAATACAAACTCCATTGACCCAAGATTCACCTTTAATACCTCAGGTAGATATGAGATCGAATTGATCGTGATGAATACCTGTGGAATGGATACTATATATGATACAGTTACTGTACAGGAACCACCTGGAGTAACACTTCAACAGCCTACAGATTTTTGTGACACTGCGCTATATAGTCCTATTGTAATTTATGACTTGTGTGAAGATGATACTATCAGCTACAACTGGAGTTTTTCAGGAGGTATTCCTGCCGTAAGCACTGATTCCCTTCCCGATTCAATCGTATACAATATTCCTGGTAACTATCAGGTAATTATTAGTGCTACCAATACTTGTGGGACTACAAGTGATTCAGCCAGTTTCTTTGTTCATAGCCTTCCTGAGGCGAACTTTTCTGCCACATTACCTTGTTTAGGAACGCCCGTAAACTTTACGGACCTCACTATCGCTGGTAACCCATTTGGGGCAGGGGCACAAAACTGGAATTGGGATTTTGGAGATCTGAACAATTCAACCCAACAAAATCCATCAAACAATTACGCTGTATACGGGACATATAATGTCAACCTTCTTGTGACCGATTCCAATGGATGTGTGGACGATACAACTCAAACTATTACCGTCAACCCTCTTCCGGTTCCAGCCTTTAGTTGGACATCTGTTTGCTTTGGAGATCCTACAGTTTTTACTGACCTATCAACTATCGATACAGCCTTCATTGGAAACATCGTAAGCTGGAATTGGGACTTTGGAGATGGAGGTACAAGTACCAATCAGAATCCAAGCTATACCTATACTGGATTCGGTTTCTTCAATGTAACGCTTACCATTACCGACGATAATGGTTGTACAGATTCAGTTACCAATGTTGTTCGTGTTTACCCCAGCCCAATTGCAAACTTCAGTGCCCCTGATGTTTGTATTGGTGATTCAAGCTTCTTTACCGATCTAACTTTTGTAGATCCACTTGGAACTCCGTTAGTATCGTGGAACTGGAACTTTGGAGATGGCTCAGGAACAAGTACTCAGCAAAACCCGGTTTACATTTACTCAGCCACAGGGACTTATAATGTTACACTGACCGTCACAGATAGCTTTGGATGTACAGATGACACTACCATTCAGGTTGTAGTAAATGTCTTACCAGATGCTTCTTTCACTGCAGTGCCTACAATTGGATGTCACCCACTCTCGGTTCAGTTAACGCATACAGGATCTCCCGGAGTTAACCATTTCTGGTATGATAACGGGATCCTTGTTTCGAATCAAACAAGTCCACTTCTAATCCTAACAAACCCTTCGTCAACAATTGATGCAAATCACGTGATCATGCATGTGGTAGAAGCAGGTACATCCTGCACAGATACCATCATGGATACAATTCTGGTTTGGCCAAAACCGACAGCCGATTTTTCGTTTATCCCTTCAAATCTATGTGCTCCAGATAGTATCGTGGTTACAAATACATCCTTGGTTAAAGGCCCGGGAACCTTCCTTTGGACAGTAAACTCAACTGCTGTTACAATTAGCAACCCAACAGGGAACATGCCTACTTTCTTCTTCCCAGACAACCAATCGGGAGTTGATACAACATATAGCGTATCATTGATAGTAACATCGGTAGATGGATGTAGTGACACATTAACAAGAACAATTACATTATGGTCCAGACCAATAGTTGACTTTTCTGTTGATTCAACCGTTTGTGGACCTACAACCATAATTCCAACAAATAATTCCACTGGAACAGGATTGAACTATGCATGGTCGATCAACCCTATTGCTCCGATCAATAACCCAGCCCTGGCTCAGCCTCAGATCTCCTTGCCGGTTAGCCTTTTAGATTCTGTTATTTATATGGTCAACCTGACGGTGACCGATGCAAACGGATGTATAGATACTGACTCTCAACAAGTCATTCTATATCCTAAGCCTACGGCAGATTTTACTCCCGTTCCAACTGACTCTTGTGGACCAGTTACCGTAACCTTCAACAATATCTCTACTCCAAACAATGGAACCGAGACCATTGCTAGCATGACTTTCACCTGGGATTTTGGAAACGGACAAACTTCTACAGCTCAAGATCCTATTGTAACATTCACAAATACTGGAGTTATTGATAGTATTTATACTGTCACTTTAATAGCCAGAACACAGCATGGTTGCTTAGATACTGTAACCAATTCTGTGACAGTTTATCCAGACCCAAGGGCAGAGTTTACTTCAGCCTTCCAGGCCGATTGCGCTCCATTCACGATTGATACCTCGATCATCACAACCATTCAATACCCAATAGCAAATGATGCTTATGCCTGGTACGCAGATGGGGTATTCCTTGGAAATGGAATCCTTTTCCCCGGCTTCACAATTCCTTCAGGACCGGATACTGTTACAATTCGCCTGATCACCACAAATGTTCATGGATGTACTCCCGATACCTTTGATGTTGACTTCAGAACTATTGAAAAACCGGTAGCTGGGTTTAGCCTGCCGATAAATGCTGGCTGTCATCCTCTAAGCATCAACCCAGTTGACACAAGTACTCCAGGGGTGAATCACTCCTGGTTCATTGATGGCACATTGGTTTCAAACCTTCAGAACCCTACACTTACTTTCAGAAACAATTCTAACACCCAGGACTCAGTTCAAACCCTGACCCTGATTGTGACTGCAGGTTCGGGTTGTAGTGATACCACTAGCCAAACAGTTACTGTTTATCCAAAGCCACTGGCTGATTTCATAGTTATCCCTCCAGCAGCATGTGCCCCTGCTGCAATTATCATTGGAGACTCTTCAGATGTAAAAGGACCGGCTACTTATACATGGACAGTAAATAGTTCGGCTGTAATTATCATCGGCGGAGCCACTTCAAATCCAAACTTCATCTTCCCCGATAACCAAAGTGGAGTTGACAGTACTTACCAGATCACATTGGTGATTGGAAGTGTCGATGGCTGTCTTGACACCGCCACAAATCCTGTTACAATATATTCTCGCCCGGTTGCCGGGTTCACTGTGACTGATTCCTTCTGTGGACCTGCCAGTTTTGGGATTAACAATACCTCAACAGGCACCGGTCTTAACTATTCATGGTTGATCTCTGGAGCAGGATCGGTTACAAACGGAACTACCGGGAACCCTACTTTTGATGTACCGGTTAGCAATAATGATTCGGTGATCTATACGATCACTCTGGCAATTACAGACACCAATGGATGTGTAGATACATTCTTTGAAGATTTCACTCTGTATCCAAAACCTACTGCAAACTTTACTGCAGCAAGTTTTGACTCTTGTGGACCATTAACAATCCAGTTCAATAACCTATCTACACCAAATAATGGTTTAGAGACGATCGCAAGCATGAGCTTCAATTGGGACTTTGGAAACGGACAAACATCCACTCTCCAGGATCCTACGGCTACCTTTACTAATACAGGAGTGATCGATAGCATTTACATCGTAGAACTCATTGCGCAAACACAACATGGTTGTTTAGATACACTATACGATACGGTTACAGTTTTCCCTAACCCAAGAGCAGAGTTTAATGCTACCTCTCAGGTTGATTGTGCACCATTCGTAATCGATAGCACAAATATCACTTTGGTTCCTTATCCAAATGCGAATGATTCCTATACCTGGTTGGTGAACGGAGTAGTGGTTGGAACAGGAACCACCTTCCCTGGATTCACAATTGCTGTTGATGGTGATACCGCAAATATTCAATTGGTAGCACAAAACGTGCATGCCTGTCAGCCAGACACATTTGGCCTGCAGTTCATTACAATTGAAAACCCGATTGCAGGATTCTCCGCTCCATTCTATAATGGTTGCCACCCTCTTACAATTCCATTTACAGATACTTCTACTCCGGGAGTAAACCACAACTGGTATATCAATGGGCAGCTTGTAAGTAACCTGGCCAGTCCAACGCTAACATTCTTCAATAACAGTAATACAACTGATTCGATCCAAACTGTTCGCTTGATCGTGACAGCAGGATCGGGATGTAGCGATACCACGGATCAAACGATCACAGTTTATCCTCAGCCACAGGCTTTCTTCCAGTTCAATAGAAACCCGGCATGTTCAGGAGATACCGTTTCAGCTTTGGATGCCTCAGCAGTTAAGGGAGCAGCTACTTACCAATGGTCAGTCATCCCATCCGGATCTGTGACTATTACCGGTGCAAATACTGCCAATCCGATCTTTGCATTTGATGACAATCAAAGCCAGGTCGACACTGCTTACCAGGTTACTTTGGTTATTACAAGTATTGATGGATGTACAGACACGATCAATAGAAACATTACAGTTCTTAGCCGTCCGTTAGCAGATTTCACGATCGATACAGCAAATTGTGGTCCGGCGAGTTTTAGCCCTCTTAACAATTCTCTTGGGGTAGTTCCAAGCTGGGCATGGACAATTGATCCAGTTGCTGCAATTGATGATAGCACACTTCAAACTCCACTTTTCTCTTTCCCTATCAGCCTTGCTGATTCAGTTCTTTACTCAGTGAACCTGTTGGTTACTGATATCAGAGGATGTGTAGATAGTGCAACATTCAACACGATTATCTGGCCACAACCGATCGCAGGATTCACTGCATCAAACACAGACAGCTGTGGACCACTAACCGTGACATTTACAAATACGAGCGATCCAAACAATTTCGGAGAGACCATCGACAGTATGACCTTCTCATGGAACTTTGGAAACGGTCAAACTTCTAATCTCCAAGATCCGGTTGTAGTCTTTTCAAATACCGGATTAGACGACAGCATTTACATCGTTGAGCTGATCGCATTCAGCGAGCACGGATGTGCAGATACGATTTACGATACCATTACAGTATTCCCGAATCCTGTAGCCCAGTTCAATGCGCCTTTCACTATTGATTGTGCCCCATTTGTACTGGATTCAAATCTCATCACTGGCGTAGATTTTCCTACTGCCAATGATAACTATACCTGGTTAGCGGATGGTGTGGTTATTGGGAACGGTCTTAGTTTCCCAGGCTACACCATCCCTTTTGATGGTGATACAGTTGCCATTAGTTTGGTAGCTACCAATATTGAAGGTTGTTCTCCAGACACCTTTACACTTGACTTCATCACCATTGAAGATCCGGTCGCGAACTTCAGCCTAAACCCTCAGGCTGGCTGCTCGCCTCTACTAGAGAATGCGATCGATTCCTCAACCCCTGGTGTGACCTGGGCATGGTATAGCGATGGGGTATTAACTGATACGGTTCAGAATCCTTCCTTCACATTTACAAATTCATCTAACCTCATCGACTCGCTTTATGATGTCACATTGATCATTACTGCAGCAGGCTCAGGTTGTAGCGACACGCTCACTCAAACAGTCAGAGTGTTTAATATTCCTCTTGTAGATGCGGGAGCAGACTTTGACATCTGTGTGAATGATACTGTCTTCACTATTGTAAGTGGAAGCCCTGCGGGCGGATTATGGTCTGGAACAGGAATTGTAAATCCTACCGGTGACTTCGATCCCGGAATAGCGGGAATTGGACCTCATATCCTCACTTATACTTACACTGATTCAAGTGGTTGTGTGGCTTCTGACAGTCTAACAGTAAATGTCCTCGGACTTCCTATAATCAATGCCGGTCAGGATACTACGGTTTGTGATCAGGCGATCCCGGTGCAGCTATTTGGCAATCCGGCCGGAGGCCTATGGACAGGACCAACAATCACCCCCGGTGGAAACTTTGTTCCAAGCAACCTTGGACTTGGCAACTACACAATGACTTACTCGGCAACCGACACCAATGGTTGTACAAATAGCGATTCGCTTATAGTCACCGTAATTGCTCCAACCTTTGCAAATGCAGGAATAACTGATACCATCTGTTTGAATAATGGTCCTGATACGATTGCAGGATTCAGCCCTGCGGGCGGATTCTGGACAGGTCCGGGAATCATCGATTCTACTCTTGGTGTCTTTGAACCTGCTCTGGCGGGTGTAGGAACACAAGCATTGGTCTACACATTTGGAGTGCAGACCTGTTTAACCCGCGATACAAATGAGTACTTCGTTTGGCCATTGCCACAGGTTGATTTCACCAATACACTTACCTGTATTGGTGACACAACATTCTTCACAGATCTTTCAATTCCGAATGCAGCAGGATTGGTGAGCTGGAACTGGAACTTTGGAGATGGCAATAGTGACACCATCCAAAACCCATCTCATGTTTATGCTGTAACGGGAGTTTATCCTGTAACCTTAACGGTGACTAATACAAATGGCTGTTCAAATGACAGCACCAAGAATGCAATTACGAATCCACTTCCAAACCTGAACTTCAGCTTTCCAGCTGTGGCCTGTGAAGATGATTCAGTGTTCTTTGTTCTGGATACAATTGATGCAGTGATCTACACCTGGTTCTGGGGAGATGGAGACTCAAGCACGGGTGCAAATCCGTTCCATATCTATGATAGCCCAGGTCAGTACACGATCACTTTATTTGCTACTACTGCTGCAGGTTGCTCAGATAGCACTTCTGCATTGATCAGCATCTCTGACGATCCAACTGCCTTCTTCACTCCGGATCCTGATACGGGTTGTGGTCCACTTGCAGTTGACTTCTTCCCTATTCCACCTGCTACTCCTTATGGTGGTTATACCTACTATTGGGAATTTGGTCAGGGAGATACGGCATTCACATTCATTCCGCCAACTATCACTTTCCCGGCGGGAATAAATGGAGATAGCACATTCACAGTTGAGTACAGGGTTTACAGTTTTGTTTGTCAAACTGTAGCTGTTTACTTCGACGATATCGTAACCAGTCCGATTCCTTTAGCTGCCGTAGCTACTGATGTCGATAGCGGTTGTTCTCCGCTTCTGGTAACATTTAATAATCAGAGTAGAGGATTAGCTGATAGTTTCTACATCGACTTTGGAGATGGCACGGATACTTCGATCACAAATCTGCTCGACTTCCAGCATTCATTCAGCAATTCCGGAGTAGTTGATAGTTTCTATACAGTTACTATTTATGCATTCAATGATTGTGGAACAGATACAACAGATCTTACAATTACTGTTTATCCAAACTCTGTCATTGCTGACATCACAGCTATCAATCCTGTTGGCTGTCAGAATGATTCATTCTTCTTTGCAAGTAACCCAACCGGAGCATTCTTCATCTACTACGACTTTGGGGATGGTAGTCCTGTTTTGGCAAGCTCAGACAGCATCATCAACCACGTTTATGTCGACAGCGGAATCTTCAATGTGATCCAAACCGTTTATAGCAACGATAGCTGTTCTGTTAACTTCGATACGGTTCAGGTAACTGTGAATGGATTGCCAACAACCAATGCAGGACAGGACACTGCAGTTTGTGATCAGGCAATTCCAGTTTCTTTATTTGGCCTTCCGGCCGGAGGAGTCTGGGGCGACACTCTGATAAGTTCTGCAGGTGTATTCCTGCCTGATAGTCTTGGAATTGGTAATACTCAATTCTACTACACCTACACACATCCTGTAACCGGTTGTATTGGAATCGATAGTATGATCGTAACGGTCAACAACACAGTCTTTGCAGATGCGGGTACAGATGATACAATTTGCATTGACAATGGAATCCTAAACCTAAATGGAGGTAATCCTGGTGGAGGATTCTGGACAGGAATTGGATTAGTAGACAGCTTTAGCGGACAATTCAGTCCGGATAGCAGTGGCGTTGGAACCTTCGAACTGGTTTACACTTTCGGAGTTCAAACCTGTTTGAC